>CAVJWR010000025.1:0-724 GCA_963653155.1 Limosilactobacillus gorillae
GCTTTACCTTGAGGTCATCGTTGACCGCCTGAAACGTGAATTCAACGTTGCGTGCGATGTCGGTGCGCCTCAGGTGGCATACCGCGAGACGATCACGGTGCCTGTCGAGAACGAGTACAAGCATGTCAAGCAGTCCGGCGGTCGCGGCCAGTACGCGCACGTCTGCCTCAAGCTTGAGCCGCAGGAGCCCGGCAAGGGCTTCGAGTTCGTCAACGAGGTCAAGGGTGGCGTGATTCCCACAGAGTACATTCCGGCGGTCGAGAAGGGCGTCAAGAAGGCGCTTGAGGCCGGTCCGCTCGGCGGATTCCCGGTTGTGGACGTAAAGGCCACGGTGTACTTCGGCTCGTACCACGAGGTCGACTCGAACGAATTCGCGTTCATCGAGTGCGCCCGCCAGTGCTTCAAGCAGGGCTTCCTCAAGGCCAAGCCGCAGCTTCTTGAGCCTATGATGGATGTTGAGGTCGCAGTGCCCGACCAGTACATGGGCGCGGCGAACGGATCCATCAACCAGCGTCGCGGACGCGTTGAGGGCATGGAGGATCGTGCGGGCCTCAAGCTCATCAAGGCCACCGTCCCGCTCGGCGAGATGTTCGGCTACTCCAACGCGATCCGTACGGTCACGCAGGGACGCGGCACGTTCACGATGATCTTCAAGCAGTACGAGGCGGTGCCCAAGTCCATCGCCGAAGAGGTCATCGCAAAGCGCATCAAGGAGGGCAAGGTC
>CAVJWR010000025.1:734-16028 GCA_963653155.1 Limosilactobacillus gorillae
ATGTAAAGGCGAGACCACCTGATTGCAGGTGGCCTCGTTTTTTGAAGTGCAATGGGCGCAACAAGTTGTAGTCCTCTCGCATTTCTCCACAAATCAATCAAAATGCAATCGTAAATCGCAAATCCACTATTCACTACCAACTACCAACTTTTTTCTGTAATGGGCACTTGACAGGCTATAAATAAATGCTATATTTATTTGCATTCAACCACCAAAAAGAAAGGCAAAAAGTTATGGCTACAGCAAAGTGGGTGTGCCCCGTTTGCGGTTATGTGCATGAGGGCGATACGCCGCCGGAGAAATGTCCCCAGTGCGGCGTTCCCGGCTCGAAATTCAAGAAGCAGGAGGAAGGCCTCAATTTCCTCTGCGAGCATCATGTCGGTGATGGCATCGTTGAAGATGCGGAGGTTACGCAGGGTCTCAAGGATCACTTCTACGGCGAATGCACCGAGGTAGGAATGTACCTTGCGATGTCTCGCCAGGCGGATCGTGAAGGGTATCCAGAGGTCGCGGAGGCGTACAAGCGCATTGCGTTCGAGGAGGCCGAGCATGCCGCAAAGTTCGCCGAACTCCTCGGCAAGACGATCGATATCGTGACGGATTCTACGAAGGTCAACCTTCAGCGTCGCGCCGATGCCGAATGTGGCGCAACGGCCGGCAAGCTTGCCATAGCCAAACGCGCGAAGGAGCTTGGCTACGACGCGATCCACGATACGGTGCACGAGATGGCGAAGGATGAGGCTCGCCACGGCAGGGCCTTCCAGGGGCTGCTGTCCCGCTACTTCAAGTAATCTGGTGCCAATGGCTTCGGTCAGGGATATGAATCCGAATTCGTTCCCGGCATTCTGCCGGGAACACGGGTTCAAGTGCACGGCGCAGCGGCTGGCGGTATTCGCCTCCGTTCGCGCCGCAAAGGGTCATCCTTCGGTTGACGAAGTGTGGGGGGGCGTCAGGGAGAGTATCCAGACGATCACCCGCGAGTCAGTCTACCGCATCCTGAACGAATTTGCCGAAGTCGGCCTGATTGGCCGCCTGGACTCGCTTGCGTCCGCGAGGTACGATACCAATGCGAGTCCACATGCGCATTTCATCTGCGAGCGTTGCGGAAAGATAATCGACTACCCAATGCCGAATGGCATCCCAATGCCCGAAGGCATCGCCGGCACGAACCGCCACCTTGAGCTTCGCATCACCGGCGTGTGCAGGGAATGTCTAGCCTAAAAATCTCAGTTGGAACTCGAATGTCTCACACGGAGGCGCGGAGCGTTTTTGCACGGCCATCCCTTTCGGCTGAAGTGTGGTATAATCGGCATCATTATGAGAACGCTGTGCGTCATTGATCTGATGCCCTTCCTGTACCGGGGACACTTCGTGTTCTTGAACAGGCCGCGCATGACATATTCGGGGATAAACACTTCAGCTCTTCTTGGTTTCGTGAACGGGATGATGGCTGTGCTGAAGGAGCTGTCGCCCACCCATGTAGTGCTTGCCATGGATCCTGATGGCAAGACATTCCGCCATGAGGCCTATCCAAAATACAAGGCCCGCAGGGAGAAGATGCCGGAGGACCTTGCGGCGAACATCCCGTATTCGTTTGAGGTTGCGGACGCATTGAACGTTACGGTATTGCGCAAGCAAGGGTTCGAGGCTGACGACATAATCGGGACGCTTGCGGTGCGTGCGGCCGCAGATGGCTTCGACAACGTCTATGTAGTCACTCCAGACAAGGATGCCGCCCAGCTTGTCACCGACAAGATCCGCCTGTTCCGTCCGGGCAAGGGCTCGGCCCCGTCGGAGATATTGGGAGAGGCGCAGGTGAAGGAGCACTGGGGTCTTTCCTCTCCAAGGCAGATGATCGACTATCTGGCACTCGCCGGAGACACGGCGGACAACATATCGGGCGTGAAGGGCATCGGGGAGAAGTCCGCATCGCAGCTTCTCAGGGACTGGGGATCTATAGACGCGATCATCGAACACGCATCTGAGATACCCGGATCTGTAGGCGATAAAATCCGTGCAGGGGTGGAGGATGCGAAGGTATCGAAGTTCCTCACGACAATCCGCACTGATGTGCCGATAGACGTTGACTGGGATTCGTGCCGCCTCGTCTCGCCAGATGTGGACAAGCTTACGGCGGTGTGCGTGAAGTATGAGCTGTACAACCTTGCCAAGAGGTTCGGCATATACCTTTCGCCTGTCAATGTGCGCACGGAGAAGCCGTCCGCAGGAAAGGCGGAGACGGAGGCGACGCTGCTTACCATTCGCGATGTGCCGCACCAGTACGGCCTTGTGACGACGATCGACGAGGCCCGTGCCCTCGCGAAGATCCTTGAGGCCGCGCCGCGTGTGGCATTCGACACTGAGACTACCGGCACCGATGCGCGTACCGCCGACATCGTGGGGATGAGCTTTGCCACTGAACCCGGATGTGCCTGGTACGTGTCCATGCCGCATGATGGGGCGTTGTCATCCTCGGGCGACCTCTTTTCGTTCTCGCCGTCCACGGCCATCCGCGCAACGGACATGGTGCAGGTGTTCGCGGCCGTGTTTTCGGATCCGTCGAGGACGCTCATTGCGCAGAACGCCAAGTTCGACATGACGCTGCTGAAGCGGTATGGCATACGCTTCGGTTCCGTGGTGCACGATACGATGCTTGAGCATTATGTGCTGGATGCCGCCGCGAGGCATGGCATGGATGTGATGTCTAGGGAATACCTGGGCTACGTGCCGATTCCGATAGAGAGCTTGATAGGCATGAAGGAGCGCGGAAGGCCACAGAAGAACATGCGGGACATTCCCCCCGAAATGGTGAAGGACTATGCGGCGGAAGATGCGGACGTGGCCCTGCGGCTTGAGGATGTGCTGCGTCCGAAGGTGAAGGAGGCCGGCCTTCTCAAGGTTCTCGAAGAGAGCGAAGAGCCTCTTGTGGACATCCTTTCGGACATGGAACTGACGGGAGTAAAGATAGACGTCTCTGCGCTGCGGGCTTACGGAGTTTCGCTCGACAGGGAGATACAGGGACTCGTAAAGTCGATCATGTCGTATGGCGATCCCGGAATGAACGTGGATTCGCCGAAACAGATCGGCGAGCTGCTGTTCGACAAGCTCAAGCTCGATCCCGCAGGAGTGAAGCGTACGACGAAGGGACATTGGTCCACGGACGAGAAGACGCTTCAGGGCGTGATAGGGCTGCATCCCGTCGTTTTCGACATTCTCGAATACCGTGCATGCTCCAAGCTGAAGTCCACCTACGTAGAGAAGCTGCCGCAGTTCATCGACCCATCAGACGGGAGGGTGCATACCACCTTTGCGCAATCGCTCACCGAGACGGGTCGGCTTTCGTCAAGTTCCCCGAACCTGCAGAACATCCCGGTGCGTACCGAACGCGGCAAGAACATCCGTGCCGCAGTGGTCCCGCGAGACGCCGACCATATGCTTGTATCCGCCGACTATTCCCAGATAGAGTTGCGCCTCATGGCGGCCATGAGCGGGGACGAGGCCATGAAGGACGCATTCATCCGTGGCGAGGACATCCACCGGGATACGGCGGCGCGTGTCTTTGGCGTCAGGCCGGAGGACGTCACGCCAGAGCAGCGCTCGAAATGCAAGATGGTGAACTTCGGGATCATATACGGGATATCGGCATTCGGACTCGCCCAGAGGCTGAAGGTCACGCGCACGGAGGCTGCCGAGCTTATAGACACGTACTTCAGGCTGTATCCGTCGGTGCGGCACTACATGGACGAGGCCATCGCAAAGGCCCGCAAGACCGAGTACGCGGAGACGCTTCTTGGCCGTCGCCGTACGCTTCGTGACATCAATTCGAGGAACGCGACGGCGCGGATGGCCGCCGAGCGCGACGCCATAAACACACCTGTGCAGGGAACCGCTGCGGACATGATCAAGCTCGCAATGGTGCGTGTCGCCACGGCGATGAGGAAAGCGGGCCTAAAGGCGAAGATGGTGCTTCAGATACATGACGAGCTTCTTTTCGACGTCCCCAAGGCCGAGGTGGATCAGGTAGTGGAGATCGCGAGGCGAGAGATGGCCGGTGCTCTGGACGTAGGTGGGCCGATCGCAGCCACTGTAGGCGTAGGCCGCAATTGGCTTGAGGCGCATTGAGTTGCGATCAAAAGTTGATTGTGGACGGTGGATTTGATACAATCACGCGCGTTTTTTACGAAAGGTAGCATATTCATGAAAAAGCTTATCGCATTTGCGCTGGTGGCCGTCACTGCGGGCCTGTTTGCCGAGGAGAAGGTTGCCATAAAGTTCGTCTTGCCGCCGCCCCACTCCAGCGGAACGCCGAAGGAGATCAAGAGTGACAACCTTGAGCCTGATCCGGGCCCAGGCAAGCTTCGCGCTCCCATCATGGTTCCGGCGGGATACGATTCGAAGCTAACCACGGAAGACACCAAGGTCACTACGTCAGAGGAATCCGTCACGGGCGATAACGAGTACGTGGTCGATGGCGATAAGACGCCCGATGCGACCTGCATGCTCCAGCTTCCGGGCGGTCTACAGTGGATACAGCTCGATCTTGGCGCAGAGAAGACTGTTTCGGCCGTTTGCGTGTGGCACGATCAGGGTGACGACCGCGTATACAAGGATGTGGTCGTGCAGCTCTCCAACGACGAGAAGTTCGAGAATGGCGTCACCACGATCTTCAACAACGACCATGACAACTCGTCCAAGCTTGGCAAGGGCACCGACAAGGAGTACCGCGAGAGGAACGATGGCCGTCCGATCGATGGCAAGCTCACCAAGGCCCGCTACGTGAGGTGCTACTCCAACGGGTCTTCGTCTGAGCCGGTCAACAACTACATCGAGATCGAAGTATTCGGCAAGTGAGTGTCGCTTCGATAGCAATGGAGTTTTGCGGACGCGGCGGCAAGCGATTGCGGCCGCGTCTTTGCAGGGCGGCGTTTGAGTTGGCGTCCGGCGGCGCTTCCGTATCTGCCGTGGACGGACTTTGCGAGGCTTTGGAATGCTTCCACAAGGCATCTCTCATCCATGACGACATTCAGGACTGCGAAGAGACGCGGTATGGGCGCCCGACGGTCTGGAAGGAGCATGGTGTCGCACTCGCCATTGCGGCAGGGGATTGGCTTGTCGCTCGCGGATATGGGCTGATCGTGCGGCAGAATCCCGGCAATGCGCTTGCCATGATTCAGGAGACGGTGCGTTCCCACAAGGAGCTTTGCGAGGGGCAGGGCGATGATCTTGAGGCTGCGGGATTGCGCACGGTGCCGCAAGGCCGTTCACGGGAGGAATATGTTTCCGTGTGCGAGAGGAAGACCGGTGAGCCATTCGCGCTCGCGGCGGCGCTTGGCGCACTTGCGGCAGGGGCCGATCCAGCGCCGTACCGCAGATACGGGCTTGATTTCGGCGTGCTGTTCCAGGTGCGTGACGACATCGCCGACGGCGAAGCGCCGGATGGTGCGGAGAAGATAGCCGACGAATTCGCTTCACGCCTGTCGAAATCGGATGTGGCGAAAGGGCTTGGCGCCTGGTATGCGTGATTTGCCGTAGGCCAGACTGGACAAGGGGGAGAGACGATGGGTGCAAAAGGGTTGAGTCTGTTGAGCGGCGGATTGGATAGCCAGCTCGCGGTGAAGGTTCTTCAGGATGCCGGCGCGGAAGTCGAGTGCGTGTGCTTTGAGACCCCGTTCTTTTCTGCGGATTCTGCCCGCCGTGCCGCTTCCGCGCTTGGCGTGAAGCTGCATGTCGTTGACTTTACCGATGACGAATGCAGACTCATCGAGAACCCTCCGCATGGATTTGGCGGAGCAATGAACCCATGCATAGATTGCCATGCCACCATGATACGCAGGGCAGGGGAGATGATGGTGGCGCTGGGCTATGACTTTGTGTCGACTGGCGAAGTCCTGAATCAAAGGCCCATGAGCCAAAACCGGCAGTCGCTTGGCGTGGTGGAAAGGACAAGCGGTTTGGCTGGACGCCTGTTGCGGCCGCTCTGTGCGCAATTGCTTGAGCCGACGATCCCAGAGGCCGAAGGAAAGATAGACCGGACGAAACTGCTTGGGCTGTCTGGCCGCCGCAGGGATCCGCAGTTTGAGCTTGCCAAAAAGTATGGCGTGGTTGACTATCCTTCCCCAGCAGGTGGATGCAAATTGACGGAAAAGGGCTTCGGGCATCGCCTCAAAGATCTTCTTGAGCATGAGGGCCTTGGGGAACGCAGACTCGTGGAACTGCTGCTCATCGCGCGGCGCTTCCGTTTTGAGGATGGAACAAGCGTGATACTTGGCCGCGATTCGCGGGAGAATGCGATCCTGAAGGAATGCGCAGACCTTGGCGCCATAGTCTATACCGTGAACTGTCCGGGACCTACTGCCCTTGTTCCCGGCAAACCTTCCGATGAAGTCCTTCAGCGGGCTTCTGCGCTGGTGGCGGCATGGTCCAGGCACGACCAGTTGCAGGAACGCGTGAAGACCAACATAGGCGAGGTTGCGCCTCCGTATGACAGGGACCGATTCGTGTCGCGGCAGATATTTTAGGATTTTCATCATGAAGCAGACTCCAGAATGTGGCGAATATGTTGTTCGGTGGCACGGCGACCGTCTTTCGGTGTCGCTGGAGATGGTGTCCGCCAGAAAAGGCAGGGCCGTGTTCCGCACGAACGTGAGCGGCATCTGGACGGATGTCGAAATGTGCAGGCAGCCGTCAGGTTCCTTCACGGTGGACGTGACGCTCGACAGGGTTGGCGTGTTTGCCGGGAAATGCTGTTTCTTCCCGGATGGCTCGTCCGTGCCGGAGTGGCCACAGGGCGAAAACGTACACATCAAGGTCTCGCCGGCATCCACACGCCGCGCCAATTCGATCTATACCGTATTTCCGCGCCAATTCGGGTCCTTCCGCGAAATAGTGAGGCGGCTTCCCCACATCATGGATCGGATGGGCTTCCGCATCGTGCAGACCTTGCCGCCGTTTCCGGTGCCTACGACATACGCCGTGATGGGCGAGTACGGCTCGCCTTTTGCGTCCACGGACTTCAAGTCAGTGGATCCGTCCATGGCTGAATTTGACCGAAGCGCAACGCCGCTCGACCAGTTCATGGAGCTTGTGGATGCGGTACACGCGAAGGGTGGACGATTCTTCGTTGATCTGCCCGCGAACCACACAGGATGGGCAAGTACCCTCCAGACGCACCATCCGGAATGGTTCCGGCGCAATGGGGATGGCAGTTTCGCATCGCCTGGCGCGTGGGGTGTCGTGTGGGAGGATCTTGTGGAGCTTGACTACGCGCATGGGGCGTTGCGCGAATACATGGCGGAGATATTCCTGTTCTGGTGCAGGCATGGCGTAGACGGCTTCAGGTGCGATGCGGGCTACATGATCCCAGCCTCCGCATGGAGCGTGATAGTGGATCGCGTCCGTGAACAGTATCCCGATACGGTGTTCATGCTTGAGGGGCTGGGTGGGCGCATAGACGTCACCGACAGTCTGCTCTCCGACATTGGCCTAGACTGGGCGTATTCCGAGCTGTTTCAGACGTATGACCGCACTCAGGCGGAGGGATATCTCCCTGCGGCCAACGAAAGGGCAAGAAGATTCGGGGCACTTGTGCATTTCGCCGAGACGCACGACAATAACCGTCTCGCCTGTGGAGGCAAGGTTTACGCAAGGATGCGCGTTGCGCTTTCCGCCCTGTTGAGCCATCAGGGCGCATGGGGGATCGCGAACGGCGTAGAGTGGTTCGCCACCGAGAAGATCGATGTCCACGGCAAGAACGACATGAACTGGGGCGCATCCGAAAACATGGTCGGGCTGATTTCGTCGCTGAACCGGCTTCTTGCCGAACATCCTGCGTTTGATGGCGATGTCCGGCAGGAACTGATCCAGTGCGGAGGCGGAAACTTCCTTGCGGTTCTGCGTGAGCCAGTGCGTTCGGGATGCGACGATGGCAGGGTTCTCGCAGTAGTCAACCTCGATTGCGCAAATGCCGTCCAGGCTCATTGGGACGCAGGGAAATTCCCCGAGTGCAGATGCCGCGATCTGTTGAGCGGTCGGACATTCGACCTTCGGCAGGGCGTTGAGATTGGACCGGGCGGTTTCATCTGCGTAGAGCGCGATGAAGGCGGAGTCGATGCCAAAGTGCCGCACCATGCCCTTGATGAAGGTGGCAATGCCGCCGAACCTTTCGGTGGCGGCAAGGTGCCGTGGCACTGGCCTGAGGATTGCCGCAGGGAAGTGTGCGTGCCGGACGGCATGGGGCTTGCGATAGATTGTCCACACCCATATCGTGCGTTGATTCTTGAAGGCGAAAGGGCTTTCCCGTGCGTCCCCGCGTATTGTGGGGATGGGATGCGGGCCAGACGGCTCACCCTTGAGCTGGCGGTGTTTGCGCCGGACGGCGTGAAGCGTTCAAGGTCATCGGTTCTCGTGTTGCCGCCGTTGGAACGCGCACGTGTTGCGCTTGATGTCTCAGGCGACGAGATTCGCGGCGACAGCACTCTCCGCACATGCCTATCGAATGGGAATGGGGCAGACGCATTCCTGCCTTTGCGTTGGGGAGAGGTGCGCTCGCAGTATGATTCGCTGTTTTCCGCGAATCCAAACGCGGAGTGTCCGTCGGATCGCCTTGTCCTCTGGACGCGGTGCCGGGCGTGGCTTCAGTACGAGGGCTATTCCCATGCGATAGATTCAGAGTCGGTAACGGGCTTCCGCGCGGATCCGTCCGGAAAGTTCGCGGAATGGCGATTTGTCGTGCCCGCCGGCATGGGGCGTGAGGTGCCTTTCGTCTTCAGGCTGGAACTTGCGGAAGGCGTGAATGCCGCCCGGCTCGCGGTGCGCCGTTGCGACCTTGGAGACCGCTTCGGCGAACGGGTGCGCATTGTGTTCCGTCCAGATCTTGAATGCCGAAGCTTCCATGAGGTGACGAAGGCCTACAGGGGCGAAGCCGAAATTGCCGCCAGGATAGCCTCTGCAGTGCGTCTTGAGGTTCGTGGCGGCGAAATGCACGATGGCGGCGAATGGTCGTACAGCGTTCCGCACCCTGACGAAGCCGGACGCGGGCAGGAGCCGTGCGGCGACCTGTATTCCCCCGGATGGATATCGTGCGATTTCATGCCGGGCGATGTGGCCGAGATCATCTGTTCCCATGGAAATGTGGATTTGCGGAAGATCGAATGGTCTGGCATTGCCGGAGAGTGCCGCAAACGCCCTGCGCGTCAAACGGAATCTCCGGCCCAGTCGATCCCGCTCATAGATGGCCTCAGGTCGGCACTGGATCTGTTCATGGTAAGGCGAGGAGAGAACCGCACCGTGATCGCCGGCTATCCGTGGTTCCTCGATTGGGGACGCGACACGTTCATCTTCCTGCGTGGTGCGATTGCGGCTGGTAGGCTTGATGATGCGGAGAAGATACTTGCCGCTTTCGCCGCGTTCGAGGAGAATGGCACGTTGCCGAACATAATATACGGCGACACCGCCGGCAATCGCGATACGGTTGACGCCCAACTGTGGTTTGTGCTGTGCGTGAGGGAATGGATGGAGAGGGCCGGACGCAAGGCATCCGCATCATCGGTTCGTCTGTTCCGCAAGACGGTGCTGTCGATCATCGAGAACTATGTGAAGGGAACGCCGAACGGCATTCATGTGGATGGGGAGTCGGGACTCGTGTGGGCGCCATCGCACTTCACGTGGATGGACACCAACTATCCGGCATGCACCCCGCGATGCGGATATCCGGTGGAGATACAGGCCCTTTGGATATCGGCGTTGCGCTTCGCCGGCGGGAAATGGGACCGGCTTGCGGACAAGGCCACGGAAAGCGTCAAGCGGCTCTTCTGCGGTTCCGACGGATTCGCCGACTGCCTTGACGCATGGAACGGAGAACCTGCCGCAGAGGCGACGCCTGACTTTTCGGTGCGGCCCAACCAGCTGATGCTGATATCGCTCGGCGTAATTGGGCTTGAATCCCGTGATGCCTGCATGTCCATGATCAATGCGTGTGAACGGCTGCTTGTTCCGGGCGGCATTCGTTCGCTCGATGCGCGAGACGCGAAATATCGTGGCACATATGCCGGCGATGAGGATACGAGCCGCAAGCCAGCCTACCATAACGGCACGGTTTGGGCCTGGCCCATGCCGATGTTTGCGGAAGCGGCGGTGAGATGCGGATGCCTCTCGAAAGGGCAGGCAGGTTCGCTGCTTGCCGGCGTTGTAGAGAACCTGAACACGGAATGCCTCTGCCACATTTCGGAGATAGCCGATGGGGATGCGCCGCATGTGCAGAAGGGGTGCAGGGCGCAGGCCTGGAGCGCATCGGAGTTTTTGAGAGTTTTGTTGACAACGTGCATGGGATTGTGATTTAATACGCACATATCTCCTTATAAGGCGCGGATGGTAAAGTGATAGATAAGTTGTTTAAAGGTTTGTTTTTCATCATATTCGGAGCGATTGTCGCAACCGGGCTGGTGATTACGTTCCCGAAATACCGTCAGGCGGCAGGTCTTGAACAGGCAAAGGCTGAGTTGGATCGCCGAATCAACCTCAAGAACGAGGAGATCGCCGCAGTGCGGGAGAAGCAGAATCGCTTTCGCACTGATCGCGAGTTCGTGGAGGGGCTTGCGCGTGAAAATCGCCGCGTGTTTCCCGGAGAGCTCGTGTTTGTGTTCGAGAATTGAGGTCGAATATGGTGCGGTTCGTTCGTCTCATTGCGGCCGTGCTGTGCTTCCCGTTTGTCTGGTCGCTGTGCCGCACGTTCTACGATTCATTCTTCCTTGCTTCGGGAGCGTCAAAGAGGTGGTTCCCCTCTGATGCCGTGGCACTGTTCCTCGGCATGGCCGCATTTCTGCTGGTGCGTGTGATAGCGTCCGACCCCGTGCGCCTGTACGTGCTTGGGCATGAGCTTACGCACGCACTGTGGGGCTTGGCGTTCGGGGCGCGGGTATCGAGGCTGAAGGTTGGAACCAAGGGCGGCAGTGTGCAGCTCACCAAGTCAAATGTGTGGATCACGCTCGCACCGTATTTCTTCCCGTTCTGGACAATGCTGGTTGTCGCGCTCGCATTGGCGGTGAGGGGCGTAATGCACTTCACGCATCCCGATGCACAGTTCCCTGTGCCATGGGCCTGGACGTTCGCAGTTGGCTTCACATGGTGCCTGCACCTGTGCTTTACGATACGTTCACTGATGCAGACTCAGCCGGACGTTGAGGAATATGGCCGCGTATTCTCCTGGACGCTCATACTTGCCTGCAACCTGATAGGGGCGATCCTTTGGATCGCGTGCACGACGGATGTCGCTTTCGGAGCCGTCGCCTCACGCCTCGCGTCAAATGCGGCGAGTGCCTATTCCGCCGTGTGGGCAATATGCCGCAGCTTGGTTTCGGCGATAGTCTCGGGCATCAGTTCGTGATGATTGCGTCGAACGTGCCGCGCGCGGCAAGCCTGTAAAGACCAGTGCGGTTGACCTTCGAGTGGTCAAGCAGAAGGTACCGCTTCGATGCGTTGTCGAGCGCCTTGCGGATCAATTCGGCCTGCCTCTCATGGTTTGTGGTGACGGTCTTCGCGTCCATTCCGAATGCGGATATGAAAGCCTTTGTCACGTTGAAGTGCGAGAGCTGTTCGAGCGTCGCGGCGCCGAGTATCGAGTTGAGCTGCGCATCGTAGTTCCCGCCAAGTCCGATAAGGACGTATTGGGGCGGGAACTTTCGGAAGTTCTGCATGATCGAGACCGAATTCGTCACGATCGTAAGGTGCTGGAAGTCTGCGGCCCTCAGCAGTTGTGCGAATTCGTAGACCGTAGTGGACGAATCGAGAAACAGGATGTCGCCCTCGGTTACAAGGTCGAGCGCCATTTGCGCTATGGACATCTTTGCCTTGCGGTTCGCTATTATGCGCTCCTGGTAGCCGCTCGAATCCGTTTGCACGGCCATGCGCTCGTTCCACACGAGACCGCCCCGTACCTTCGAGACGGCATCGCGCCTGGCAAGTTCCTCGGCGTCGCGGTGGATCGTGGCGGAGCTGACCTTGAACTTTCTCATGAGTTCGGAAAGGGTACAGCGCTTTTTCGCCTTGAGGTAGTCGAGAATCAGATGTGTGCGTAATTTGTCCATTTGCGCATAGTCTACCATATCTCGGCCAACCTCTCAAATGGTCTCATAACCGCTCATTGCCTGTCCCGCACATTCTTGCCGCCATTTAGTATAATTCCGCCAACATGAAACAGTTTGACTACATTGGAATGGGCTTCGTCTCTAACGACCACTTGGCGGTGCTGCCGTTCATCCCCATGGACACGAAGGTTAGGATGCTTTCGCACGCAATCCTTGGCGGAGGGCCGGCAGGCAATTCGACGGCAGGTGCGGCGGCACTCGGAATGAGTGCGGCATTCATCGGTACGGTTGGCGACGATGCGGATGGACGCATGATAATTGATGCGTTTGCCAGGCAGGGTGTCGATACGTCGATGGTGGTGGAGCGCAAAGGCGCGACGAGCGCGATCGCGTACCTGTGGATAGACGAGAAGACAGGTGCCCGCTCGTGCGCCTGGACCCGCGAGGGGTTGGACGAGCTTACGGCGGATGAGATCACGCCGGAAATGGTGGACGCAATCCGCAGGGCGAAGATACTGCATCTTGATGGGCACAACGCGGAAGGCGCGATCGCTGCGGCCAAGGTGGCGAAGTCTGCCGGCGTGACGATAATGTACGATGCCGGAACGATCCGCTCCGGCATGGACGAGCTGTTGCCGCTCGCGGATCTTCTCATCTGCTCCGGCGAGTTCGCCGTTTCGGTGGCGGCTGGACGCGATAGCCTGATCACCGACGCATACACGGAGGAAGATGTCGAGTCCGCCGTACGCACCCTTTACGAGCGGTACCATCCGATTGTCTGCGGCGCGACCATGGGAGTGCGAGGGTCAATGTGCTTTGACGGCACGAACCTTGTGAAGTGTCCGGCGTTCCATGTGGAGAAGGTCGTCGACACGACAGGATGCGGAGACCTGTTCCACACGGGCTTTGCGGTCCGGTGGCTTGAGACGCACGACCTGCTCGACTGCCAGCGTTTCGGGGCGGCGGTTTCGGCAATCAAGTGCCGTGGACTTTCCGGCCGCCCGCCAGCGGCGCCCACGCGCAACGAGGTGGATGCGTTCCTTGCCGCCCACGCATGAGGACGAGGGATCCTGTCCAGCTATTTGCTGAACAGGAACTCCACAACGTCGCCATCCTGCATTTCGTATTCCTTGCCTTCGGGACGCAAGACCCCTGCGGCGCGGGCACCGGCGACGCCTCCATTCTTCACATAGTCGTCGAATGCTATCACTTCCGCCCGGATGAAGCCCTTTTCGAAGTCCGTGTGGATCACGCCGGCGCATTGCGGGGCCTTCCATCCGCGATGGAAAGTCCACGCACGGACTTCCTTCGGCCCTGCGGTGAAGTATGATGCAAGCCCCAACGTGCGGTACGCGAGTTTGATCGTGCGGTCGAGCGAGGATTCCGTCAGGCCGTAGCTCGCGAGGAATTCCGCAGCTTCGTCTTCCGAAAGGCCGGCAAGGTCTGCCTCCATCTGTGCGCATACCACGACCATTTCGCAACCCTGCCTTGTTGCGTACTCCTTGAGGGCCGCGACGTGCGGATTGCCTTCGCCGGATACGTTGTCGTCGGATACGTTTGCGCAGTAGATGACCTTCTTGTCCGTCAGGAAGTGCAGATCCTTCAGCACGGGAAGTATCGGATCGCCATCCTTGCGGGGGAAGCTGCGGACAGGGTTGCCGGATTCGAGGTGCTGGAGAAGGGCGGCACACGCCTCGGCCTCAGGGCGGAGCGGAGGCTTCGCCTGAGCCTCCTTCTTGATCCTGTCGTAGCGTTTGCGGAGCTGTTCCATGTCGGCAAGGATAAGCTCGGTCTCGATCACCTCGGCATCGTCCACAGGCGCGATGGGCGCGGACTTGTTGCCGCCTTCCTGCACGTGGATTATGTCGTCATTCTCGAAGCAGCGCACGACATGCAGGATCGCGTCGCATTCGCGGATGTTCGCGAGAAACTTGTTTCCGAGTCCTTCGCCCTTGGACGCACCCTTCACGAGGCCCGCGATGTCGGTGAACTCCACCGTCGCCCTGATTATCTGTGCTGGGTTGACTATCTTCGCGAGCTCGTTGAGGCGACCATCCTGCACCTCCACAATTGCGGAGTTTGGCTCGATTGTGCAGAACGGGTAGTTTTCTGCGGCGGCCTGCTGCTTCTTGGTGAGAGCGTTGAAAAGCGTACTCTTGCCGACATTCGGGAGACCGACGATGCCTACGGAAAGACTCATATTCCTTGACCTTTACCTTTCGATTTGGATTGGCCGTGTATTATACCACACATGGAGAATGGTGCCATGCACGACGACGAGGGCGTACCCCTCTAGCGACCGCATGCGCGGCTCACTTCGTTCGGGGGTTATTTCGCTACGGACGCAATGAATTGCGTCCCTCCTGTCTCTGCGGCGATTTCATCGAAATCGCCCTACCAATGCCTAAATGACCAAATGCAATCGTAAATCGCAAATCGAAAAATCGTAAATTCCCTTTGCTCGAAGTGCCGATGCTTGACATTGGGTGGGTGTTTTGATATCTTATCCGCCGTTTTTTCCAGTGGTTGGAAAAATGAAGCGAACGGCGCAGAGACATCCAACTCTACGTCAAAGCGGATTAGTTGCATAACTTAACTGAAAGGAATTAAAAATGGATATGCCTACGTCTGCCCTCACGGGTCTCACACTTAAGGATCTCTTTGATGCCGGTCTGCATTTCGGCCATCAGACCAAGCGCTGGAACCCGAAGATGAAACCGTATATCTTCGATAAGCGCAACGGCATCCACATCATCGACCTTACGCAGACGGTCTCGCTGCTCGACGAAGCGGCGGAATTCCTCAAGAAGACGGTCCTCGACGGCAAGAAGGTGCTTTTCGTCGCCACGAAGAAGCAGGTGCAGGAGCTCGTCAAGGCCGCTGCCGAGGATTGCGGCCAGTACTACATGACCGAGCGCTGGCTCGGCGGTACGCTCACCAACTCCAAGACGATTCGCGGTTCGGTGAAGCGCATGCGCCAGATCCAGGCGATTGCCCGCCAGAACAACGGCGAGCTCTCCAAGCACAAGCAGGAGGCCTCCATGCTTCGTCGCGAGCTTGCCAAGCTTGAGAAGAACCTCACCGGCATTGCCGATATGGCGGATCGTCCTGGCGCAGTGTTTGTGATCGATGTCTGCCGCGAAATGAATGCGGTCAAGGAGGCGGTGCGCCTCGGCATCCCGGTTGTGGCTCTTGTCGATACCAACGCCAACCC
>CAVJWR010000025.1:16038-35035 GCA_963653155.1 Limosilactobacillus gorillae
GATCCGATCGACTACGTGATCCCCGGCAACGACGATACCGTGAAGGGTGTCGAGCTCGTTGTCAACGGCATCGTGAAGGTGATCAAGCAGGCGAACGACGAATACTCCGCAAAGGCCGCCGAAGAGGCCGCCAAGCGCAACCAAGAACGCAAGGCTCGCGAGGATGCGGAGAAGGCCGCTCGCGCAGAGCGCAAGGCGAAGGCTTTCGAGGATCGCGCGGCCAAGGGTGAGGCTGCGGTGAAGACCGCCGTTCGCGGCAAGAAGGCTGGTTCGCTTTCCAACGCCGTGAAGCAGGCTGCCCGCGCGGCCAAGGAGGCGGCGGAGTCCAAGGCGAAGGCCGAGCTTGCCGCCAAGCGTGCGGCTGGCGTTGCTGCCGCAGAGGCCGCTGTCGCGGCGGAGGCTCCTGCCGCTGAATAAGCGGCTTGCCGTTTGGATGGTCACACAAGAAGAAAGAAAGGAATTTTGAGATGGATATCACGATTGCAATGATCAAGGAGCTCCGTGAGGCTACCGCCGCTGGCATGGGCGCATGCAAGGAAGCGCTTCAGGCCGCCGGTGGCGACATGAAGGAGGCCGTCAAGTACCTTCGCGAGAAGGGGCTGGCGGTTGCCGCCAAGCGTGTCGACAAGGAGTCCAAGGAAGGCATCATCGCCGCCGCCGTGGCGGCGGACGGGAAGACGATGGCCCTCGCCGAAGTTAACTGCGAGACGGACTTCGTGGCGAAGACGGATGCCTACAAGGATTTCTGCAACAAGGCGGCGCAGGTTGCGCTTGAGGGCAAGGATGTTGCCGAAACCCTCAAGGACGACTACCAGATGCTCCTTACGAAGACTGGCGAGAACGTGAAGATCCGCCGCACCGAGCGCTATCAGCTTGAGGGTACTGGCATCCTCTCCAGCTACATCCACATGGGTGGCAAGATTGGCGTGCTCGTAGAGCTTGCGACGCCCTGCGAGAAGTGCGCGGCGTCTGCCGAGCTTGCCGAGGCGGCCCACATGGTGTGCCTCCAGATTGCCGCCAACGCGCCGAAGTACATAAAGCCCGAGGATGTTCCCCAGGCCGAGATCGACGCGGAGCTTGAGATCAAGCTCAATGCGCTCAAGGAGCAGAAGGGCAAACTTCCGCCGGAACAGGCTCTTGCCGGAATCAAGAAGGGCATGGCGGCGAAGTATTGCACCCAGGTGTGCCTGCTCAAGCAGGATTACGTCGCGAATGGCGACCTCACGGTTGAGAAATACCTTGAGGGAGTCTCGAAGGCTTGCGGCGCACCGATCGAGGTGAAGCGTTTCGTGCGTCTCCAGCTCGGCGCATAAGCCGTTTCCCAGAAGGGACAGAAGTCAAGAGGAGGGGTTCTAAGCGAATCCCTCCCCTTGCTTTTTGATATAATGCAGGCATTTCAGATTGGAGAAGTATCATGGTGCGATCACTGGAAAAACTCAGGTATGTGTGTCTTGCTGTTTCCTCCGCGTTGTCTTTAAGCGTGTTTTGCCAAGACGCTTCCAAAGTCAATGGTTCGTCGCTGGCGTGGAGTCTCCCTCATGGAGTGACGCGAGACGGAAATATCGTCACGGTTGAATTGCCTCGCAAGGGGACGGTGTTGTGTCGGGCGGAAGTCGACATGACGGCTTGGACCGGGAAGGTCGTAAGGGCGACAATTAGGTCTAAGGGCGAAAACGTGTCCAAGGCGGATAAGACATGGCTTGGATACAAGTTCATGTTCCATTATCTGGACAAGGCGACTGGAGAGGAACAGTGGCCGGGTGCAGCGCCGCGAAGCGGCTCTTGGGATTGGACTGAAACCTATGTGAAGGTTGATCTGCGAGGGAAAAGGCCAGAGAACGCATCCCTTTCGATCGGACTTCAGAACGTGAGCGGGAAGGTGCTGTTCGATCTTGGATCGCTGCGAATAGAGGAGTCTAAGCCTCTCTTTCCGCCGGATCGTGACAGGACGAAATGCGTCTATTCCCCGCGTGTTCGCGAAAGGGCTTGCGGTCGTGGCGTCATGTTGCCGTCCGGTCCCTGCAAAGAAGAGGATTTCCAGACGCTTCAGGCGTGGGGCGTCAATCTCGTGCGCTACCAGATGACGCGAAACTGGCACGCCCGCAACGGCAATCAGGATGTGGACGAGTACCTGCGCTGGGTCGATTCCAAGATTACCCACCTCACTGACGACGTTCTCCCCTGGGCCGTCGCGAGGGGCATTGAAGTGGTCGTCGATCTTCACGTTGTGCCCGGCGGACGTGGCGAGGACGGTGACGTGAACATGTTCCATGACGAGCGGTTCGCAAAGGCCTTCTTCGAGACCTGGAAGATGATCGCCACTCGCTGCAAAGGCCGGGCGGGGATCTGGGGCTATGACCTCATCAACGAACCCGTCCAGAAAAGGCCGGCGCTGGAAGGGCTGGACTACTGGTCTGTGCAGGCGCGTGCCGCTTCGCTGGTTCGGGAGATTGATCCCGATACGCCGATCATTATCGAGTCGAACATATTCGATTCGTCAGGCGAATTCGACTCGTTGAAGACCCTGAACATGAAGGACGTAATCTATCAGGTTCACATGTACGTTCCACACAACTTCACGCATCAGGGCGTCCACGCGAAGGGCGACAGCTGGAAGCGTGTCCGCTACCCCGATGCCGAGCGGGGGCTGACACGTGCGACGCTGGCCGAGGCGCTGCGACCCGTTCTGGAATTCCAGCGGCGGCATGACGCGATCATCTATGTAGGCGAGTTTTCCGCCATTATCTGGGCGGATGGCGCCGACCGCTACATTTCGGACTGCATTTCGCTTTTCGAGGAATACGGATGGCATTGGACGTATCACGCCTTCCGCGAATGGAACGGTTGGTCGGTCGAGCACGAATGGACGGGGCGCGAGCGGGGGACTCGTCCATCGAGCGACAATCCGCGCAAGCGCGCACTGCTGAATGGATTCCAGAGAAAGGTAAAATAGCGTCATGCCCCAACGTTTTCCTGTTGAAAAAAAAAATGATAATGGTATTATCGTGACATTTCATTACGGAGGATTGTGGTATGAAGTCAATGGTGACGAAAATCGCGATGTCACTTTGTGCGGCGTTTGCCGTACAGCTCAGAGCTGATACTATAGGCTTTTGGGATTTTCGGGATGGCGCCCCCGGTGCGGATGTTTCAGAGGTCTACAGCGCCGGCGGCACAACCACTTTTCGCGGCACGGCGGATAGGACGAGCGTAAATGGTGGTGTCATGCCAAGGTTTTCGTCAGATTCGCCGGGGAAAGTCATCGCGTCATCCCGCGACCTTACGCCTCTTTCCGAAGCACCGCAGTCGATCGACTTCCGCTATGTCAGCCGTGAGGACAGGCAGGGTGGCCTGATCGACATGGAGGGGCTTGCGGATGCCATTGTCGGCAAGGGAGACTTCACCATCGAATGCTTCATCAAGATGAATGAGGATTATGTCTACTGGATGCAGGGTGATAAGACATACGACCAGATCTCAAAGACGGTGCTTTATCTTGAGGCGCAGAAGGATGTCGGCGGCTTCAAGTTGATCGCTCCGTCGTCTGTAGTTACGGGCGGAGATAATGTCGGCGCGGCTCGCGGTTTTGGGTTTGAGACGTATGGACGCGACGGAATCGCCGCAGTGGCGTACAATTCTACGGGAATCGTTAGTGACGGCAAATGGCATCATCTTGCGCTTGTGTACAGTGAGACGAACGCCACTGAGCAGACGGGGACGTTGACCTATTATGTCGATTACGGCCCCATAGGCAGCCCAGCCGCCTATAGGAACAACTCATCGGAGGTGTCGGATCTGAAGTTCCGTCTCGGCACCGGGTACAAGAATGGGACGGGAGCGGTGAAGACCTCAACGGAACCGCTCAACGCTTCCCTTTCGTGTCTGCGCGTTTCTTCTGGTGCGCTCTCGACAGAGGATTTCGAAATCGTCTCGCCATTCGGGTCGGCGGTCTTTGCCATTGGCTTCAACGACGAGTCCGCGACATCGGGCGCCAAGATTGGCGATGCGTTGAACCAGACTTTGGGCCTCTCGGTACATTCCGATCTCGGTCTTGCGCTGACGGCAAAGTTCGGCTATGGGTTGCACCCCGAGACATTCCCGCAGTATGATAAGGCCATTAGGCGCATCGGGTACGATGTCCAGTGGGGTTCGAAGAAGGTGTGGAAGAATGGAGGCGGATGTCGATTCCTCGGCTATTCGAGCCTTGCAAGCGGCACGGCCTATCGTCAGTACGCCGGCACCGAAATGGTTGTTGCAGGATCGAGCCATTTCCTGTGCCATCCGTCAAGTTGGACCATGGAGGCGTTTGTCAAGGTGGAGTACGACCAGAATTATCGACCGAATGGTGTCGGCTCGCTGCTGTTCGGGAAATACACCTACGATGGACACAAGAACAACGCATATCCGCAGTTCTGCTGGATGCTCACGCGGCGGAACAACGGCAGGCTTCGCCTTTCATGGACAGAAGTTACGGAGAGCGGTGAATACAGCCAGGATGATGCGGAATCTTTCGAAAGATACGTGGAGACGACTGAAGACTGCCTCGGAAAGAAATGGCGCCATGTTGCGCTCTCGTATGACAAGCCGACGAGGACTTTCAGTCTGTATGTCGATTACAATGTGGTGATGACGGCCATGGTCGGTGAGCGCGGTCTTCTCGACAGGCCTTGCGGATACTACTTCTCGCGCATGTCCCCAACTGATGGGTTCGAGGGATGGATGGACGAGATTCGCTTTTCGTGGGGTGCGCTTGCGCCTGAGGATTTCGTGAGGTTCGCGCCGGTTGGCGGCATGGTAATCATTCGGTGAGGCAACGGCGATGCTGATAGCGATAGCCTTTGCCTCTGTGCTGACGGCCCTTCCTACCGAGCGTGTGATGCCGGAGGGGAGGTTCCCATTCGTCGGCAGCTCTGCCGAGCGAATTGAGGTGTCCCTTGCGAGAAATGAGCGCGAGAGCGTACAGGTGGTGGTCGATGCGGAGTCTGACCTGAATGGTGTGAAGGTGGGCGTTGAGGGCATTCCGCTGCGGGTAGACTGCGACATGGTCGCCTACACGCATACGACCAATGCGGCATCATACACAGGTGGAAGCGTTGGCTGTCCGGCATGGTATCCAGATGCGCTGATGCCCGTGCCCAAGGAAGGTCTTCGCGTACGCAAGGGCTTTAGGCAGAGCTTTTGGATTAGGGTGCATGCCGATGTGTCAGCCGTGCCAGGCACATATGAGGGAACCCTTTGCGTCCAGTCGTCTGCCGGGGCGCTTAAGACGATCCCGTTTACGGTGAGGGTGCGCAACTTCACGCTTCCGCACGATGCATTCCTCCCGTTGGCAATCACTTTCAATCCGCAGACTTCGCTTCCGCGAGGAAGTGCCATTCGCAAGGCGGTAGAGGATTCGCCATCGTCGCCGCTGAACCTTTGGCGAAATAAAGAGGCCGAATGGTACGGGTTCCTTGCGGACTACGGGATTACGCCGGACAACCTCTACTGGAACAATGTGCTGGGAGATCCTGCGCTTGCAGATCAGGATGGACGTTGGGCGGCATTCCGCAGGCTAAAGGACGAGGGAAGGCTGGGACGATTCAATCTCGGCTACTTTGCGCCGTTGGACGAGGGCGCGGCGAATGAAGCCGCGTGGCGCACCCAGTATCTTCGCCCTATCCGTCGCGCGTATGACCGTGCGTTGCGTGAGAACATTCTCGATCACGCCTACATATACGGGTGTGACGAGGTTGGCACCAATCGCGCCGATGCGGTTGCTCGCGCCTGTGCCGTCCTCAATCGGGAATTGCCGGGAGTGCCGGTCATGACGACGGCAAAGGATGCCCGCTTGGATGGGGCTCGCGCATACGGGTGCGGTACGCCGCTTGCGATGACGGATGCCTGTGTGCCGCTTACGGATAAGTACGATCCGGCGCAGGCCGTCCGCGCCAGGGCGGAAGGCCGCGAAGTGTGGTGGTACGTCTGTTGTTGGCCGCATGGTGATGAGGCGAACCTGTTTCTCGAATCGCGTCCAATCGAGGGCCGTTTGCTTGCCGGGGCGATGTCGGAGCAGTCTGGCGCAGATGGCTTCCTCTACTACCAGATGTCAGTGTGGAACTCGCTTAAGGCTGTTGGCCGGCAGCCGAAGACGGAATGGACTGCCCAGAGTTGGGAATGCTACAACGGTGACGGGAGTCTCACTCGCGTGGCGGAAGACGGCTCTCCACTGCCGACGGTCAGGCTTGAGAATCTTCGTGACGGCTTTGAGGATTATGCCTACGCGAAATTGTATGAGCGCAAGTTCGGGAGAATGCCGGAAGTCCCGCAGGACGTCGCCAACGGGACTGCGCAATATGATCGCAAGGGCACAGCGCTTCTCGCATGGCGTGAGCGGATCGCCGAGGCATTGGAGCGTGAGCCGCCTGTGCACGTGAAGGCCCATTTCTCCGGCGCCAAGCCAAACTATCGTGCTGTGCGGGATGTGCCGTTCAGGCATGACCTTACATCGTACGACGGTGTGAGGTTCGATATCGACGTGGGCGATCTGCGCCAGTTTTCGGGCTTCAACTTCTATTACAAGGCGGGGGACGGCTGGTTTTCAAAGGGTTTTGAGCTGCGTGACGGACGCGGAACGGTGTTCATCTCGAAGGAGGATGGGTTCAAGGAGGGGCCTTTTGCCGGATTCGACAAGGTTGAGGCGGTGCGGATATGCGGCTGGCGAGCGGGAACGAATGACACCGTGATGGTCATCGACAACATCCGTCCATATCGCCTTGACGAGATGGGATCGGCTACGATGCGCAAGAAAAGATCGCAGATGCGGAGGCTTCGTGAGAATGCCTATGTCGCGACATTGCCGCCGGGGCCTTCCGGCGAATTCCGCGCTTTCTGGTGCCATAGCCCCAATGGGATGCCGGGCATGACTTGGGACGAGGCGGTCAAGTACCTGAAGGATTGCGGATTCAACGCATTGCTGGTGAATTTGGCATGGGGCGGCTGGGCAAGGTTCGACAAGTTCGATGAGGTGAAGGCGGCTTGCCGTCGGTATGGCATAAAGATGCACGTCTGGAAGGTGTGTTGGCACATGTGGTGGGGAGGCCCGGAGGATACGCTCGGCAAGATTGAGCGCGACGGACGGTGCGCACTTGGCGCAAATGGCTTCCGAGAGCGTTGGCTGTGTCCGAATGATCCCGAAAACCGAAAGAGCGAGGCCGACCTGTTTGTTGAGCTGGCGAAGCGGGGTCCGGATGGTGTGCATTTCGACTACATACGCTACCCGGATGCCAACAGGTGCTTTTGTGACCGCTGCCGAAAACTCTTTGAGGCGCGTATCTGCCGTACAGTGGATGGATGGCCAGGAGCAGTTCGCACCGATGCCACATTGGCGAAGCAATGGAACGAATTCCGCCGCGAGACGATTACATCGTTCGTGCGCGACGTCTCGCGTCGTGTGCGTGCGGAGGCTCCGGGCGTTGAGTTGTCTGCCGCTGTCTTGAACAATCCTGTCCTGTCGCGGGATGGCGTCGCCCAGGACTGGCCCGTTTGGTGCGCGGAAGGTCTACTTGATTTTGTCTGCCCGATGGATTACGTGGATTCTCCCAAGACGTTCGAATCGCTTGTGGATAGGCAGAAATCGATGGTCGGAAACGTTCGCCTCTATCCCGGAATAGGCCTTTCGTCCGATGGGGCCAATCTCGATACGCGCACGTTGCGCACAGCCGAGCAGATAATGGCGGTGCGCAGGCAGGGGATTGGCGGCTTCGTCATCTTCAACTTCGATAGGCACGCAAAGGAAACGTTGGACTGCCTTGCGCGTGGCCTTACCCGTCCAGAGGCAGACAAGCGGAGAGCCGATGACGTACAGTAAACCCCAGATGAGGGAATGAAGAGTGAAAAGACGTGAATTCCTTAGGATGTCGCTTGCGGGCGGTACGGTTGCGCTATTTGACGCACAGTCCTTCGCGGCGGCGCTCGTCGCCGATGGCCGCGCAAAGACGCTCGTGATCGGAGGCGGGGCGTTTGCCCTTGGATACGCTCTCGCGCACCGCGATGAGACCTTGGTTCTGGAGCGCGGCATCCATCTCGCTGCGGACTTTGCCTGCACGTGCGGGCCGCAGAAACTCGGAACGCCGAAGACTTCGCTTGGGCGAGAATTGCGTGATGGCCTTGCCTCCTGCGGCATCCTTGATGGCGATGATCTTGAGCTGCCCCCGCTTGCCGACTATATGGGCACATTCTTTGCCGACCATGGAGGGCAGGCGTTCCTGAACGCCGAACCGGCGGAAATCGAGAAGGTTGCGCAGGGATATCGCGTTACCATATATGGAGGTGGCGCCAATGGGCTTTCCTCGTTCACCGTCGGCACTGTGTTGGATGCTACGGATGTCGGCTTCGGGAATGTCGGCGTAGACGCGCTTGCCGGCAAACGGTTTGGCGGCATCGGGCCGACCGGTCCTTTCTCGGTTGACTTGCCGCCTGATGCGGATTGGCATGTGGCCAGACTGTCTCTGCACGATGCTTGGGAAAAGGCTGGGCATCGTATAGACGAATTGCTGGCCGAGGCCAACGCGCTGAAGTGCATCTACAGGGACGGGCGAATATCGCGTCGCGTGAAGGGCGGTTGGCGTTGGGTGCCGTCGGCACAGTTCACGACGTTGATGGAGGCGTTTGAGGAGGGGCTTGCATGGAAATCTGTCTGACGGTGGATGGTAGGCATGCGCGAAAGCGACCGAAGGTGCCGCCGACGTTCGATGCGCATTATGACGTTGTCGTTGTCGGCCTCGGCACTGCAGGTGCGGAAGCCCTTGTGCAATGTGCCCGTTCTGGACTGAAGTCGCTTGGCGTGGAGCGGCTTAACGGCATGGGTGGCCTTTCCACGATCGGCATAATATGTTTCGGGAATGGACTCATGCGGCGTGTGTGCGATTATGAGCGGAACGCTTCCGGCGCAGATGTGGCATACATGTCGGTCGCCATCGGCGTATGGATGGAAGGCCGGAGGATAGTCGGTGTGCGGTTGCTCTCCAACGGCATCATCCGGGATGTGGCGGCTCGCATGGTCATAGATGCGACGGGGAATGCGTCCGTCGCGAAGATGTGCGGTTGCCGGTTGCGCAAGGGTCGCCAATTCGATGGGGTCATGGCGCCTTGTGCGCGGGGAGAGACTTGGCTTGACGGCACAAAAGGGACATCGCGTCCCATCTACCGGAATTATCCCGACAGCATGGTCTGTTCTGTCGAAGAAATGTCCGCGACGGTTATGAAGCTCGCCCGAGAGCGCCATGCCTTTTGGAAAGTACAGAGGAAGTATGGTCGCATGCTACGTCCGTCCCAGATGATCGGCGCGAGAGAAGAGGCGCGGATGGAGACAGAGGCCACCGCTTCGATGCGCGATGCGATTTCGGGAAAACGCTTCCCCGATCCGCTGTTCTTCGCTTGCGAGCCAGAGGATCTGCCGGTGTATTATGACGACCATGCGTTCGAGTCGGAGGAGATCCGCAACTGGAAAGTCCATTGCGGACTTCCGATGTTCCGCTACCCGTCGTCCGTGCCGTACGGGACGATCGTCGCGAAGGGCGTGGAGAATCTTCTTGTCCCGTCCAAGCATTTCGGTGTGGCCCACGACCTTGGCGGGAGCCTTCGCATGCAGCCGGAGATGCGCAAGACGGGCGTCGCTGCGGCATTGGCGGCTTCGGTTGCGCTTGCCCGGAACTGCGCCGCAAGGGATGTGCCATACTCGGAACTGAAGCCGCTGTTGGAGGCAGCGGGATGCCTGAAGCCGGCTCGTGCCGATCGCGTTGACGCGTACCATGGCAAATCGTTCGATCCGTTTTCGGGTGACGATGTCGTTGCGGCGCTTCGGCAGGACATCACGCGCACCGCAGAATGGTGGCAGGGAGAGAAGGGCAAGGCGACTGGAACTGCCGCCGAAAAGGCCGCGTATGCACTGTGGACCGCATGGGAGCGAGGCGTGACAGGAAGCGCCGCCGCCCGAACAGCTCTTGCGGACAGGCTGTTTTCCGAACTTAGACGCACTCCGCGTCATGCCGGAAACTTCGCCATTGCGCTTGCGCTCATGAAAGATGCCCGTGCGTTGCCGACGCTGCGGGACATCGTTGCGCATCCGGGTGGCGAGACCGATCCTGTGATTGAGCGGGCGTATCCGAACCGCATCAAGGCTCTAGACATGCTTGGACGCTTTGTGGACGAAAGGAGCATCCCTCTCCTTGTGGATATCGTGAAGGATCAGGCGCGTTCGTTCACCACTGGGCTTGCCGCCGCACATGCCTTTGGCGGCGGCGACGTGGTATGCAGGTTTCAGGCACTTTCGTATGCGCTAATGGCAATCCAATCCATCTTGCGGAATCATCCGAACCGTGCGTTGTCTGCCCGGATGGAGCGGTTGCGCGATGGGTTGCCGCCATTCAAGGCTCCGGATGGCTTTGACCTTGGCGAACGCTTGCGCAAGGTGTCGTTTGCGCCTCATGAGAGTGCGGCGACGCGAAAGGATCGGTAGTCAAATGAGAAATGCGCTTTTTACGGTTGGGGCCTTGTTGGCACTGGTTGCGCCGGTGTGCGGCGGAGTTGCGCGTACGGGCGTGCCGGGGAAAATCATCCTTGAGAACACGGGACTGGAGATTCGGCCTCGCATTTTTCTGTCTGGATGGAGGGGCATTGGCGCTGAAGGGGGTGTGTCTAAAGGCGGCGCATTGGCGTTCGGATTCAGGCTTGGCACGACCAAGGCATCTGGACGGGCGTCGTTCGTCGCCACAGGCGATGGCGGCATCTCGGCCCGATGGTTTGTGACGTCAGATGGCGAGAAGCGTGTGGAGCAGATATATCTTGGCACGTCCGACATTCCCGACGATATCCGCATCGGAGGCTCGTATGTAGTGGATGGTATCGAGAAGCCGTTCCCTGCGGTCGGGACAAACTTCCATTTCGGATGGAAGAAGGATGCACGAGAGCTTATCCTGAAGGACAGGGATGGGCGAATCCGCCTAAAGATCGCCTTTGAGGCGCCATCTTCGATAATGTTCCAGGATAACCACCAGTTCGGGACAGGAGTGGAGTTGCGCATCGTTGCGCAGGAGAAGAGCCTTTCACCCGGCAGATTCGTGGAATGGGGCCTCGTGCTGTCGGAGCCTGAGCCTTTGACGCTTGTGGAACCTGCTCCGTTTGCCGTCAATGCCGGAAATGAGTGGGTGCCGGTCTCCATAAAGGGAGGCGTTATTCCGGGCAGTGCGCTTGACTTTTCGGCCATAAGCGGGCTTGATGCCCCTGCGGGCCGCCATGGCCGTGTGGTCGTGCGCAACGGACACTTCGAGTTCTCTGATGTTCCGGGCGTGACGCGGCGCTTCTACGGGGTTAACTTCTGCTTCGGCGCGAATTATTTTCAGTCGCTTGAGTCGGCGGATCGCTTTGCCGAGGAACTGGCGCGGCGCGGCTACAACGCGATTCGGCTTCACCACCACGATGGGATGCTCGTTGAGAAGATGGGGAATTCAACGACGATCAATCCCCAGCGGATGCGTGAACTCGATGCTCTCGCGGCGGCGTTCATCAGGAGGGGCATCTACATCACGACCGACCTCTATGTCTCGCGTCCCGTCCCATGGAAGGAAATCGGCGAGGACAAGCCTGGGAACATCGACATGGGCGAGTTCAAGATGCTTGTGCGCGAGAACGAGGCGGCGTACTCGAACCTGTGCGTTTTCGCGAAGAACTGGCTTACGCATACGAACGAGTTCACGGGACGGCGCTGGGCGGACGAGCCGGGCGTCGCGTGGATTTCACTCGTGAACGAGAACTGTCCCGACAACTTCCGCCCTAATCTCGACGATGCGGGCCGCGCCCACCACATCGAATTGGAGAACCGTTTCTATGCGCGAATGACAAAGTTCCTGCGCGAGGAAGTCGGTGCAAGGCAACTCTTCACCGACCTGAACGGCTGGAGCTGCAGTGCGCTTTGGGCACCGTGCCGCACCGCGTTCGACTATGTGGACATGCATTTCTACGTCGATCATCCGCGATTCATCGAACAGCCATGGAAGTTGCCGAGCGAATGCGCGAATGAGGTGCCGTTCTCCAAGGATGTGCCCAATGGCGTGAGCTGGGCCGGGAAGTGTCGCATTCCGGGAAAACCGTTCACGATCACGGAATGGAACTTTGCCGCGCCGGGGAAATACCGTGGCATCGGCGGGATAGTCACCGGCGCGTGGGCGGCCCGCGAGGACTGGGATGGGCTTTGGCGCTTCGCCTGGAGCCATTCCGTCGATGGGGTCAAGAATCCATGTGGTCAGGCGTTGGGGTACTTCGACATGTCTGGCGATCCGCTCTCGCTTGCCGGCGAACGCGCTTCCATGTGCCTGTTTCTGCGTGGAGACATTACGCCTGGCGACAAGTCGGCGCTCAAGGTCGATGGCCGGGCAGGGACAATGGTGATTGACACGGCGCGGACTGCTGGCGGCTTCGCGAAGCGGGGCAAGGTGTCCGCCGGACGGTTTTCGGCCGACATAGGCGGCGCTCCGGCTACGGTGTGGGCGAGTTCCCTCGATGGATTGCCGCTTGAGCGGTCCCGCCGCATTCTCGTCACCCATCTCACGGATGTGCAGAATACAGGTGCCCTCTTTGCGGATGATGCGATGAAAGTTCTGCTCGACTGGGGACGTCTGCCGCATCTCATGCGGGTGGGTGTTGCGGATGTGTCGCTTGCCGTCGAAAGCGGATCGTTCAAGGCGTATGTGCTTGACGCGGATGGTTCGCGCCGTGGCGAAGTGCCGCTTCGGATTGTGGACGGCAAACTCACCTTTACGGCGAACGTTGCGCGTGACAGGGAAACCGCTTCGTACCTCTATGAGATAGTTCGTCAGTAGAAAGGACCGAAGAGCAATGTCCGTTGCCGTGTGTCTGCTTGCCGCTGTGGTTCCGTCGCACTTTTTCGGTACGGGGATGATGCTTCCGCGAGACGTGCCGATTCCCGTGTGGGGGACGGCCTCTCCTGGCGAGCGTGTCTACGTTGAGTTCGGAGGGAAGCGCGTCACTACTTCGGCGGATGAAAGCGGGGAGTGGTGCGCGGTCTTGCCGTCCTTTCCGGCTTCGGAAGCACCTCGCGAACTCTCTGTCGGGGCAGTAGGCTCGGCGTCGCCGACACGTTTCACCGATGTGGTCGTAGGGGACGTGTACATCGCCGGAGGGCAGAGCAACATGCAGTTCCCGGTATATGGCGAATCGGCAAGGCAGCATGACATGAAGGGGAATGCGCTTGTCCAGATCGTGGACGATCCGTTGCTGAGGTTTTCCGCCCCGAAGCGGTCGTTCTCAGCGACCCCGACAAACGATGTCTCGCTCGTATGGCGGCGATCATGCCGAACCGACCTTGTGCGCAAGCTATACGATGGCACCCACGAAGAGGGGTCTTTCTCCGCCGTCGCCTGGTATTTCGCCCGGTATGTGCGCGAAGCCGCGAAGATACCAGTGGCGGTGGTGGATGTAAGCCGTGGCGGCGCGTTCATTGAGCCAAGCATGCCGCCTGAAGCTGTCGCTCGTGGCAAGGAACTTGGCTTCCTCCAGTTGGGAGGGCATCAGGCGCCCGGCGCAATGTGGAATGCGATGATTGCACCGATGGTACGTTTCCCGTTCAAGGGTATTCTCTGGTATCAGGGCGAGTCGAACAAGAATGACACGAACGGTGTCTATCTGGCGAAGCTTGAAGCCCTCGTAAATGGCTGGCGGCGAGAGTTCCGGAACCCAGATCTTCCGTTCCTCTATGTGCAGCTTGCCCCTTGCGCGACAGGACACCTCGCCGTGCAGCTCCAACAGGCCGAGTATGCCCGGCGTGACCCGAAGTCGGCCATGGTCGTGACTTCGGATATCGGAAACTTCAGCAATATCCATCCTCGGGACAAGGATACTGTCGGTCTTCGCCTTGCGCTCCGGGCGCTAAAGCGCATCTACGGATTCTCGGAGATAGAGGACGCCTCTCCGGAACCGCGTTCGGCGGTCGCCGATCCGGCTGGACGCGTCACCGTGACGTTCGACAATGCGAAATGGCTTTATGTGCTGAACGAAAACGGTTCGCTTGCCGCCGATTTCGAGTTGCGTGACGCAGATGGACGTTGGCATCGTGCAAAGGTGCTGAATTTCCGCGATACGTGGGTATGGTACCAGCGGAAAAACGTAAAGAACGGGGAATTCGCAGGGAACGAGATCGTCCTTTCTGCGCCAAGCGTCGCTTCGCCTACTGCTGTGCGCCATCTCTTCAATCCGCCGTGGACGGGATGCGTGTTCAACGAGGCTTCGCTTCCGCTTGGCCCGTTTGAGATAGGCGTGGGCAAGCCTCTCTGAAAGTTGGGGCACACGGCAACATTGCGCGAACAGGCAATGGGACAGTTGTGGTATAATCTTCACCATTTTTCGGGAGATAATCATTATGAAGTGGACCAAAACGTTCATCCAGACATTGAGGGAGAATCCTCAGGATGCCGAGATAGATTCGCACAAGTTGCTCGTGCGTGCGGGCATTTGCCGCAAGACGGCTTCAGGGCTTTTCACGTTCATGCCGTTGGGCATGCGCACGCTCCGGAAGATAGAGACCATCGTCCGTGAGGAAATGGATGCCGCCGGGGCGATTGAGATACTCATGCCGGCACTTCAGCCTGCGGAGCTGTGGCAGAAGACTGGTCGCTGGGATACGATGGGCGCGAACATGTTCCGGCTTAAGGATCGGGCGGATCATTCGATGGCGATGGGGCCTACAGCCGAAGAGGAGGTTACGGACCTTATGACCAACGCCATTTCCTCTTACCGTCAGCTGCCGATAACCGTCTATCAGATCCAGACGAAGTTCCGTGACGAGACGCGTCCGCGCTTCGGCCTCATGCGCTCGAAGGAATTCATCATGAAGGACGCCTACAGCTTCGATACGGATGCCGAAGGGGCGGACAAGAGCTATTGGAACATGTATCATGCGTATGAGCGCATATTCGCGCGTTGCGGACTGAAGGCTACGCCTGTGCAGGCGGATGGCGGCGACATGGGCGACAGCATGACGCACGAGTTCCACGCTCTCGCCGATGCCGGCGAGGATGGTATTGCGTGCTGTCCCGAATGCGGGTATGCGGCGAACCTCGAACGCGCGGAGCGCAAGTTTGACGGCTCTGCCAACGCTTCCGCCCCGTCAGCTGCGGTTGAGGCCGTGCACACTCCTGGCGCCAAGACCATTGATCAGGTTTCTGCGTTTCTTGGCGTTCCCGGATCTGCGTTTGTGAAGTCCCTCATCTATTCGGCGGACGGCAAGCCGGTTATGGTGTGCGTGCCTGGCGACCGCGACGTGAATGACGTCAAGGTCAAGCGCTTCCTTGGCGCAAAGAAGGTTGAGCTTGCCGGCTATGACATGGTGCTTGCCGCGTCTGGCGCGAATGCTGGGTCAGTGGGTCCTGTGAAGCCGGCGGATGCGTCACTCCGCATAATCGCCGACATCTCGCTCAAGGGGGCGCACGGCTGCATAGTTGGCGCGAACAAAGATGACTACCACCTGAAGAACGTCGACTTTGACCGTGACGTGGGCATTTCCGAAAATGACTTTGCCGACCTCATCGTGTGCGGTGCGGGCGACGCTTGCCCGAAATGCGGAAGGGCGATGGAGCTTAAGCGCGGCATCGAGGTCGGGCAGGTGTTCAAGCTTGGCACGAAGTACACGAATGCGTTCCATACCGTCTATAAGGATGAGGAAGCGTCCGAAAAGCTTTGCATCATGGGGTGCTACGGCGTAGGCGTGACCCGTACCTTGCAGGCCGTGATAGAGCAGAGCCACGACAAGGACGGCATAATCTGGCCGGCGTCGATCTCGCCATATCAGGTGGTCATAGACCTTCTCGATCCGGCAGATGCGGAGGTCGTGAAGGTTGCCGACGATCTTGAGTCGCAGTTGGAGGCACGAGGCGTGGATGTGATAGTTGATGACCGCGCGGATCGTCCGGGCGTGAAGTTCAAGGATGCCGATCTCATAGGTTTCACCGTGCGAGTAGTGGTGGGCAAGAAGGGCCTTGAGAAGGGCGGCGTTGAGGTCAAGCGCCGCGCCGACGACAAGTCCCTCATGAAGATCGTGCCGCCAGCCGAGGCGGTCGATGCCGTTGTGGCGGCGCTTGGCTGATGGAGGCCTGTCGTGATGCCTGTGTACGTGTACGAGGCCAAAGGCAAAGGGTGCGCCCGCTGTGCGAAGGGCTTCGAGGTTTCGCAGTCCATAAATGACGCCAAGCTGACGTGTTGCCCTGATTGCGGAGCACCTGTGGTGCGCGTGATCCAGGCGCCGGCCCTTGGCCATTCCAAGACCGACCTCAACTATCGGGCGAAGCGTGCGGGATTCCACGCCTTGAAGCGTGTGCAGAAGGGCGAATACGAAAAGATCTATTGAGGTGTCGAAATGAGGATTCTTGTCATCAACGGGCCGAATATCAATATGCTTGGGATGCGCGAACCTGCGCTTTACGGCAATCGCACATACGAAGACCTCGTGCGTTTTGTTTCGGCGTCGGCAAGGGATGCCGGCGTGGAGGCGGAAGTGTTCCAGTCCAATCACGAGGGCGCGATTGTTGACCGCATACAGTCCGCCAGAGGCAGCTTCGATGCGATGGTCATCAATGCCGCAGCGTACACGCATACGTCGGTCGCCATACTTGACGCAATCAAGGCGGTCGGGATCCCTGCGGTTGAGGTGCATCTAACGAATCCGGGGCGGCGCGAGAAGTTTCGACATGTGTCGTATGTGGGAATGGCTTCGGTCGCCACGTTCGCCGGGTTGGGCTTCGGCTCGTATTCCCGCGCAATCCGCTTCCTCGCGGAACGGTATAGATAGATGATAGTTGGTAGATGGTAGTTGGTAGTCGATAGTTGGTAGTCGATAGATGGTAGTTGGTAGGTTTTAGTTGGTAGATGGCAGTTGATAGATGATAGATGGTAGTGCTCTGCACCGGAATGTAAATGAGGATAACTGTTACAGGCACGAAATGCGGGAGGGTCGCAATTCATTGCGACCATTACTCGTCGGAGGCGGACGCAATGAATTGCGTCCCTCCCGTTTTACGCATTTCGCGGAAATGCGTCCACAATGGTAGGGCGACCTCGATGAGGTCGCCGCGCCAATGTATGGCGCGTGATCCGATACGTACACGGCGGTGGCGGTGCGGCGTGGCGGCGATTTCATCGAAATCGCCCTACCAGCGTGTTGTTGCTGATGCGGCGGAAATCGCCCTGCCAAATCACCAAATGGCTCAATGGCCAAATGCAATCGCAAATTCTACCAACTGCCAACTACCATCTACCAACTAAAAAATCGCAAATGAAAACTCGGCGGTTGAGGACAACCGCCCTCCCGCAAATCAGACAATGCCTAAATGACTAAATGCAATCGTAAATCGAAAAATCATAAATCATAAATTCTAGATGGAGGTGAATGAATGAAGAGAGTGTTGCTTTTCGTACTGGTGAACATGGCTGTGGTATTGACGCTCAGCGTGGTGTTGCACATAATACTCGCACTTGCGGGGCCGGATGTTCAGGCCGCCTTGTATAAGGACGGCATCGACTACTTCACGATAGGCGTGTTCTCGCTTGTCTTCGGCATGGGTGGGGCATTCATATCGCTTCTCATATCGAAGCCGATGGCAAAGTGGTCTACGGGTGCGCAGGTCGTGGACGGCACCGAAAGCGAAGATGCGCGTTGGCTGGTGGATACGGTTGAACGCCTCGCTCGCGCGGCGAACGTAAAGATGCCGGAGGTGGCGATATACAGCGGTGCGCCGAATGCGTTTGCCACGGGCGCGTTCAAGAACAGTGCGCTTGTCGCCGTTTCCGACCAGATACTTGCGAGAATGAACCGTCAGGAGCTTGAGGCCGTGCTTGGGCATGAGATGAGCCATGTCGTAAACGGGGACATGGTGACGTTGACGCTTGTGCAGGGTGTGCTCAATGCGGTGGTGCTTTTCCTGTCGCGCATCATTGCGTATGTTGTGGATAACGCGCTTGGCGAGAAGCGTCGCCGTGGGTCTTCGGGCATGTACTTCATCGTCATGTACGTCATGCAGATACTTCTTGGAATCGTCGCTTCCATGATGGTGTGCGCGTATTCGCGCCGTAGGGAATATGCGGCGGATGCGGGAAGCGCAAGGCTGCTTGGCACGCCTCAGCCGATGATCAACGCACTGTTGCGCCTTGACCAGCTCGTCTCGGCGCCGCTGCCCGAATCTCTCAGGGCATTCGGCATCAATGATGGCAAGTCAAAGAAGGTGAGCCTCTTCTCCACACATCCGTCGATAGAGGATCGCGTCGCCGCACTTGAGCAGCTGCGTGGTCGGCTGTAGCGATTCCCCTTCAAGATGTCGGTATGATCGCCTCTGCGTTTCTCGCGCAGAAACGCAGAGTGCGTAGAGTTTTTCAGACAGGGTTTACAGGATTGGATGGATTGGCGAACTGTAAATTTCTCTCTGCATTTCCTGCGGCTCTGTGTGGGAAATATTCTAACACAGAGACACGGAGACACAGAGGCACGGAGAAGTGGAAGATTTACGATTGCATTTTGGTAGATGGTAGTTGGCAGTTGGTAGATTTTAGAGTGCTACTCGCCATCATGGTGGCACGGGAGGGTCGCAACTTGTTGCGACCGTTACCCGTGGGTGTCGAATGCGGACTTGATTGGTGGGCGCATTTTTCACGAAATGCGCAGGGGGCGTTGATCTTGCGTGGTGTATGCGGACGAGATGAATGCGTCCCTCTTGTAGCGACGACGCCCTCGTCGTCGTGTGTTCCACACAGGACCATCTGTCATATGCACGATGACGGTGGCGTACCCCTCTAGCGACCGCATGCGCCGCGGCTCACACCACCCATAGCGGCCCCTACGGGGCGGCCTTTGGCCGGTGGATACTAGTTCGGGGAATAAGTTGCTACGCAATTGCATCGATCACCGAAATGTCACGATGCAGTCGAAAATCGGGTGTGGACATGAGAAAAGGGCTTG
>CAVJWR010000025.1:35045-35792 GCA_963653155.1 Limosilactobacillus gorillae
GGTGTCGTCGCTACTACGGGAGGGACGCGATTCATCGCGTCCGCATCTATCGCCTTACTTTTAGTCGCAGGGGACTGCGACCCTCCCGTCTTAGTGGCGATTTCATCGAAATCGCCCTACCAAATGCCTAAATAACCAAATGCAATCGCAAATCGTAAATTCCCACTACCCACTACCATCTACCGACTACCAACTATATCATGAATCGCAAATCGAAAATCGGGTGTGGACATTAGAAAAGGGCTTGACTGTAGAAAAAAAAAAAACAAATATAATTGCCCATATTTTTAAACCCATAAAAGGAGAGAGGCGGGTAGGGCTTTGGGATTCAAGGATTTGTCAGATTTTGTTGGTGTGAACGTATATTGGTGTGCCATTAGGCAGTTCCGGATGAGAGAGCCCGGACTGGTCTGCGGGCGGAAATTTTCACGGGAATTCCGTCCGCAGACCTGATTTTTTTTTGATACAATACGCGCCAATGCAGCAATGCATTGCAGCCACGGCAACGGCCTTGCCGCCGCCGTGGCGAAGCAGATTTCCCGCGCAGGGAGACCGTCGGCGGCTCCGATTAGGCCGCCGCCCCCTGCGGACATGGGACGCGTCGCAGGAAAGCCTGAGAACTTCACTTGTAAGGACGCACAGAAGGGTAACTGCCCTCAAATGCAGTTTCGCCTCCTTCGGTGTATCTTTACGGGCTCTCTCAGGCGCCTCTTGCGATGCATCGGGGGAGGTTTCCGTTTTCCGCCT
>CAVJWR010000026.1:0-19317 GCA_963653155.1 Limosilactobacillus gorillae
TGTCTGGATTACAGAACGTAATGCCGAGCCGGAAGAGCTGGCCGGATATCTCGCTGAGATTGCCCGGCGCATGGACGAATCTCCGAGACGGATGTGCATTGTGGTGGAGTCGTCCGTACAGGCGAGCCTTGATGTGGATCCTTCGGACGGAAACCTTGTGGCGAAGGTCGCAGGGGTGGAGAAACGCTTTTCGTTGAGGCGTCGGTGGTTGCCTGAGCATCCGGTGCCTCTTGAGTTGGGGCCGTCGCAAGGTGTCCGAAGCCGCAGGACGGTTCTTCTCGTGGATCCTGCAGGCGGAACTCGGTTTAGGGTAAGGTCGTGTCGCGCTTTCGGTTTCCCGGCATGGGTGTATGCCCTGCTTGCGGCAAGCGCATCTGTCGCGGTGGTGACGTTCAACGGCATTGCCATCGTCTTGGCCTTGTCATTGATTGCCGCCATTGCGTTCATGAGAATGTTCCCGCGCGCCTGTTCGAGGATTGCGGATCTCTGCTGGATGTGGCATTGCCGTGTGCGTTTCCCTGCTTGACGACACTTGAAAGGACGGCTTTTGCAAATGAAGCGTGGAAATGATATAATGCACGAAATTTTGCGTGGCGAGGAATCGTCCGATTGAAAGGATAATCGAAATGGCCAATGAAACCAAGGTCGGGGCGCGAGTGCGCACATACCGTGAACGTCTTGACATGAGCATATACGATCTGTCGCAGAAGAGCGGCATATCGGAGGATGTCATAAACTCAATCGAGAAGGGCGAGGTCGTTCCCGCCCTTGGTGTGCTTACGAAACTGTCGCGCGCACTTGGCCAGCGCCTTGGCACGTTCATGGACGACCAGTTCAAGCCTGATCCGATCATAACCCGCGCAAACGAGCTTGATGCCGTAAAGGTGGCGCATTCCGGGAAGACGGAGGCTGGATACAGCTACTACTCGCTCGCCATCGGCAAGCCAGATCGCCATATGGATCCGTTTCGGGTGGAGTTCGCGCCAGACGCAAAGCCTATGCAGTCCTCACATGAAGGGGAAGAGCTCATTATCTGCATCAGCGGGAAGGTGGAGCTTACGTATGGAAACGAGACCACAGTCCTTGAGCCAGGGGACACGGCGTACTACAACAGCGTGGTCAAGCACACGCTGAAGAGTGCTGATGGCAATCCTGCATCCATATACGGCATAGTCTTCATGCCGTTCTGAAGACCGGATGCAGTCCGGCATTTCATGGTAAAAAAACGGGGCCGACGGTTTAACCGCCGGCCCTGTCAGCATCTTGGAAAAGAATGCTTCAAAAAAACCTGCGCAGGATTTCGGTGAATCCGATCGCTCAGCCTCAAGACGCGCCACTTCGTCAACAGAAGAGCCGATTATTGCTAATCGCGGCCGCTCGCTAACTTCGCTTAGGAAAAACCTCCACCATTTGCACAGTTTCAAGGCTCCTTTCGGTTGCCCAAAGGGAACCCAATGAATTTCCGAGGAAGAAAATACCAAAATGGGGTTTCAGATGCAAGCGGAAAATCTAAAAGCCAAACCGCGAGTCACGCATGGGGGTCTATGGTATAATTCTTTCGCAAATGAAAAAATTTAGAGAGCTGTTGTTTGGGCATGCGCCCGCCCTGTTCGCCGCATTTGTGGCCATGTGCGTTGCCGTACTCGCTGTTTGGTGGGGTGGACTGAATCAGGACGAGGGCTGGTACCTCTATTCGGCGCGTCTTGTCGGAGAGGGGCGCTTGCCGTACCGCGATTTCTTCTTTACGCAGGGACCCGTGTTCCCGTTCATATATTCGGTGATGCCTGTGCATGGGCTTCTTTCGGGCAGGATCGTCACCATCTGCTTCTCGCTTGCGGCAACGCTGATGGCTATGGCGTTCGCTCGACGGCTCGTATCCCCAGAACATAGGGGACTTGCCGGATTGACCGTGTTTGCGATGCTCGCGTGCAACCTCTATCACATGTATTTCACGGTCATTCCCAAGACGTATGCGGTGGGGGCTCTGTTTGTGATGTCGGGATTCCTGCTCCTGTCGAGGGGCATGAACTTCTTGGCGGCGATGTCTTTTGCGCTCGCGAGCGGTACGCGGATATCACTCGTGCTCATACTTGGAGTCGTGGGGATTGGCCTCTTGGTGTCGCGGCCCCGGAGTCCGGACTGGCTTTGGTTTGGCTTTGGCGGCATCCTCGGACTTTTCCTCGTGTATGGCGTTTTCGCGCTTGATGCGCAATCCCTAAAGGGCCTCCTTGCCGCCCAGGCGTATCACGCCGGGCGCGGCGGATTCGACGCATTCTTTGCGGTAGGTTCCGTGAGCCGTCTTGCGCGAGGGTACCTTGCGCTTGGTGCCGTGATGTTTGCGGCGTGTCTTTTCGGAGGACGAGACGGGGTCGCCTATGATGGTGGGGCGGCGCTCGGTGCGCGGAGACTCAAGTGGATTGCCGGCTGCAGTTTTGCCGCCGTATTCATCCTTCAGATGAGCGCACCATTCCCGTACGACGACTACGAGGTGCCGATAATGCCGATACTTGCGGTACTCATATCGGCATGGTTCGCGGAACGAGCCGATAGCCGGGCGATGCGTTGGTTCCCCGTTCTCGTTTCCGGCATGTGCGCATTCGCATCTCCACTTGTCCAGGACTGGATGACGAATGGACAGGATCGTTTCTGGTCCATCAAGAAGGACCGTAGCGAACTTTCGCAGCTACGCGATGTGGCAAGGAAGCTTGAGGCGCTTGATCCGGATGGAGACATGCTGCTCACGCAGGATACGTATCTTGCGGTGGAGATGGGTCGCAGGGTGCCGCCGGGGATGGAAATGGGGCCGTTTTCATATTTCCCGTCGCTCTCCACCGAAGAGGCCGCGTCCATGCATGTGTTGAACGGAGAGCTGATGGAGCGCACCATAGAGTCTGCCCCGTGCCGGCTTGCCGCAGTTTCCGGGTATGGCTTCGCGATAGAGGCACCTAGAGGGAGCAAGACCCCTGAAGGAATTAGGCAACGGTATATCGACTCTCTCCAAAGGAAATACGAACGTGTAGGCATTGAACATAACTTCGGCCAGAACCACACGGTGTTGCAGATCTTTAAACGAAGAGAAAGAAAACCATGACGAATGAAGAGAACCAGATTGTCGTCTACCAACCTAATGAGACGATGCGGTTGGATGTTCGTTTGGAAAACGAAACGGTATGGCTGACGCAGGCGCAAATGTGCCAGCTGTTCCAGCGCGAGCGTTCGGTCATAACAAGGCACGTCAACAATGTCTTCGCAGAGGGTGAGGTCGGCAAGGAAAGCAATGTGCAGATTTTGCACATTGCAAATTCAGATCGACCGGTCAAGCTCTACAGCCTGAATGTCGTGATTTCTGTTGGCTATCGTGTGAAATCATTGCGTGGAACGCAATTCCGCATATGGGCAACGGGTGTTTTACGCGAACATTTACTTAAAGGCTATTCAATACGTTCTCAATTGGGGCAGCTTGAGGACAAAATCGACCGTCGCTTTGCCGGACACGAAGCGCGGCTCTCATCTCTTGAAGGCAAGGTTGATTTCTTCGTCCAGACGAAGGAGCCGCCGTTGCAAGGCGTATTCTATGACGGGCAGTTATGGGATGCCTGTTCGCTGGTGGAGAAACTGATTGCGCGGGCGAAGAAATCGATTCTGCTGATTGATAGTTGGGTTGGGGTCGGGACGCTCGATATGCTGGCCAATAAGCGCAAAGGTGTTTTTGCAGAAATCGTCTCGTCCGGGCAAGGATGCAAGCTCGCTGTCAGTGATGTGGCGAAATTCAACGCGCAGTATGGTGGACTCTCGATGAAGACAAGTGCGGCATTCCATGATCGCTTTCTCATCCTTGACGACAAGAAGATTTATTTGATAGGGGCATCGTTGAAAGACCTTGGCAAGAAATGTTTCGCGTTCACGAAACTTGACGCGGACGAGATCGCTGGGTTGAAAGCGCGAGTGTGAAGGAGTTGTAAATTTCTTCGGATTGCCGTGTTTTGGTTTCGTGCATTTGATACAATATGCGGCGAGGTATGGGCAAGGTTGCCTGTCCTTCACAAATAAAAACGAAAGGAATAACGTAAAATGAACGTAAGCAAGATGTTGGCGGGCGGTATGCTCGCCCTCGGTGTAGTTTCGGGCTGTGGCCCTGCCAAGCCGGAACTTCACATATACACGTGGAGCGATTACATAGCGGCGGATGTCATAGCCCGATTCGAAAGCGAGAACAATTGCACGATAGTGGTTGATACGTTTGATTCAAACGAGGCGATGTTCGCGAAGCTTAAGGCCGGATCGACCGGCTACGACATCATAATGCCGAGTTCCTACCAGATTCCCGTGATGGCGAGGAACAACATGATACTTAAGCTGGACCATGCGAAATTGCCGAATGTCAGGAAGAATTTCGATGCGAGCTACAAGACGAGCATCCTTGATCCGTCATTTACGTACAATGTGCCTTATGCCGTGACGTATACCGGGTTCGCGTACCGCAAGGATCGGATCGGCAAAGCTCCGATAGACAGCTGGAAGATTTTTGAGACCTCGGCCCTCAAGGGGCGCATGTCGCTTCTCTCCGACATGCGCGAGACCATAGGCGGCGGGCTGAAGGCATTGGGCTATTCGCTCAATTCCACGAAGAAGGAGGAGATTGACGCTGCGGTCAAGAAAGTCCTTGAGTGGAAGAGGAACATCGCCAAGTTCGACAACGAGCAGTACAAGACAGCCGTCGCGTCTGCGGAATGGTTCGTCGGGCATGGCTACAGTTCCGATACGATACAGATAATGCTTGATGACGAGAACGTGGGCTTCTCCCTCCCCAAGGAGGGCTTCACCATCGCGTTCGACGAGATGGTGATAGCGTCGGATTCCAAGCAGGTGGATCTTGCGCACAAGTTCATAAACTTCTGCTACGATCCGGATGTCGCGGCGGTGAACATGACGGAAGTCTGCTCCCCGATGCCGGTCGCGGCGGCGTTTCCGAAGCTTGACGAGAAGCTGCGCAAGGTGGTGGTTCTCGACGCGGAGACGCTGAGCCACGGCGAAGTCCTCAAGGACTTCGACGACAATCCCGAGGTCCGCAAGCTTTACATCGAGGCGTGGGACAAGATAAAGGCCGGCGAATGACATTCGCCGCCTGACCGAAAGAAAGGGCACATATGGGCAAGAGACTTAAAAAGGGTGAAGACGTTCCATTGAGGGTCGGCCTTATCGGGGCCGGCGGCATGGCGGCATACCACGCAGAGGGGTTCCGCCGAGCCGGCGCAGAGGTGTTCGCCATCGCAGATCCGTGCGAGGCGGCAGCGGAAGCCGCCGCCCAGCGGTTCGATGTGGCCCACGTCTACGAGTCGGCGGGGGAAATGCTGGCCCAGGCCGATATCGATGCGGTCTCCGTGATCACCCCAAACAAGTTCCATTGCCCGATCGTGCTTCAGGCCCTCAAGGCCGGGAAGCACGTGTTCTGCGAGAAGCCTCCGGCGCTCAACGCGAAGGAGGCGGCGCAGATGGTGCGCGCCGCGAAGAACGCGCGGCGCGTGCTGATGTTCGACTTCAACAACAGGGCGAGGCCGGAATCGGTCGCCATGAAGGCGGCCATAGTGAGAGGGGACGCCGGGCGTATAAATTCGGCCCAGGCCCTGTGGATACGCCGCACCGGCATACCCGGCTTTGGCGGCTGGTTTACGACGAAGGCGCTTTCCGGCGGCGGCCCGGTGATAGACCTCCTGCACATGATAGACCTCGCGCTGCATTTCATGGGCTATCCTGAGCCGAAGTTTGTGCTTGCGGCGACGTACAAGGATTTCATAGACGACAAGCGGTTCAAGGGGCCATGGGGCATCCCGGACAAGGTTGGTGGGGTGTGCGACGTGGAGGCGGCGGCGCACGGGTTCGTGCTGTTCAAGAACGGATCGACGCTGTTCCTGCGGAACTCGTGGGCGGAGATGAACAAGCGGGAAGAGGTCTCCGTAACGTTCCAGGGCACGAAGGCCGGCGGAATGGTCAGGAGGCTTTTCGGCACCGACGGCATGGACGACACGGCGGAGGACTCCTGCGAGATATACCTTCAGGACGCGCAGGGCAACCGTGCGGACAAGGTGCTTTCCGTAGAGAAGGATGCAGCCATGGGGCGCGTCCGCGCGGCGGAGAACTTCATACTCACGATCCTGAAAAAGGAAAAGCCGCTCAACACCGTAGACGAGGCGGTCAAACTGATGAAGATCATAGATGGGATATACGCATCCGCCAAGACAGGCGCACCTGTGCGCATCAAGTGACGGTTCACATAAGGCAAATACTGGTGAAGCTATGATAAAGAGACGAGAGTTCGTGGGATCGGCACTTGCGGCCACACTTCTTGGCGGCTGCGGGATTTCAAAGGCAAAACAGCAAAATGGAGGAAAATTCGTGACTTCAGATAGGCTTGGCGTGTGCAGTTGGAGCTTTCAGCTGCCGCTTGATTCCGTGGCTGCGGAAATGAGGAAGATGGGGCTGAGGAACATCAACCTTGCGCTTCAGCCGTTCCTTGAGGGCGACGAACGGCATGGGAAGGCGGAGGATGCCGGGGCGCGTGAGCGCGTCGAGGCACGCATCGCGTCCGGCGAGTGGCGCATAACCGCGACGATGATATCTTTCAACCATGAGGACTACAGTACGCTTGACGCCATCCGCAAGACGGGCGGCATAGTGCCGGATGCGCACTGGGAGGCGGATCGCGCACTCGTCGCGAAGGCCGCGAAGCTAACGGGCGAATGGAAGGTGCCGTATATGCTGATGCACGCCGGATTCCTGGACGAGTCCGACAAGGTTGCGTTCGACAAGTACCTGTACAGGGTAAAGACCCTCCGCGACATCTGCGCGAGTGAGAATGTGCAGCTCATCCTCGAAACCGGGCAGGAGACGGCTGACGATCTCGTGAAGTTCATGCCGCTTGTCGAGGGCGTGGGCGTCAACTTCGACCCCGCCAACATGATCCTCTACAACAAGGGGGTGCCTGTGGATGCGGTAAGGAAGATAGCCCCATGGATCAGGCATATGCACATCAAGGACGCGAAATACACCAAGGTGCCCGGCACTTGGGGCGAGGAAGTGCCTTGGGGCGATGGAGATGTGAACGCCGCCCTCATGCTGAAGACGCTTGAAGAGGTGGGCTACAGCGGCGCGTTCGCGATAGAGCGCGAGGGCGGAAACAGCCGCGTTGCGGACATTGCGCTTGCCGCCAAGCGGATGCTTTCGGCGTAATCCGGGGATGGCTATGGATGTGGTCGAAGAGATTGCGCGTCTCAAGAAAAGCCGCAACGCGGTGATTCTCGCGCACAACTATACGCGAGGCGAGGTGCAGGATGTCGCCGACTTTACGGGTGACTCGCTGGAGCTCGCCCGCCGTGCGACTGAGGTGGAGGCCGATGTCATCGTGTTCTGCGGCGTATGGTTCATGGCAGAGACGGCCAAGATCCTCAATCCCGCAAAGAAGGTGCTGATACCAGAGCCTTCTGCGGGATGCCCTATGGCCGACATGATCACGGGTGCGCAACTGCGCGAACTCAAGGCGAAAAACCCCGGTGCGAAGGCCGTGTGCTACGTGAACTCCACGGCAGAGGTCAAGGCCGAGTGCGACATCTGCGTGACGAGTGGCAATGCGGAAAAGGTCATGGCGAAGTTCGGTCCTGACGAAAGGATCATCTTCGTGCCGGATCAGCATCTTGGTGGGCATATAGCCGGATTGCTGAAGCGCGACTATACGCTTTGGCCCGGATATTGCCCCACGCATGCGGCGATTACAGCGAGCGCCATCGAAAATGCCAGAAGGCAGCATCCCGGTGCGCCTGTCATGGTGCATCCTGAATGCGCCAAGGATGTGAGGGCGGCAGCCGACGAACGGCTATCTACCGGCGGCATGTGCCGTTTCGCGCACGAATCTCCGCACAAGGCTTTCATTGTCGGCACGGAGGTTGGCATCCTGCACCGGCTTCGCAAGGAAAATCCGGAGAAGGCCTTTTATCCCGTCTCGGATCGGATTGTCTGCCCGAACATGAAAAAGACGACGCTTGACAATCTTGCCGAATCGCTGCGCGAGATGAAGACTGAGGTTGAGGTGCCCCAGGACATTGCAACAAGGGCCAAAAGGGCTATCGATGCGATGCTTGCCGTAAGGTGATTGGCTTGCGTCCGGTTTGCGATTGCCCGCATTTTTCGCAAAAAGAATGCTTGCAAAATCCTGTGTAAAAGGGTATCTTACGCACGTTCGCTCTTGAAGGCATGGAGAGCTTTCAGTGTGCGTCGCTTTTTCAGTAAGGAAATAGGCCTAAACTGCGAGATGTTGCAGTATGGGCCAAAAAGAGGAAAATAAATGAACGTGAGGTTCGGTCTGATCGTGGGCGCGGCGGTGGCTTGCGCGGTGGTTACTGGTTGCAAGGCCCCCAAGGCCAACACATCAAGCGGTACGGCGTCATCGGCGCATCCGGGACGTCAGTCAGAGGTGAAGACTGTCGAGCAGGCACCACAGCCAGCCACTTCGGAGGCAGAGGTGCAGAAGCCAGAGCCGTTGCGCTGCCAATGCGCTCCCGGTACTGTGCATGAATCTCCGTGCATGTGCGGCGCGTCGGATTGCAGGTGCAAGGTTGTCCCGCCAGAGCCGGAATATACGCTGTACCGCGTGAAGAGTGGCGACACCCTCTCCGCGATTTGCGTAGAGTATGGCCTGAAGCAGAAGAATGTGCTTGAGCTGAACCCCGGCCTTTCGCCCAACAAGATATATGCAGGGAAGAATATAAAGCTTCCGGGCAGGATTGAGCTTAAGGGCGATGACGCAAAGCCTGTCGCCAGCCAGTCGGCGGCACCCGCCAAGGCCAGCAAGGCGCGTAGTGCGGGCGGTGCTCGGGCTTCTGCGTACACGGGGGCTACCAAGGTCTATGTGGTGAAGAGTGGCGATACGCTCGGCAAGCTTGCGATCGACAACGGCATCACGGTGAAGTGCCTCATGGACATGAACGGCCTCAAGAGCCGCGTCATCCGCATCGGCCAGAAGCTGAAGGTGCCGGCGGAAAAGCCTGTCGCCGTGGCGGCGAAGAAGTCTGCCGCGACCAAGCCCGATTCTGCGGCGAAGCCAGCCGCCAAGGCCGAGCAGAAGGATGCGGTTGCGGCTGAGGCTGCGGCGAAGCCAGCGGAGACCGCTCCCGCAGCTACGGAGCAGAAGGTTGAGGAGAAGGATGTTGGGCCGGAGACCGCGCCAGCTTCGGCTACGGCGGAGCCGACAGCCGCATCGGCGACCGCCGAGGAGGCGGAGTCGCCAAAGACGCACACGGTGAAGGAGGGTGAGGATGTCGTTTCCATCGCCATTGCGTATGGCGTGTCGCCGAGCGCGATCTTTGACCTCAACAACATCAAGGGTACTGATGCCGTTGAGCCGGGCACGGTATTGAAGCTGCCTGCAAACGCCAAGGCTCAGTGAGACAGGCTCGCGTAGTTCTTGGACTTGCAGTCCTCGCACTTGTCGCGATAGGATTCGTGGTGCTTTCGTCGGCCGGCAGTCCGGTCGGATACAGGAAGTACCACGATTTCTATTATTTCCTCAAGCAGCAGGGACGTTGGCTGGTGATCGCAATGCCGCTGTTCCTTGCGGCAGTGTTCTTCGACTACCGCAAATGGCGTGAGCACAGGTGGCTGACCGTGCTTATGTACGTGTCGGTCGTCATCGCGCTCGGAGCCGTGTTTGGTTTCCGTCCGATCAACGGCTCTCGCCGATGGCTGATGCTTGGGCCTATCCACATCCAGCCGAGCGAATTCGCGAAGATTGCGGTCGTGATCACGATGTCGGTATTCCTCGACAGGGCCGGTTGGCGGATTGAGCTTTTCTGGAAGGGGGCGCTTCGCGCCTTGGCGATCGTGGCGCTGCCGATGCTCCTTGCCGTGTTCGAGCCGGATTTCGGATCGACAATGGTGATTGCGCTCTCGGGCGGCGTCCTGATGTTCATGGCCGGGATGAGGTGGCGGCACATGATCCTGCTCGGCGTTGTGGGAACGGTCTTGGTGGGGTCGCTTCTGTTGTCGAACGGCAACCGCATGAGGCGCATATCGGCGTGGATGCCGGATACCGCGAAAGTCCACCTTTCCGCGTGGTGTCCATGGCTTGGCGACCTCACGGTCTCTACCGAGGATGCCCGCGAGGCCAACCATCAGCTTGACCAGGCCCTGATCGCGATCCGCAATGGCGGCGAGACTGGGCTTGGGTACTGCAACTCAAGGCAGAAGGAACGCTATCTTCCCGAAAACCACACCGATTTCATCTTTGCCATTGGGGCGGAGGAATGGGGAGTGGTGTTTTCGCTCCTCATGCTGTCGCTGTTCGTCACCGTGTTCGTTTGCGGAATGATAATCGCGGCGAAGTCTTGCGATCGGCTTGGCAGGCTCATGGCCTTCGGGATGACGTTCCTCATATTCTTTCAGGCGATGTTCAACATGGGGGTCGTTACGGGCCTCTTGCCCACGAAGGGCCTTGCGCTTCCGTTCATCAGCTATGGCGGCACGAACCTCATGACGGCCTTGATTGCCGTTGGGGTGCTCATAAACATATCGCGTCAGGCGGACTTGCAACGGATTAGGGAAAAGAGTAAAATACAAGCCGTTTTTCACATCAAAGGAGGTTAAGTAAAAATGTCGAGAGTCTACAATTTCTCAGCCGGTCCGGCCGTGCTCCCGCTTGAGGTTCTGCAGGAGGCTCAGCAGAATCTGGTGGATTACAAGGGATCGGGAATGTCCGTGATGGAGATGTCCCACCGTGGCAAGGAATACGATGCAATCCATCAGGAGGCCATAGCCACATTCAAGGAACTTTGCGGACTCGATGACGACTGGTCTGTATGCTTCATCCAGGGCGGCGCATCGCTCCAGTTTGCGATGATACCGATGAACTTCCTCGGCAAGGACAAGGTTGCCGACTACGTCAAGAGCGGCACATGGGGCGGCAAGGCCCTTAAGGAGGCCCAGAAGATCGGCACCGTGAACATCGCCGCCGACTGCCAGAAGGATATCCCCACCCGCCAGCCAGATGCCGGCGAATACAAGTGGACCCCTGGCGCCGCATACAGCCACATCTGCACGAACGAGACGATCTCCGGCGCGGAGATGAAGGAGATACCGGATACGGGCTCGCCTCTCATCGGGGATATGTCCTCCGATATCCTGTCCTGCCCCCGCGACTACACGAAGTTCTCGATGTTCTACGCCGGTGCCCAGAAGAACCTCGGTCCTTCCGGCATGGCCGTTGTCGCGATTCGCAAGGAGTTCGCCGAGAAGGGCGATGCGTCGTTGCCGACGATGCTCCAGTACCGCACGTTTGTGGACAACAACTCGCTCTACAACACGCCGCCGACATGGGGCATCTACATCTTCGGCGAGACGATGAAGTGGGTGAAGAAGATGGGCAAGGAGAACCTCTTCAAGCTCAACGCCGAGAAGGCGAAGAAGATTTACGACGTCATAGATTCCACCGAATTCTATCGCGGCACGGCGAAGAAGGAATTCCGCTCGAACATGAACGTCACCTGGAGGCTTCCCACCGAGGAGCTTGAAGCCCTGTTTGTCGCAGAGGCCAAGAAGCTTGGAATGGGTTCGCTCAAGGGCCACAGGAGCGTTGGCGGCATCCGCGCCTCCATATATAACGCATTCCCGATGGAAGGCGTTGACGCTCTTGTCGCGTTCATGAAGGACTTCGAGAAGAAGAACGGCTAACTTTAGCCGACAGAAGGATAGAGGGACGGTAAGCCGATGGGCTGGCCGTCCCTCTATCCTTCTATCCAAAGGATGCAAAGTTGAACATCATCAACGCAAGGACACGGAATTGTTTAATGTGTGGGATTATTTGCCATTTCTAAACATAATGTCGGCATTGGTCATCGGTCTGCCAATGATAGCCTCAAATTCGTCCGTCAACTTGTCCCTGAACTCCTGGGTACACTCGCATTCCCTGATTTCATACCCAGTGCGGCGTATGCATTCCACATACAGTCGTTCGATTCGTTTCATCGCCGCTTCCCAACTGTTGAAGTCGCCGTTTGCCCGAAGTTTCACGTTCCCCCATTTTTGGGGCCAAGTGCGCTTGTCGGGTGGGCGCATCTTTCTTGCCGTTGCCACCGCGTTTCGCACCCAGCGGATGGCATCGAATCTGACATCCCACGCAAATCGGCTTGAGATGCTGTTGCCGTAGTTCAGGAGGACACCAAAGCACTCCCACACCTGATTGATGCTTCCCTCAAGCTGCTCTACCTGTAGATCCCCTATACTGACATTGTTTAGCTTTTGCCTGAATTGCTCGAACAGTTCAGGCATATTCCGCTTGGCTTCGGAACTCTCCATCTTGTCGAAAGCCTCGGCCACTTCCGTGCGCCTCACAGGTTCTCCCTTCCCAAGCCTTTCTGCAATCGCAAGCAGATCCCCACCGTCCTGCGCCGCAACATTCGCGCCAGACGATGCAGCTGTCGCACAAATCGCAACGTAGAATGCGGCCAAGATGTGGCATGGCCCGTTAGCAGTCATCTTCATTGAATCACTCCGTTTAGTCTCACCATGTCGTTCGTCATCCGTGAAATGACATTCCCAAATTTCATAATGCTTGTCGTGCCGTCTGGCGAGAGAGTCACTTCATGTCTGACATCTTCTGCGAATCGGCCCAATGGTTCGGAATCCATGGCGCAATTCGATGCGGCCCATCCATACGGCACATTCCATGAAAGGAGACCGGATATCCATCTGTAGTCATACAGTCCATTTAAATCTGGCAGAAGAAGACGTGGTATGGCCGTTGAGCATTCAGCCAGATCGACGGCAAAATCGTTGTCAAAGCCAACGCTATGCCATAGGCCTGCCCCATTTTCTCGTGTGTGTGACCATACGTTCGAAAAGCATTGATGTGAGAAATGTCCTGTATGGACGCCGATGTCGCAAGGCACTTCCTCTATGGATATGTTTCTGAAAGAGACATCTTTGGGACTTACCGACAGGTCTAATTCCATCCCTAAATATCCAGCTTCGTTAGGATGCGATCCGTATGATACTGATTGCACGACATCGACATTGACATTTTGGGGCTTTACAACGGATATTCCAGGAGTGTATTTCACGGAGCCGGATGACACACAAATCGGGTCGGTAGCGGCTTCAAGGGGACAGTTAAAATATAGCATATTACCCTCATTTCTAAACATTCCATGGTTGGCAGACCAGGAAAGGGTTGGTGTCGATGGGGATTGCCTGCATTGTATCGTTTCTCCTATTCCAAACTTATGGCGGGTTGAGAGTGTGTTTTCCGGTGCTTCATTCATTGGCGAGACATTGATCCTAATGACGGTTAGCCTGTCTGTGTCAGAAATCTCGGCTCCAGTTTCAGTTTCGCAGAACTTCACCGTTACAAAAGTGGCTCCCTCATTGGCGCTCGCTGACACTCCATGGCATTGGGCTTCCCATTTTACCGATTGCCTTGGTTCGATTAAGGTAGGCAAAGGCCCAAAACCGTCACCCAAGGCGACTTCGTTTGGCAGCATGAGATTGATTGAACCTCCGCGTTCACCGCCATAGGCCGTTACGGTAAGCTTCGTTTGCGTCGATTGTCGTTGCACGAAAACGCCCGGATGGTCTTCATACCTGTCCTCGAAGATTACAACAGCATCTTCTATCGATACGGCTACTGCGGCTTCAGGATCCGGATCTTCGCCATTGTCCTCTTCGTCAGGACTAGGGCTGTCGCCTCCAGTCTTGGCTTTGACATCTATTGAGAATCTTTCCGTATGTCCTTCGTATGCAAACCAACCGCTTGCCATGCACTGGACACAGCTACATGATGCAATATGGCTTATGACGTTTGAGCCGGAATAGTCCATGCATTCGCATTGGCATCCGTCGGCACTGTAAAATGTCGTAGCCTTTTCTGCGCCATTCCAGACAATGTTCCCATTGAGAAAGTCCGGCATGGTGTCAAGTCGCAACATTTCTCCTGTTGAATCTTGTGAAATCTTTTCAAGTGAAAATAGGACTGGCCATTGCAATTCTGCGTGATGCTCCGCAGCGTTGCCGATTGTTGGATGTGACGATTCAGTCCATCTTTCGTCATCGCGAATCTCAATGTGCGATATTGCCGCTTCGGTGCGTATGATGTGCTTGACTCCGATCAGTAGCGGGAAGGTGTTTGTCTCGCCTGCCTTGGCAATAAATGAGTATTCGCCAAGGATGGAGTCTCTGTCGCCTTTAACATCGATGCGTGAAGGGCCTTTTGCCACAGATATGTCTGCCGAATAGTATGCGTTCATGTCACCATCGGCAATTCGGCGGTACACGCCTTCAAGTGCGTCAGCTCGCATGGTAGGCCCTGGAATCGACACATGAGAGCCGTTAAGCGGTATGGGGAACGTTTGGAGTAAGCCATCTCGCCACACGCGAAGAGCCGCGTTTGTTAGCGATGGCATGTCATCGATTGCGGAAAAGTCATAACGGAAAAGCGCGGCACCGGATGGGAAGAGCTCTGCATATATGCTGATCGGTTTCGTGCCAGACTGGTCGAGAAGTGCATTCTGCCATGTTAACGTGACGGTGTTTGACGGCGAGACCGAATGACGGAAAAGTGATTGTCGCCCGTCTGGAAGATACTTCCAATTCGCCGCCGGTGCGATTGAGATTGGGCGGTCGATAACCGATATGCGGTTTGACCAAGTGGACTGGATGGAGCGAATTGTCCCGCAAGAGTGAACCGCGAGACGTTCGCAGAGGTTGGATCCGAATCGGAAACACCAGTTGCCCTCATCAATGTAAAACCAATCTTCGTGAGCACCAAACGCAAGCCAATCTGTATTTGTGACAAACAGTTGTGCCTCACTGCAAGATGCAGATGAAGGATATTCGTTTGACGATTGCGAGGCGAGGGCTTCAGCCGATGGCATGGCAATTTGTGATGTGGACGTGACTGGATGTGTTACCACGGACACTGGCTTTGTTGAACCATGGTGAATCGCGCCTAAAACGCATATTGCGATTATCATCGTTTCGAAGAGCGGACGTTGGGGCACGATGAAATGGTATTTGCTTGGCAAGAATCCCTGTTCGCAACAATAAAGCACTATTGCCAAAGCCGTACAGACCACAGCACACAATGCCAAGATAAATGCAATAAAACCCATGTGGCACATAATTATAGCATAATCAGCTACGAGCCACATCGGCATCTGGAATGAATTGGTTGTCGTGGGTCGGTGACATGGCGCTTGGGTTTTGCTATAATCGCTTTCGTAATTTAACCACAAGGAGAGAGTATGTCCCTTAAACTGTTGTGTGCTTCGGTTCTCTGCGCCTGTACGGCGTTCGGAGGTTTGCTTGACAAGGCATGGATAAAGGGCGAGACGGATAAGGATCCAGTCTCGTACCGCACTGGGGAGGAGATGACGTTCACCCTCACGGCCATGGATCTGGATGGAGCATTGCCGCCGGGCGAATATTTCCTTGACTGGAAGCGCACTGACGATTTCGGGACTGTCGAGAAGGGCCGCATTCCGCTGGAGAGCATGCCGTTCACATACAAGGCAAAACTCGACAAGGCGGGATTCGTTCGTCTTGAGGCGTATGTGGTGGACAAGTCCGGCAAGCGCTACACGAAGAAGTTTGTCGGCGATGCGACAACCCCGGAGGGCAAGAAGGCCATGAACGCCTTTGAGCGCATGAAGAAGGCCGTGTTCTTCGACGGCGGCGCCGGCGCAGATGTGGATACGCTTGCGAGCCATCCTGAGCCAAAGGATTTCGATGCGTTCTGGGCGGCCCAGTACAAGCGTCTCGATCTCGTTCCGCTCAAGGCCGAACGGATTGAGATCCCATGCGCCAACAAGGCCGCGAAGCTCTACGCCATCGAGATCCGCTGCGCCGGGTTGCGTCCTGTCACGGGATACCTGTCCATTCCCGTTGCGGTTGCGGACGGAAAGCAGTTCCCGGCGCGTCTCCAGACGCATGGTTACAGCGGGGATCGCTGTGTGCATCCGGCGCCAACTTCGGCAAGCAGCAATGAAATCGTCCTCAACATCAATGCCCATGGTCTGAAGCTTCCCGCATTCGGCGCGACTGAGGCCGACACAAAGGCCCTCCGTTGGGAGATTCGCTCGCATGACCAGGCCTATGCGTTCGACGCCAAGCAGAACGAGGATCCCGAAGTTGCCTATTTCAACGGCATGGTGTTGCGCGTGAAGCGTGCGCTCCAGTACCTCAAGACTGTCGAAGGCTGGAACGGCAAGGATCTTTTCGCATCCGGCGGAAGCCAGGGCGGATTGCAGACAATCTGGGCGGCAGGCTGCGGCGAGGGCGTGACTCGCGCCGAAAGCGCCATCACATGGTGCTGCGACATGTACACTTCCGGAAAACTCCGCAAGGACAAGAGCCTGAATCTCGCCGGCGACGGATGGTACATCCCCTGGACCGAGGCGATGGGATACTATGATGCGGCGAACTTCGGCAAGCGCATACCGTCTACGTGCAACACGATCATCACTCGCGCCGGACTCGGCGACTACTGCTGTCCTCCCACCGGGCTCGCGAAACTCTACAACAACATCCCCGGAAACAAGAAGGTTATCTGGGTACAGGGTTCAGAGCATGGCTATGTGCCGCCGGCCTATCCGACAAGGGACTGGATCCGCGAAACGCCATCGAAGTGACGCGGCATTGATTACGGGAACTGGCATGGATTTGCCAAATGTTTCTGGGATAAAGGGGGCCATATTCGATCAAGATGGCCTCCTTTTCGACACCGAGGTGTTGTTCGAACGTGCCTGGCGAAAGGTCGGCTCCGAATTCGGGGTAAAGGTCCCGGATGAACTGCCGCATGCCTGTTGCGGATGCGGCAGGAAGGAACTTCCGGATGTCATCCGGCGGTTCCTTCCTGATATAGATGTAGACGACTACATCAAGCGGGCTCTGGACATGGCGTTCAGCGCACAGTCGAATTCGACGCCCACGCTCAAGCCAGGTGTGCGCAAGATGCTTGCGATGTGTCGTGAGAATGGCGTACGCACGGCGGTCGCATCCAGTTCAATGAGAAGCCTTGTGGAACACAACCTTCGTTCTTCCGGCCTTATTGGTATGTTTGATGCAGTCGTGACGGGCGAAGATGTCGTACATGGAAAGCCCGCCCCTGACATATTCCTTTTGGCCTCATCCAAGATTGGAGTTCCGCCCCCGCAATGCCTTGTGTTCGAGGATGCGTTCTCCGGGATACGGGCCGCCCATGCCGCCGGATGCAATCCGATACTTATCCCCGACCGCATTCAGCCAACTCCGGAAATTCTGGAGCTTTGTTCATGCTTCAGAACCCTAGACGCTGCGGCGGATTCGATTTTCGCTGATGTGATGTCGCGGAGTTGACAGTAGAAAAAAAAAACAAATATAATTGCCGCCATTTCAAACAATAAGGGGAGTAAGGGTGTATGTTCAACAGTAAAAAGGCGGTCGTCAGCATTGTCACGGCTCTATTTGTCCCGTGTATGCTTCTGGTTGCGCAAATTGTGGAAAAGGATGGCGACACGTGGGTTGTGGACGTTCCTGCCGGAGAGTGCGTAAGGCCGACGGTATCGGACTTTGCTTCGCTTGCGGGCGAGACCATCCACAAGCGCGGTGAGGGGCGGCTTGCGCTGACGAGGACTGCGGCTCGTGATCTGAATCTTGTCTACGAGACCGGTTCGCTGGAGCTGGTGTGCGCGAGGGAAGTGCCTGAAGACTGGTATTATCGGGCAGAGACTGCGGTTAGGGTCGGAAACGTGACCCAGTCAATACGGACCGAGACGGGCGATCCTTTTGATCTTGGCGGTGGTGCGATTGCCGTCGGCACAAATGCAAGCTGGGGTTCAACGGTCACGTCCCGAAAAGTGCCTGTGCGGTTGGATGGAAAGATGTCAATCTCCGGGCGTGTAACGCTGTCAGGCGCCGGCGCTTGGGGACTTGCGATTGTCCTCCACAACGATCCGCGTGGCTACGAGGCGAAGGGGGCTCAAGCCGGCAACGAGGGTCTGTGTTATGCCCAAACTACCGATCCAATCATGAAGAGCTTTGCCGTCGGCTTCGTCAATTTCCATCAGCAGAACTACTTTGGCCGCTACAGGATTGGACGGAACGGCAGTTGGACGGAGACGGCGACGACAGATCCGATGATCTACTTTAATACGGCGGATACGACCGTGACGCCTGAGGTTGCCCATACGCGTGTGTTTGATTTTGTACTCGCGAGCGACACCTCATCGAAGACAGTGACGTTGACGCTCACGCAGGAGCAGAATGGCGAGATCGTGACCTTTGCGCGTACGCTTGAGAACACGGACCTTACGGAGATCTGCGAGGGCAATTTGGCGTATCTTGCGTTTACGACGGATTCGGGCGGACGCACGACGTACGGCACGATTTCCGATCTCACGGTCAATGATGGACAGGGAGATACATTCCTGAAGTCGCTTGTCGTCACGACGGCATCGCCCCAAATCAGTGTTTCGTCTAATGCATCAGCCTCGACCAATCGCTTGGCGAGCACGGTTCGTTTCACGGCGTCACAGACGGACGTGTCGCTCATGAATCTCGATTCTCGCGATCAGGTGTTGAACCTCGGCGTCTGTTCGTCGGAGGGGGACATTTCGTTTTCAAGCCTGCCGGACGCAGTCTCGGTGCCGTCCGATGCCGCGAATGGACTTTGGCATTACGATCGCCTTAATGCCAACGGCAATTCTGTCGCCACTGCATCAGAATCTCCCTATCAGCGGAATGCGGATGGCACGATTGGCCTAAGGGTCGGGAGTGCGGCTGGAAACAACGTGTCCTTGACGGCGCGAAAGCGTCCCATTGCGATTTCAGGACGGATGAGGGTTTCCGGGCGGGCGACGATGTCCGGTTCGGGCGCATGGGGCTTTGCGCTTGTCCTTCATGACGATCCGCGAGGCTTTTCGGCTTGCGGCGAATGGAACGTGAGCAGCGACATGGGCTACTATTCTGCGACAAATGCGTCAGCCTCGATCACGAACAGCTTGGCTGTTGGCTTCGTCAACTACAACATGGCTGATCATATGGGGCAGTACCGCTTCGGGAGAAACGGCAGATGGGAGGATGCCTTTGACAGGAAGAGTCCAGACAACCGCTACATCACAGACCCGATGATCTACTTCAACACGTATGCGGGTGAGAAGGATGCGAACGGCAAGGATGTCCTGTTGACGCGCGTCTTTGACTTTGCGCTTGAAAGCGATACGGTCGCAAAGACGGTGACGCTTACGCTCACGCAGGAACAGGACGACAAGGTTGAGCCTGTCGTGTTTACCCGTACGTGGA
>CAVJWR010000026.1:19327-31739 GCA_963653155.1 Limosilactobacillus gorillae
TACGTGGACGGGGATTGATCTTTCGGAAATATGCGGGAACGAGAAAGCCTACCTTGCGTTCACGTCGGCCACCGGTGGCCGTACGACATCCGTCGTGATTGATAGCCTTGAAGTCGCATATGCGTCGGATCATCGGTTCGGGCTTGTGTCGGACGGTGTGCTGTCGTTGCCGACAGGATCGCTCTTGTCGCTCGATGCCGTGGATTTCGGCATCGACCGTAGCGGTAAGGTCGCGAGTGGAACTCGCGCGGAACTTTCACGAGGGGCGAGACTGTATGTGGCGCCGGATGTGTCGGCTGTTCTCCGTAGCGCTACCGTGTCGGACGAGATCATCCGGCGTAGCACGTGGACGGCATCGGACTGCGACTGGGTGGAAGGTCTCGGTTCGGTGACTTTAGGTGCGGGCTTTAGTTTGATCGTTCGCTAACCATTGACAAAAAGGAGGAATAGAGATGAACAGACGCGAATTTCTTTTTGGCGCGACGGGAGCGGCACTTGTGCCGTCTGCAATGTCGAAGACTGCGCAAGCGGCGTTGGCGCCATTGCCGAAAGGCGTGAAGCCAAACCTGGTTGTGGGGGTCCTTTCGGATATCCACATCACGCGGGACGACAACGCCAATTTTTTCGAGAAGGCGTTGCGCTTCTACGACAGCCGCAAGGTCGATGCCGTGCTGATCGCCGGGGATCTCACGACCACGAGCCGCAGGTGCGAGTTCGAGTCGGTAGCGCGCACTTGGCGAAAGGTCTTCCCGGATGACCGCCGTTCGGATGGCGTTCTCATCGAGAAGCTTTTCGTGACCGGAAACCACGACGAGGACGCATTTGCCGGAAGTTGGTACAAGACGTTCGACGAGTCGAAGGCCGAAGCGTTCCATTGGCGCAAGCAGGAGGTTTGGCAGAGCTGCTTCGGCGAGGATTACAAGCCGATCCGCGCGAAGACCGTGAAGGGGTACACATTCGTTCTGCGCAACTGGATGAGCATCTTGGGGGACGAGCAGGGCCACAAGTACGCCAAGGGTTTCGGAAACGAGCGTACGCCTCTGCCAGAGTTTCTGCCCACGCTCGATCTCCCCAAGGATCGTCCGTTCTTCTACGTCCAGCACGAATACGTGGAGGATACGACGTACGCCACATGGCTCCTGCGTGGTGAAAAATGGATCAAGTCCTTTGACAGGGGCCTGACGCGTAAGGCCCTTAACGGCTATCCCAACTGCCTCGCGCTCACGGGACACGAACACCAGTCGCTTACGGACGAGAAGTGCATCTGGCAAGGTGAGTTCACCTCTGTCGGATGCTCCTGTGCGCGTGGACACGAATTTACTGTTCCGGGCAGGGAAAACGGCTTCAACTGCGCCGACTTCAACCGCAAGCCGCCGCAGGAGATGCCGAAAGTGGACGTGCACAGCGTCCGTCAGGGGATGCTGATGTCGGTCTACGGAGATCGCATCGTATTCGAGCGGCGCGAGTGGACGCACGACCAGTCGCTTGGACCGGACTGGGTCATCCCTCTCTATGGCGGTCGCACGGTTCCGCCGCAGGGTGTGGCGACGTTCGACTTCCGCCGCCGTGCCGAGGCTGCGAAGGCCACGCCTCCCCAGTTCGCGCCGAGCGCGAAGGTGACGGCTGTGCGCGTGAAGGATGGACATCGCCGGGCGAAGGACGGCTACTATGACGACAAGACGCCACGCGAGCAGGTCGTGGTTTCGTTCCCGCCCGTCACGACGCTTGTCGGTTCGCCGGTACGGGCCTACGACTTTGGCGTTCGCTGCGAGGTGCGCGATGCGGACACGGTGCGGACGGTTGCCGAGAGCCGGGTCTTTCCGCCAGATGGCATGCAGGCCGAGTCGCGTGAGAAGGGGCCTTGCGCCTGTGCGTTTTTCGGCGACGTCATACCGCGCAACCGCAGCGTGCGGTTTGTGGTCACGCCAGCAGACTGCTGGGGGAATGAAGGGCGGTCTGTCGCGTCTAACTGGATGAAGTTGGCTTGATTGTGTGATGCCTGAAAGCTGGGAGGGTCGGATGAGAGCTTGGCTTGCTGTTGCGGCGATTGTTGGTACGCTTTGGGTCGCCAAGGGCGAGGTGCGGTGCGAGAAGGGGCGTGTCGTGGCCCGTGATGTCCACGGGAAAACCTATCTTGAATCTGGCGAACAGGGCCTGTGGCTCGTGAAGTTCGCCGAGACGAATAGGCTTTCTGCGGCGCAGGTCGAACGGGATGGACGCATCGGCGGACGATTCTCTGAGACGCGACACGGCGATACGGTCGTGTCGAAATGGATGTCGCCCGTCTTGGATGTAATGGTAACGACGGTGCGCCAGCGCGACGGATCCTTGACGATGAAAGCCCATTTGACGGCGAAGAAGGGCATCGTCGAGGAATTCCACTTCCCTGCGAATCTGCGCTTTCGTCCAGACGATGTGGCGAGGTTCGTCTACCCTGGTCGTGGCAACGAGACGACGGGCATGGCGCTCAACGAGAAATTCTTCACGTCCAAGTGCAGTTACTCCGTTCCCTATCCGCCGCTCTTTGCAGACTGGGCGCGTCTTGAGACGAAATCCGGCGCGTCCGTACAGGTCTATGGCGTTCAGCGTCGTGGAGACTTCGCGCCCTGGAAGAATCCCCATCCGTTCGTTCCGGGATCGGCGACCGTGGCCGGAGATGGCCGTGGCGGCTACTATTCGCATGCATCGGCGTATTGGCTGAAGCCCGGCGAATCGGTCGAGACGCCAGCGGTGCGAATCGTCGAGGGCGGAACCGTCGATTCGTCTCTTATGGCGTACCTGAAGGAAAATGGCCTCGGCCGTTCGCTCTCGTCGAAACTGCCGCCGCGTGACGGTGCGGCGTTCCTGCGCAAGCTTGCCGCCTCTCCGCTGTTGCTTGTTCTCACGGCCGATGCGAAAAGGATCACCTCGCTTGCCGAAGACCTGCCGATGCCCACACTCGTCCATATCCACGACTACATGCCGCATGGTTTCGACAACGCGTATCCGGATTTCTTCCCGCCACGGAAAACGTTTGGCAGTTCCGATGACTTCAAGAACATGGTGGCGGCCATCCATGCCCGTGGCGGACTGTTCATGCCGTACACGAATCCGTGCTGGTGGGGCTCTGAACCCTTTAAGTCGGAGGTGTTCAAGAAAGCCGGCATGGAGCCGATCGCCAGAAAGCGCGACGGAAGTCCGATCACGCTCAAGTACGGGCCGCACAAGGGCTACAACATCACGTACTGGCATCCGGTCGTGCAGGCGGCGAATCGCGCCACCCGACGTGCGGCACAAGAGACATATGGATCTGACATCCTGTTTCAGGATCAGTGTGGTTCCATGCCGTGGTTTCGAGACTTCAGCCCACATTCGCCGTCCGTCACGGCGCATGAGGAGGGCATGATCTCGATCGTGGAGGAGGACAGCCGCCACATGCCGCTCTTTACGGAGGACGGCTTTGACATGGTGGCGGATTCGGAACTCGGGCTGACCGGATGCGCTTGGGGGACGGTTCCGCTTGAGGACATGGTCGGACGGAAACTGCACAAGGAGAATCGTTTTCCCGCCGACACGTGGGTTCTCGAACCTGTGGCCCAGCGACTCTTCAGGGACAAGCTCCTTTTCTACCATCACGATCTCGCGGGTTTCACCAGAAACGAACGCGTCCTCGCATGGGTGCTCGCGCTCGGCTACAACATTGTCGTGGCGTACAAGGCCGATGAGCTGACGAAGAATGAGGGCGTCCGGCGCTGGTATGCCTGGCTGCACGCAATACAGTCCCGTGTGCTTGCGCGGACTGTCGGTGGCCGCGTCACGGAGTTTGTGCACGACAGATCCCCTTTGTTCGCGCGCGGCATCGATCCGGCCACGCCGTCCGACGACGGAACTGTTGTGGCGACATATGGTGGGGTGCGCTTCCTCGTGAACCTTGGCGACGTGCCTCGGACGATTGAAGGGCATCGCCTGGCGCCGTATGGCTGGTGGATAGAGGGGCCAGGCGTGAAGGCCGGAATGCCGGAGGATGGCGTGCCATTCATCGAAGCAGATGGGGAGAGGATAACGTATGTACGCTGAATATATTCGAAAGTGTGCCGTGTCATTTGTCTGCCTTGTGGCGGCGGCATCGTCATGGGCGTTTGGGACATGGAGTTCTCCAGATGACCGTGCGTCGTTCGGGCCGCTGACGCCTTCGGCAAGGCCAGTCCTGCGCGAATACATCTGGCCCGAAGGCAAGATGCCGGACGAGCAGCCGCACCAGATTGCCGCGACGACGGAAGAGACCCGTGCCAAGACGTTTCGCACGGAAGACTTTCGGCGACCGTACATCGACTGGTACGCGCCGAATCCGTCCAATCGGACGGACCTTGCCGTGCTCGTGGTCTCCGGCGGCGGTTTCGAATCCTGCTGCGACGCGGAACGCCTGCAGCCGGCCATTGACAGATTCGTCCGTGCGGGCGTGACGGTTGCGAACCTGACGTATCGCACACCGCGTCCGAAGGGGCTTGCCGTACACCAGTCCGGCTGGGAGGATGCGCAGAGGGCCATACGGTTCATGCGGGCAAATGCGTTGAAGTGGGGCTTCAGCCCGGAGAAGATCGGCGCCACGGGAATATCGGCCGGTGCCAAGCTCGTCCTCCTCCTGGCCACATCGTCGGAGACGGCGGCGTATGCGCCAGTCGATGAACTCGATGCCCTGCCGTGCAATCTGCTCTTCGCCGTGCCACAGGCGGCGGCATACGTGCTGACCGACGGCGAGGGCGTGCCGAATACCCGCGAGGGAGATGCGCCCGACGTCGCGCTCGTGAAGGAGCTTGCGTTTGACGGCAAGACCTGTCCGATGTGCCTGTTCCACGGCGGTGCGGACGACTTTTCGCCTTTGGGCTCAACGCAGATATACCGTCAGCTCCGCCGGATGAAGATTCCCGCCGAACTGCATCTTTTCGCGGATCGCTGGCATGGGTTTCACGGCGACATGAACCGTGGCGATGACGGTACGGCATGGGATCACTGGTTTGACCGCGTACTTGAATTCATCCGCCAGATGAACTTCGATGGACGGCTTGGCGATGAGGTCGGCCTTGCCGTGCGTTTCCCGGACGATGCCGATCGGGGGTGCTACGAGCGGATGCCCCTCTGGTCGGAAGGCAAGATGCCGAATGCACAGACGAACCAGTGCGTTCCGTATCTCGAATGGCATATTCCGAAGACACCTCGCACCAAGGGCATCCAGATCATCTATTCTGGCGGCGGCTACTTCGATAACCGCCCTGATTCTTGGGATGGCGTAACGCCGGCGCGGCGCTACCTGAACGAGAAGGGCATGACGGTCGTGACGCTCAAATACCGCACCCCGCGTCCGACAGGCCTCGCGAAGCATACGAGCGCCTGGCAGGATCTTCAGCGAGCAGTCCGCGTCGTGCGCCGCGAAGCGGAAGCGCGTCACCTCGACCCGAACCGCATCGGGATCATGGGCGCGTCCGCCGGTGGACATCTTACGATCATGGGGGCGACAAGTTCCCGGCACAGGTCCTATTGGCCAGTCGATGAGACGGATCTTCTTCCGTGCAATGTGCAGTGGGGCATCGCGCTGTATCCGGCCTATGCGCTGACGGACGGTCTTGACGAGCGGAACCGCACGGGCGGCAATGACGATGTGGCGCGTCTCGCGCCGGAGTTCTCCTTCGACCTTGCGACCTGTCCGATGCTGTTCCTGCACGGCGATGCGGACGGATGGGCGGCGATGAACTCGGTCAAGTGCTGGGAGCAGTTGCGCCGCATGGGGGTGCAGGGCGATCTACATACGTTGGCGAAGAGGGATCACTGCTTCATGAACGCCGCCGCACCGGGTACGGGCAGCTACACGTGGCTGGATCGCGTGTGGGAGTTTCTGAACCACAAGAAATTCAATGCGCCTGACCTGTTCCTTGCCGCACAGGCGGTGTGGCCGAAGGGTGCGGGCGACACGATGAACGAGACGTTCACATTCGAGACGGAGCTGACGGCGGCGGATGGTCTGGCAGAGTTGCGGATTGCGGCGGCATCCTGCTACAAGGCCGAGGTGAACGGCACGTTTGTTTCGGCGGGGCCGGCACGTGCACCGGTTGGCTTCGCGCGTGTCGATGCGATTCCGGTGCGGCTGAATGCCGGACAGAATCGTCTGCGCGTCGAAGTGAACTCGTATCGGTGCAACAACTTCGTGTACATGAACCAGTCTCCGTTTCTCGCGGCGGAAGTTGTGCAGAACGGACGCGTCCTTTCCGCGACGGGTGGCACGAACTGGAGAACACGGGCATCCGAACGCATCGTCAGGACGCCTCGCGCCAGTTTCCAGAGAGGCTTTTCGGAAGCTTACCTGATTGGCGGCGCGCCGGTACCGTTGCGGGAACTTGAGGCGGTCGCCGCACCGCGCTTCATTGCGCGGGAGGTACCGCTTTGCGACTTCAGCCTCGACAGGTCGTTCGCCGAGGTCGATGCCTACGACATCGTCTGCGACGAATCGACGCCTTTGCCCAAGACGCGATGCTTCGAGAATGTCGCGCCGCCGGTCTTCTGCGGGTATAAGGCGGATGAATGCGATGTGAACGTCTGGCACGAGCTGGCAAAATGGCGCAGGGCGTCGCCGGACGTGTCCGGGCGAAAGGTTCCGGCAAAGCTCTATGCCGGAGAGCATAACACCACAGGATTCCTTCAGGTCGAGCTGGAGTGTACGGAGCCGGGGCGGTTCATGGCGGCCGTGGACGAGTTGCGTGCGCCTGATGGAGACGTGAACCCGCTACGCATCGAAATCGCGGCTGGCGCAATATGGGACATCAAGCGCCCTGGTCGATATGTGCTGGAGTTTTTCGAGCCGCAGACGTTCAAGTTTGCCCGTTTGGCGATGCTCTCCGGCAAGGCGACGTGGAAGGCCCCCGTTGTGCGCCGCTATCGGAATGCCGAGGTCTTCAACAGCGCCTATGTGGGGACGGACCCGGTGGCCGCCAAGGTCTTGGCGGCGGCGGCCCATACGCTTGCACAGTGCGCGACGGACGTGCCGATGGACTGTCCGAGCCGCGAACGCGCCGGCTGGCTGGGCGATTCCTATTTCTCCGGTCCGAGTCTGCAGCTGCTGACGGGAAATGCGTCTGTCGAGCGTGCGTTCCTTCGCGACTATGCGCTTGCGAAGGAATTCCCGCACCTTCCGAAGGGCATGGTGGCGATGTGCTATCCGTCGGATCACACGGATGGACTCTACATCCCGACGTATGCGCTGTGGTTTCTCCTTGAAATTGAGGATTATGTGCGCAGAACCGGAGATCGCGAGACGGCGAAGCTGCTGGAGGGGCGCGTGAGGGATTTGTTGAAGTGGTTCGACGGATATGTCAACGCAGATGGACTTCTTGAAAAGCTTCCGTCATGGGTGTTCGTTGGCTGGGATGAGTCCAACGCCTATGTGCAGGACGTGAACTATCCGGCGAACATGCTTTATGCCGCCGCATTGGATGCGATCGGGCGATTGTACGGATGGAAACGTTGCGTCCGTCGTGCGGATGCGATCCGTTCTGCTGTCCGTGCGCAGTCATTTGACGGGGCGCAGTTCCGCGACCATGCGGTGCGCGGGAAGGATGGCGCACTTGCCGCGCGGTCTGAAGCGACCGAGACGTGCCAGTACTATGCGTTCTTTACGGGCACGGCAGACTCTGTCCGCGATGCCGAACTTTGGGGGCGTCTGGTGCGGGGCGAGCGCGGTACGCTGAAGAAGGCGGGCCTCTTCCCCGGCATGCAACTGCGCTTCCACTGCCTTGCGCGTGCGGGAATGCCCGAACTCGCCAGAAGGGAAGCCCTCGCCTACTATGCGGACATGGCAGACCGCACGGGAACCCTTTGGGAGCATGATGCGCCACGGGCAAGTTGCTGCCATGCCTTTGCGACAGGCTTCGTTTCCCTTTTCGCCGATGAGATCAAACCGACCAAGGCCGTGGACTTGTGATTGTCATTCGATGGGTGTGAACGGTTGAGCGTGCAGAATGTAGGCTCAGAGGCCATAGACGTCATCCCACAGGCCTTACAGAATCGGCGGGCATGAGTGTGGTATAATATGGGCATGGGTTTCAAGGAGAAGGCAGGGAAGAAGATTGTCCTCGTCGGGACGTACCGGGTAGAGTATTTGGAATGAGGGCGCAATGAGAGACTTGGCGGCGGCACGGTGGGCCATCTGCGCGTTTCCGGTCATTGGCGTCCTTATGGCCGTGTGGCTCGCGTGCCTCCTGCGCGAGCGCGGCATCCGCCCGCTCCGTGCGCTCGCCCGGCCCATGCGCCGTTCGCGCTGGGAGGCGCTTGCCGCGCTTGTGTGCGTGGGCGGCCTTGTGCACCACGGCGCGACAAAGCACGCCGCCCCATCCCCATCCGGGCCAGACGCCGCCATGGCAGCGCCCGACACGCCGCTTGCGGCGCAGTCCGAGGCGGATTTCCCCGGGTCGTCCCTCGGCTGGACCAACGCCGCCTCCGGCGTCTGCGCCACCGGAATCCTTCCCGGCGAGACGTCGGTCCTCATCCGGGCGCATTGGCCGTCGCCGCCCGCCGGTGGGGCGTCCGGCATCGAGGTCTACGCCCGTCCGAGGCTGGACTCCGGCGGCTGGTCTGGAGTGGGGACTGCGGCCATCCCCGCAGACGCGGACGGCGTGGCCATAGAGATCCCGCGCTCCATCCTGCCGGACGGCAGGTCCGGGGCGATGTTCTTCACGCTCGGCCTCGACACCGATGCGGACGGCGACGGGCTCTCGGACGCCTTCGAGCGGTTGGTGTCCATGACCGATCCGCTCCTTGCCGACACGGACGGCGACGGCCTGCTGGACGGCTGGGAAGTCCGGCACGGGTTCGACCCCCTCTCCGCCCCCGGCATGGGGGAGGCGGATGCCGACGCTGACGGCGACGGGCTGCCGAACGCGGCGGAGTTCGCGCTCGGCACGGATCCGCTGAATGCGGACACGGACGGAGACGGCCTCTCCGACTGTGAAGAGGCCGGGTGCATTGTGGTGGCGGACGGCTTCGAGTGGCATGACTCCGCCGGACTGCCGGAGACCTTCGGGATCCCGTACGACGGCGGGCTCCACAGCCGCTCCGGCGCGTCGGCGATCTCGCCGCTCGCGAACGGCACGGCTGTGCTTGGCGACGCCATGGCCCGCGCCGTCTGCTTCGAGAACGGCGTCGCGTACCTGGTTTCCCCTGGGCCTCCCGGCCCGTTCGTGTTCCCAGAGTGCCCCACACCCCTCGACCGTGCCGACTACAGCATGGGTGACATCCTTGTCGCGCCATACTGGTGCGGCTCCGGGCTGGTCGCCGGCGATGCCTCGTCCCACATGCGCACGGGGGTCGTCGAGAGCAATGGCTGCTTCGTCGCAGAGTACCGCAACGTGCGGCTGGACGGCGCATCCGGCGGCATGATGACCTGTCAGGTCATCGTCCCCGGCGGGACGGGCAATGTCGTCCGCATCAGCTACCTGTCGTCGGACGCCGGGTTCGGCGGCTCCGGCGCGGTCGCCGGGGTGCAGGTCAGGCGGATCGCCACGGCGGACGGGCTCTACAGCTTGTCGTGGAACTTCGCGGAGCGCGGGCCGATCCCGCCCGGGACGACCGTCGAGTACCGCCTCGGCCACGGCACGGATCCGCTCCTTGCCGACACTGACGGGGACGGCCTCCCCGATGGCGCAGAAGTCGGCCTGCACCGCACAGATCCCCTGAGGGCGGACAGCGACGGCGACGGGCTGTCCGACATGCGCGAGCTGGGCCTCGGCACGGATCCCATGTCGCCGGACACGGACGGCGACGGCCTGCTGGACGGCTGGGAAGCCGCGCACGGCCTCGATCCGCTCGTTTCCTCCGGCGACGACGGGGCGGACGCTGACGTTGACGGAGACGGGCTTACGAACCTGCAGGAGCAGCGGAGGGGGACTGACCCGTGGAACGCCGACACGGACAGCGACGGACTTTCGGACGGCGAGGAAGTGAATGAACACGGAACAGACCCGACCAATGCCGACACGGATGGGGACGGACTGAAAGATGGCGAGGAAGTTAGGCTTGGGACAAACCCAACCAACACCGACACGGACGGCGATGGGCTTCCCGACCGCTGGGAGATTGACAATGGGCTTGATCCTCAAAGCCCAGCGGGGAACGATGGCGCGTCTGGCGACATGGACGGCGACGGCCTCTGCAATTCGGACGAGCTGGCCCTTGGGACGGACCCTCGCGCATCGGACACCGACGGGGACGGAGTCTCCGACTTTCAGGAGATATGCAACGGCTCCGATCCGGCAGACGGAACCGATGGCGGAAGGCCATCGGCGAAGTTCCCTTACCGGGGAATGATGCTTGGCATCGGCGGCGACTACGCCGCCTGGAGCATGACCGTCGCAAGACCTGGCCAGGCCGATGGCTGGCAGGGTGAGCTCTCCATGGCGTCGCCGGGGAACGCCTCGAAGAGGCTGATGGCCCTGGAGAAGGGCCGCTCCTATCGCCTCGCGATGCGGTGGCTGAACTCCGACGGCCACACGGACCCGAACTGGTACTGCTGGCAGGCGACGGTGAACGGGCTTCCGACCGGGCCGTCCTACGAAAGCTACAAGGCGGCGCGGCTTCCCGGGAACGAGGTCGTCTGCGGACTCGGCTGGATGGCCGAGAACGCCGACGGCCTCCTGACGTCGCACGTCCACATGTGCGATGGCAGGGGCGGGAACGTGGCCGAGGGTCTGGAGGCGACGCTGCACGTCTACCGGTGCGAGGTGACGGTATGCGATCCGGACAACGCGCACTGGCCAGAACTTGAGGCGTCGCGTGTGCTGCTGGACGGCGACAGGCTCCGGATCCGGGTCAGCGTCATGCCGGCCATCGGGGACTTCGACCTCTTCCGGCGCGTGATGGGGAGCAATGTCGTTGTGTCTACGTCGGGTACATGCCCGGATGGCGTCGAGATTCCCATTGATCCTTCCGAGTTCCTCTGCAGCGGCACGAATTCCGAGATCCGCATGACCCGGACGCGCGCGCAGCTGTCCGAGCTGGGGCTTCTGCCGCCGCAGGACGAGGACGGCGTGGACGAGATGGCGTGGATCGACATGGGGACTGTTGATTCAAGGTTGCCGTCCAATCTTACGGATAGTGAAGCTTTTTCCTCAATTGGGTATGCTTTTCGTGGTAAAGCGACAAGAGAAGCCTCGGAAACTCTCGACTCAACCCCGCCCAATTCCCAGCCATCCGATTCCTTTTTCAAGGCGGCAGGTTGCGAGATTGTCACTGTTGAATATGGAGGGGTGAGAAGTTCGAAACGGCAGATAAAGAATCAGGCGGACATATTCTACTATTCAGGACATGGGGATTTGCGCACAGGTGCCCTACAGGGCGGTTTTTTGCCCGATCTTGTTGCCCCATATTGGCAAAAGGAGCTTAATTGCGCTGTCTTCGCCGGGTGTTCCGTCTTGAATATTGGCAAGTTTCGGAATGAATCCTTCGGTTGGACGACTTTGATGTATTGGCATTGGAGAACCAAAGGGGCTGCCCCTTCGCCGGGGAAAATATGGGCCGAAAAAATCAGGGGCGTTCTGCTCGGGTTTTGTTGGCGGGCTCCATTGGATAACGCAGGTGGTCGGGAGATTGCCGAGAAGTTTGCTTCGGAAGTGAATCAGGGTCATGACTGGATAACGGCATGGCGGAACGCGACAAATAGAAAATCTGGTTATAATGCCTGTGCGATTGATTGCACAGTAATCCCCCATCGGTATTGGTATTGGGTGGAATCGAATGGTGTCAGTTCATGGACAAACGTATTGAAGGGAGCGACTTCACAATGGTGAATAAATTTATTGGAAAGGCAATTGTCGTTGCGATTGGGCTGTGTGCAGCTGGCGCAACGGCCGATTCGATCACAAGTGTATGCTCTATTGTGGATATTCCGCTTGGGTCGAATGTGCTGAGTAGAATCGAATCCCGAAACCGTTCTACGGCTGATCTGGTTGTGCTCGGAAACATACGTGCGATGGTCGTCGGCAACGTTCGGGACCAGTCATTCTACTTTTCGGATTCGCTTCGGAATGCGCTGAACATAGGAACAGGTCTAGGGGAAGGATCAGGAGCAGAGTTTGAAAGCGGATTTGCGGAAATCGCGACAAGTGGACGGTTTACAGATTTTAAAGTCAGTGCGGTATCCAATGCAAGTGCCTCAGCATCGGAACGATGGGACGTTTCCATGTCGCTGAAGCATCAGGGCGTGATGACGACAAACTCATTTAGTCTTGTTCTGTCTCATTCAAATTCCCAATGGTGGGTGGAAGACTTGATTCTCGAAGGACTGTCCATAAAGTCCGACCCATAAAAGGCTGCTATTTCGATGAGAGGACACGAAGCAATCCGAAGGCGGGGGACAGGGCGAATGATCTGGAAGTATCTTCCTCCGTATGAC
>CAVJWR010000026.1:31770-34347 GCA_963653155.1 Limosilactobacillus gorillae
TCTGAACCCGTCTATCTTGCCTATCTTGTCGATGGCGGCGATTATGATGGCACCGATTTGACAGTAGAAAAAAAAAACAAATATAATTGCCGCCATTTCAAACAACAATAGGAGAAACGGAAGTGCACTGTAGATTCGTCAGGGTGTTGGCAATCGGATTGGCGTCATTGACATTCACAGTAGTAGGGTTGGTGCTTCCGTCCGTGGCCACGCCGGAGGCTGCTACTCCGTTCTATCCGTCCCCGTCCGTGCGCGTTGAGGGAATTTCGGGTGGTCGCGTGAAGGCGTGTGCATGGGGGTTCGCCGTCGGCGTTGAGGCCGAGCGTCCGTGGAGCGGCGTGCGTCTGCGCCTCGCCGCACCGGCCGATGTCACCCCGTGGCGCGAAATCGTCGCGGTCGTCACGAACCTCACCGACGAGCCGCTGACGTTGAAGCTCCACGCGAAGACGCCCGGCAAGGAGCACAACTTCCTCTTCGGAGAGGCGACGCTCGCGCCGCGCGCGGCGGGCGAGATCGTCGCGCCCATTGCGCCGGAAGTCCACCTCTCCCCGTTCCCGATTTCGGGCCTGCGCGGCTATGAGACGGACGGCTCGCACCTGACGGTGGACGACCTGCGGCAGATTGGCTTTGTCAATGTGTTCCGTCCGCAGGGACCCAGCCGTGCAGCGTTCGGCGTCCTGTCGGTTTTCCCGCGCATTCCTCGGAACGACCCGTGGCCGGAGGTCGCGGAGAAGGACTTCTTCCCGTTCGCCGACCGCTTCGGGCAGTATCGCCATGCGGACTGGCCGGGCAAGACGAAGGATGAGTCCGACCTCGTCGCCGCACGTGACGCGGAGGACGCCTGGCTCGCCGCACACGCCGAGAGCCCCATTCGCGGCGGCGACCGCTTCGGCGGCTGGGCGGCGGGCCCGCAGCTCCGCGCCACCGGCTTCTTCCGCACCGAGAAGGTGGACGGCAAATGGTGGCTCGTCGATCCGGACGGACGCCTCTTCTGGTCGCAGGGCATCGTGGGCGTGCGTATCGGGCACGCGACCGGCGTGTCTGGCCGCGAACGGTATTTCGAGGAGCTGCCCGAACGAAACGATCCCGTCTTCGGCCCGTGCTGGACGCGCTATACGCGCGGGGCGGCGCGTAGCTTTTACCGGGACTTTGGACCCTACGAGGCGTTTTCCTTCCCCCTCGCGAACATGATCCGCAAGTATGGTCCCGGCTACCTCGAAACGCTTGGGCCGCGCGCACACAGGCGGCTCCGCGCGTGGGGCATCAACACGATCGGCAACTGGAGCGACGCCTGGGCGATGTCCGCTACGCCCCTTCGCACACCCTACGTCGATTGGATCGAGTCGCGTGCGCGGCCAATCAAGACGAAACTACCCGGTCACGACGTCCCCGACGTCTTCGCGCCCGGCTTCGCCGCGAACCTCGAAAAGGCCGTGGCCGCACGGGCGAAGCGCAGCGGCGACGACCCGTGGTGTGTCGGCTGGTTCGTCGACAACGAGATCGCCTGGGGCGAGACGGACGACGCGCTCGCGCGCACGGTGCTTGCCGCGCCGGACGACCAGCCCGCCAAGGTCGCGTTCCTAAATCGTCTCGCCGAGAAGGGGATTGACCCCGCGAACGTACCCTACGAAGAGCTTTGTGCTTTCTCGCGCCTTTTCGAGGAGACCTACTTCTCGACCGTGCGGGCGGCGATCAGGAAACATGCGCCGAACCGGCTCTACCTCGGCAGCCGCTTCCTCGCCCGCCGAGCGGACGCCGTCTGGCGCACGGCTTCGCGCTACTGCGACGTGATGAGCGTCAACGTCTACCGCAACGTGCCGTCAATCGACCTGCCGGACGGATGCGAGGACCGTCCGCTGCTCATCGGTGAATACCATTTCGGGGCACTCGACCGGGGACTCCTGCACACAGGGCTTGTTCCGGCGCACGATCAGGCCGACCGCGCCGACCGCTACCGTCGCTACGTGCGTGCGGCGCGGGCGTCAAAACGGATCGTCGGCGCACACTGGTTCCTCTGGCGCGACCAGGCCCTCACGGGCCGGTCGGACGGCGAGTGCTTCCAGAGCGGCTTCCTCGACGTGACGGATCGTCCATATCCCGAAATGGTGGAGGCCGCGCGTGAACTCGCCGGCGAACTCTATCCGAACGGGGAAAAGGAGGGAAAATGAGAATCGAAGGAAACCACAAGAAGAGGCTGTTGGCTTGTTGCGGCGCAGTCGCGCTGTCCGGCGCGGCGTTGGCGGCTGTGCCGCGCATTTCTGATGTCACGGTGTCCGAGAACCCAGACCAAACGCTGACGGTAGCCTATGCGCTGTCGGGCGCACCGGCGATCGTCACGCTGGATCTCGTCACGAACGCCGTGGACGGTGCGGCGGCATCGATCGGCGGCACGAACATGTGGGAACTGCACGGTGATGTCGGACGGCTCGTGGGGCTCGGGCACGACTTCGCGACGCCCTACGTCGGTACGATCCGCTGGGTTCCCTACCGTACGGCGCTGAAGGACGTCGATCTCTCCACGCTCGCCGTCCGGGCGCAGGTGACGCCCGCCGTCCGCGCGGCCGCCGATGAGATCCG
>CAVJWR010000027.1:0-33933 GCA_963653155.1 Limosilactobacillus gorillae
CATTTCCGTGAAATGCGCAATACGCATCGGCGGTTGTGGACAACCGCCCTCCCATTCTATTCATGCTTACCCACAGCGGCGATTTCATCGAAATCGCCCTACCAAAATCCGCACCGCGACCTACATTTCTACACTTCTACACGGCCATTCCCTATACGACGACGAGGGCGTCGTCGCTACGGTAAATCCTCAAATGGTTCAATCGTAGTTGGTAGATGATAGTTGGGTAGAGGTAAAATCAAATACCTAAATCAATAAATGCAATCCCAAAACCAATCATATCTCTGTGCCTTCGTGACTCTGTGTCTCTGTGTTAAAACCCAACAGTCGTTTTTTATTTAACACAGAGGCACAAAGTCACAGAGTGGATTTTGATGCCTTGGGGGGGGGGGGACTTGGCAAATGAAACAATCCTCAAATAGCCAAATGCAATCGTAAATCGAAAAATCGTAAATTCCTCTACCAACTACCATCTATCATCTACCAACTATCAACTACCAACTACCCCCACTACAAACCATCCACACCTTGCCGGCGCACTCATACTCCGCGCCAGGCAACAGTTCCGTCGGCAGGTCTGATGGCGCAAACGCGGCATCAGGATGCACGCTCTGCGGATCGACGTAATAATTGAATACAGCGACATCCGGCGCCCGCGTCATCGCGGAGAATACACGGCCATCCTTGGCCTGCCAGCCGGTAATGATGTCATCACCCCACGTCAGCGGACGTTTCCTGCGCAAGGTGCCCTCGCGGGCAAACGGCGAATACTGGCACAGGAAGAACGCCTTGAATCTAATTGGCGCACTGCCCCTGTTTCGGACCCGCAGGAGTTCAAGCATGAACTCCGGGCGGCTGGCGTCAAGCGTCAACCGAAAAGTCATCTCGAACGAAACGCCCTTCCATCCGCGACGGGAAGCCGTCAATTCCAAGGCCCCATCTACGAAGCGCACATTGGAGACTGTCTCAAGCTCATGCCACACGGATGCGCCATCCAGCGTGTACTGGCCCATCGCGCTGACAGTGCCGAGATCCGCGCCTTTCAGCGTCGTGCGCCGCACCATTCGTCCCGCACCAGTGCCGCCCTCAATCGTCATCCCCGCATCATTCGTCCATCTCCAATCGTTGCCTGTCATGGCAAAGCCTTTCGCGGACTTCAATCCATGCAAACTGGCGAACCTTGAGGCCAATACGCCGCCCGGACGTTCCTTTGGCAACGGTGCGCAACGAAGCTTCTTCACGTTGCGATGCAATTGCGCAAACATCCGCGTCAAATCCACATACGGTTCGCCACGCTCATTCACAAGCCCATAGTTGGAGTTTTCCGGATAGACCGTGCTGATGCCTTCTGGAGGCTCGTCCACCCACATGAAATAGCTGTAGCCCACGATCTCCGGCATCGCGAGCATCGTTCGCGCAAACAGTTCCGAGGCACAGGCCCTTTCACGTTGGGTGCGGCAGCGCATGCCACCACCATGCGTACTCGGACACGGCGTATCCAACGCCGGAAAGCTCCATTCTGTCACGAGCAACGGCCGCCCTGTCAAAGCGCACAGACGCCGAAATGCATCCGCGATCCGTTCGCCGCCGGCCTGTCGCGTGAGGATCACATTGCGGTCAAGATCGGCCCATGGGTAGCAGTTGACCGTCAACATGTCGCAATGGCGTCCCGCGACTTCCCATACGATCGGGTCGTTAACCTCCACGCCGGCGAACCGCGCACCGAGCACCATGTGGTTTGGGTCATGGCGTCGAATGGCCGCCACGGTCGTGGTGAAATACTTTTCTGCGGCCATACGCAGGAACTCGCGCTTTACGGATACGGGGACCGTCACCGCGTCTGGAGAAATCCCGCGTTCACGCAAAAACGCCTCGACAGCCTGTCGTGCGGTATGGCTCGGAGGCAATGCCCTCGCACTGTCAAAGAGTCCTGTCGCCCGTGCACCGCGTCCCCACCAGGCAAGCTCGTTATCGATGAAATATCCCACAAGATCTCGGTCGTTGCGCAGCGGCGCACACTTTTCCGCCGCCACGCGGTCGCAGTATGCCGGGAAGTCAGGGTGGAATACGTTGGGGAACTCGGTGCATGGGGAGCCTTCGTGCGGGCAAATCCAAAGCCCCTCCTTCCCCGCGCCGGTCGAATTGTTGCCTGTGCCAACCGTCAAGCCGTGGCTCAACGCCAATGATTTCGCGTAGGCAAAGCCTCGACCGCGCATTTCCTCGCTTTCGCCTCCGCCCAGCATGTTGAAGCCCCATGTGCGCAGACGATCCGACGTTTCCGCGCACCATTCCTCCACATTCGCGTAATGCGAGTCATTCCAGCGTTCGTAGTGTCCAAACGGCGCACCATGGACGTAAGTGTAGACTCCACGATAGCGCACATGATCCACGCCGCGCAGGAACGTGACGCGCCCCTGCGGATCAAGGATATCCCAGCGTCCATTCGAATGGGCCACGCGATAGAAGCCGTTCGCAGCCAAAGCAGACACAAGCCAGGCCATGCCTGACATGAGGGCCACCATGCACGCCCCCTTTTGAAGGCCGTTGTTTACGCTCATCTGCATATGACCATGAAGCCGTTGCGTGGCCGGACGTTGATTTCGAAACCAGAATATGCCGCCCAACGGGTTGCGCCTGAAATGACGGGCGCATCGTTCGAAATGCGGAAGACATTTTCACCGGCAACCAGACATGATGCCGGTATTCGAGCCTGATAGGTGGAGCCAGCCGCCAATTCCGGAAATACGGCGACTTGCGTTCCATTCACAGAGATCGAATGCGGTTGGGCATTGTCGTTTGAGCCAAAGCCGGATACCGTGAAGGACATTGTGTATACGGCCGCATCCATCGCACCCTTGGGCACGTGTGCCATTATGTCAATCGTGCGCAGTTCACTCGCCGAGGAAATCATCGTGCCCCGTTGTATGGAACGCGGCGAAACCGCGCCAATGGCATAACGCGAACGGGTATACCCCTCACGCGTCATTATGCCGCCCATCCTCCAGCCGCCGCAAAGCGTGATCGCGTCAAAAGACAGGTCTCCGACGAACGGTGCGACCCTTGTCATTGTTATCGCCGCACAGCCATCCTCCGTGGCTTCCCAGAGTCTGCCGGGAATTACGATGTTGCAGCCTATGCGAGACGACAGGTCATAGGTTCCGAGCGGTGCGCCGTTGATCGACACCTCAATTCTCGCCTCCGCGCCATCGGAAAGAATCGGCGCTATCGAAAGGATCTTGCCTATCCCGGCTTCGCGCGGAATGACCTCGCCATTGATCGTCAGCGTCGGCGACTCCTCGGTAAGCTTTCCGGGAACGAATGCTACGGAATCGGATTTCGCGGTCACAGTCGTCCTCGCCTCATCTGACGCATCAGCGGCGAATTCCGCAGAACTTCCGTTCGGAACGCCGAAACGCCAGTCATAGCCGTAGCTTCCACGCACGACCTGCCAACGTTCCTCTTCCGTCAGCTTGCGAGACCATGCCATATAGGCGGCGATTTCTCCCCTAAAGCCCTTGGAATACGCGCCCCAGTTGTCATCGCTTCCAACGAAGGATGTGGCGGTGTTCTCCGACCCTAAGCGCAGCGTACGATGCGTAAGCGAAACGGAGAGCGGAGCCGACACTGGCACCGATGCCGTCGTGACGGATGGCATCCACCACAACAGCATTCCATCTACGATCGTCTTCGGCGGCTCTTTCAGGAGAAAGAAGGAAAACACCGTCTTCGTCGCGTCCTCGCTGGGCGAGAGCTGGACAAACAGGTCGTACCACACTCCCGGAGACAACTTGAAGTTGTCATTCCAATTGAAGACCATCGTCTGCTGCGGCACCATGCAGCAGAAGTTCCCGCGAACCGGATCTGCATTCGCGACATTGCTGATGCCAAGTCCCCAACCGGACTTGTCGCCCCAGCTATAGCCGTTAAGGATCACCCATTCCGAGTATGTCTTCTCCGGATTTGGCGCACCATCCCATTTGAAGCGGATATAGGCCGTCTGCACATCGGATGCCACGGCGGCCTGCGGCAAGTCAAACGCCACCGGCATGATCTTTCCCGTTTCCGCGTCAAGGCATTGCGGCAGGCGAAGTGCCTTCACAACGTTGGTCTCCCACGGCAAGGCCGGAGGCACAATCTCAGTCGAAACGAGTGCGGCCCTGTTTGTCTCGTGGTTTCCGCCAAGCGGACTTCCCGCCGTGGAGTCCAGAAGATTCCCGACGGCGCCACCATCCGCCGTCGGCCCATCGCCACGAAAGTCCAGCCAAACGGAAAGCCCGTCGAAAACGTCATCGGCAGACGCATCCACCGGGAACGCGACACTTGCCGCAAGAACGGCTACGCACAGCAACTTATTCATTATCCTCATCGTTCCGCACCAAACCTTTCCAACACTACAGTGGCAATGGGGAGAATGATATCACATACACGTTTTTTAGTTGGCCCATTCGGTACAATTTTTTGCACAAACATCCAATGCCGCTTATGGCTTCACTTCTCCACTCTTTTTCTGCTGTCGCCCGAATCACCCGTCCACAACCACGAACAGGAATCCGTCCACCCGCCGGCTCGGAGTTCAATCGTGTTGATGCCAGAAACAAGCGGCACATCGCGCCACGTCACGGTATTGACGGCATCCGGCGTCAGAGTTCCGTACGGTCTGCCGTTCAGGACAAGCGTCACGTCGCCGACGTTCGAGAACCCGCGCACCATCACCTTGTCCGCATTGGCCTTCACAAGACGTTTGCCGGAAAGCCACAGCATCGGCTCTGGATTCCAGTTCGCCTTGTAGAACCAGTAGGCATCCTTCATGACCTTGCGGTCACGGGTGACGAGTCCCTTGTCGTTGATGCCCCGGCGGTCTCCCTCGTCACGGTTGTCGCTCGCGAAGTCGTACATCACCCACACGAACGATCCCCAGACTCGCGGATCCGCCTTGATAATGCCGTACTCGATGCAGTGCAGATCGGTCTGGTTCTCTTCCGGATGGAACTCATCGCCCGGCTCAGGACGAATGACCGGATTGGAGTGATGCCCAATTGACGCACCGCCGCCGTATTCGCCAATCCCGACAACCGTGTACCGGCCATCCCGCAGATAGGCGTCGATCCTCTTGGCCAAATCTGCCGACGTTTCGCCCGGACGCTCATGATACCAGCCAGGATAGGCATTAAAGCACAATGTATCCGAAATGCAGTTGAGTTCCCGGCGATTCACGTACGCCGCCGCACAGGTCGTCGCGTGGTACTGATCAAGTTCCTTCATCCATGACTGGATGAGCCGCGTGACAATCTTCCCGCCCTTTGGGCCCATCTTGCCACGGTTTGCGTCCCAGACCGAATAGAGTTCGTTGTAGATCCCCCAGACCATGACGCAGGGATGATTGCGGTTCTGCGCGATCATCTCGCGGACAATCCGATGCAAGCGAGCAAGATAGAGCTCGTTCGTCTTCACATAGGATGATGCAGGAGATTCCACCCAGTTCATCAGCCCAAGCCGATCGCATTCGTCATAGAAGAATTGCGAATGCGGATAATGCGTGCCCCGAACGGCATCCGCGCCCATGCGTTTAACGATCGCGAGATCCTCGGTGATGTCCGCCTCGGAAATCGCCCAGCCCTTCCCCTCCCGCTCCTGGTGGACATTGACGCCTCGCATCTGCCGCTTCTGCCCGTTGAGATAGAAGCCGTCCCCCCGGAACTCCGCCGTGCGGAACCCGATCTTCTGGTGTACGGTGTCGCGCCATGCGCCCTTCTGAACCGTGATCGACAGGTCGTAGAGGTTCGGCTCCTCAGGACTCCACGGCTTCACATCCGCAACCCTAAAGGCCCCGCTGTCGAAGGTTTGCCCGTTGATCGCATAGGTGACGGACGCGTCCGACGCGCCGTTCACAAACGCCTTCGCCTTCACATGGCCCTGCATGTCAGTCTCAATCTCAACACCCGGACCGCCGTCGTGAAGCGGATCAATGCAGACCGGATCGGTCTCAAGAAGCATGACCGGACGGTACAATCCACCGAAGACCGTATAATCGCCGTAGATGGGCGGCGTGTCCTCGTCGAAATAGTTGTCGACCGCGACCTCAAGCGCATTGCCGTACTGTCTCAGGAAGTCTGTGATCTCGAAAGCGAACGCCGTCTGCGGGCCTCGATGCTCACCGACGAGCCGTCCGTTCACCGCGACCTTCGCCGTCACCGCCGCGCCACCAAAGCGGAGAAAGTAACGCTTGTTCGACTTCGGGTCGGGAAGCGCCGTGACATAGGTCTTCGATGTCCTCAAATAGCCGCGTCCCGCAACCGAGTTGTCCTTGTCTTGCGGATAGGCCCCCTGCCCGTCCGCACCGTCAATCGCGTTCCATGTGTGCGGAACGGACACCGGTGCGCCGTCACACGTCCAATCGGTCAGGCAAATCTCCCTTCGATCAGCTACGGCAGACAAGGCCAATCCTGCGAGAAGTACGACCATCAACACTCTTGGGTCACTCATTTATTCGCCTCCGTTTCACGATAATAGGCTTCATCATCAGTGCAACAGTTCAAAGACCTCGAACGAGACCGGGAGTTCAAGCGGCTTGCCATTGAAGTCCTTGAATGAGAGGAAATTCTCGCCTCCCCATCGGACATCTTCCGTGACATCGAGGCGGAAGTCCCGACCGTGAACGTTGATGAGCTCCTCATAGTCGCCAATCTCCCGACCGTTCAGCTCGATCGTGAAATTCCGCCGCTGGCGCCCGAACCAGAGCTCCGCCACAGCGGCCTTCGGACGCTTCGGCGCGGTGAAGCGTCCGTCAACGACCTTCTCCCCAGAGACCCTGCGCATCTCGTGGTCGTTTGTCGGGCTCTGCGACAGCGCACGTTTGATCGGCCGCGCCACGCGGTTCGAAGGGACGAGCAGGTCCACGCACCGCTCCTTCCACGCCCGGTGCCACACAACCGCCTCATCGGTCGCAGGACGCTGCGCACGCTCGCGCCAGACGGCGGAGGAGCCGTCCGCAAGACTGCAAACCGCCTGAACCGGGCCGAACCCGGCGGGGCTGCGCCAGAAGCCGTCCCGCACAACAGCATAGTACGGCCGCTTCCCCTCGCGCCTGATCTCAATCGGAATCATCACGTCCGAATCGTCCGAGCGGACGAGGAGCCCATCCCCGTCCCGAACCGCCTGAAGCGGCGCGAGCGGACGGGTCGCGAAAAGCAGGAGCCGTCCGTCTGATGTTGCAAACTCAACAGGCACAGAGGTCTCGCCGTCGCGGCACACGAACGGAACGGCCTTGTGCGCCACAAGGTCGTAGACCGCCCCGGACGGACGACGCAGCGTAACCGTGCCGGCGTTCGGCACGCCCTTCTCGAACACCTTCCCCCACTGCCCGACATAATCGCCCGCGACACGGCGGTCGTTGACGACGAACAGGTAGTCGGCCGAGCCGTAGGAACGGAGATGCAGGATCAGGTCTTTCTGGTCGGCACGCGCGAACGGCACGCGCACTGCCGCGATGTCGGCGTTGAGCTTGTCGGCCGCAGACTGGAAACTCTCGGCAATGTCTGCGGCGGTCGCGTTGCCATAGTAGCGGACAGTCGGGATATCCGCGTCCGGCAAGATCTCCGGCACCATATAGCGGTCAGCGACGACCATGCCGCCACGTGCCTGGAAATACTTCAGCGCGCGAACCGCAGACTCCGTCAGCACATCGCAACCCGGCGCCAGAACGACCTTAACCTCCCGTGGAATGCCGTTCTTCGCGACATCGTCCTCGTATATGCAACGCGGCATCAGGTTCGCCTTTGTCGCAAGTTGGCCAGTGAGGAACTCTGGACCGTCCCAGCCCCAGCTGCCCCGGCCCGCAAATATCGTCGCGGAGAAGCTTTCAAGCAAGGCGACGTCGGTCGGGCGTTCTGGCAGTGCGCGGAAAAGAGGGCCGAGCGGAATCGCGACGCGGCGGAAGAGTTCCTTCAGCGCCGGCACGGTTCCGGAGTTCGTGTACTGATAGTTGCGGCTCTCCTTTGGATATCCGTAGGGATCTGCATCGTACAAGGAGCGCCAGCCATAGCAGCTGATGCTGTCAAGCCGCCGCGCGAAGGTCATCCAAAATGACTCAACGAGCATATCCGGCGGCGTCGTCAGGTAGGCGGCGTTCGGCCGCTCAGCGAGCCATGCCGGCGGATTGGCCACGGTCTTGTCGGCCGGCGCCAGGCGATTCCGATAGCAGATGCCCTGCACGCAGGCGCCGATCAGTGCCCCCGATCCACGCGCCGCCTCCTGCTGTTCGGCGATTACATAATCAATGGCATAGGGCAGCGGATTCGCATACGTCCAGTGTACATGGCACAGGGTCTTGCCGCCCTCGGCTCCCCAAAGCGGGGGAACGCGGACGATTGGCGAGAAGGACGTGAATGCTCGGCATCCAAGTCCGGCGTCAACCACGTCGGTCATCTCGTTCTCGAACGGCACCCAACCGTCGCCCTCACGCCAGAACCAGCGGTAGAACTCAAGAAGCGGCCAGTCATCCGGGATCACGCGCCCGGCAGGGAAGCCACGAATCGTGCGGAAGTGCGGGCCGACCTTCTCCTCGACCTCGGGTGGGACGGGGCGTCCGCCCGATGCCTTCGCCCATGCGTTGGAGAAGATCGCCGTGAATGACGGGCGCGTACTGTCTCGGCTCTCACTGCAGACCGCCGCGCCGATCAGAGCGGGATGACCGCCGAGCGCCGCGAGCGACTTCACGGCGTTGGAGCAGACGAGCGCCCGCGCGGCGGGATCGGTGACATCGAGGTTGTCCAGCGGCCCAGGCTTCCCGTCCTTGCCGATGCGCGGATACTTCGCGATTGCCGCACGGTCACGGTCAAGTTCCCAGCGCTCGACGAAATCGCACTCGGCGGCGAGGATGCGGTCAAGAAGCTCGCGCTTCATCGCCTTCGGATCCTTGTCCGCCGGAGTCGCCTGAAAACCAGTGAACGTGTTGAAGCCGATCTCCAGGAGATCGTCGAAATACCACGACGGGAAGAGCGAGAACCCCCGGATCTGGTCCTCGGGATTTGCCCGTGGCCCGACATAGTCCGTTCCAGCCGATGCCGTCACGGCGACAAGTGCCTCAACGACAATCAATGTTCCCACGCAAATTGCTCGCAGTGCCATGCTTGATTCCTCCTTTTATCTTACCTGATTATTACTGCCATTCCGTAGGCATGGACAGTCAGCTTGCCGTTTGCAAAGGAGAGTGTCCTGCGCTTCACCGTTCCGTTGAACTTCACCATCCAACCCTTAAGCGAAAGCGACGACGGAAGATTGATGAAAGTCACCGGCAGTTCAAAGTCCTTCGCGTCCGGAACGTTTGTAATGTCGAGTTCGCAGTTGTCCGCCAGCGCGAATCCGTCGATCGTGCCGCCACTCGTCGCGTCAATCGCGAGCTTCCGGATGATCGGCGCATCTGCGGCATCGCCCATGAATCTCAATGTTGCCCCATTAGAGACGGACACCACGCCGTTCAGGTTCTCCAACACGGAGAACTCCGCTGCCGGCGTCGTCCGAACCGTCTTCCAGCCATTCGCTCGGTTAAACCGTTCATCGCTCTCCGGATTCGGATAGAACGGACTTCCACCTCCAATGAGGCCTCCGCCGCTGGTGCCGTCTCCGTTGCTGACCCATTTGTAGCGCAGGTCTTTGTTGTGCGTGACCGATTGGGTGCCGGAAATGTCCTCCCAAACCCGGCCATCCACGCTTCCAAGAAGCTGACACGCGGTCGGCGCACCGCGGGCGGCCGTGCTATGTTCAAGGTCATTCGCCGGACTGGAAACGTCGAAATGGTCAATGGATTGCGCACCTTCACGGAGGCACATGTCAACGGCGATCCAAGTTGATTCGTCATTGAGCCGTGGCGATCTGATCGCCTTCCCGTCCCTGTAGAACACACCGCCAAGTATTGACGTGCCCCAGACCTCGCCCGCAGCCCAGGTTCCTGCCGCCGTGTAGCGGCAGCCGTCGAACAGTAGCGGCAAATTGCCTTCCTCCTTCTTGTTCTGGTAAAGCAAGCCGTTGCCGAAGCCGAATTCTCCGGGCTTGAGATTGGCGCCTCCGCCCTCTGGGTTGAACGTGAGGTTCATGTTCTGTCGGCTGTTGTCGGCAGCCCAGAGGCCAATCTCATCAAACATGGTGGCTGAATTTTGGGATTCGAGCGATATGCCGCCATCCTTTTCCTTTCGCACCGCCAGCAACGTAGGGTTGTTGTCCATGGTCTCCTGGATGAGCAGACGGTAGTACATGTACTTCTTCGGATGCCCAACGGTGAGTGTACCGCCTTCGACGGCGATGCCGCCGGTGAAGGTCTGGTTCCCGCCGAGCGTCCATGTGCCGCTCCCCCGCTTTACAACCGAAAGAGTGCCGCCGTCCGTCCCGTCACTGACATCGCAGACCTCGCTCGCAACGGCACTCGTGCCCTCAAGGATGAGCACCTTCTCTCCCTGTCCGACACCAAAGATGTTCCCATACAGAACACGTCCGTGATTCGAGCGGAAACCGCCGCGGCCGATCACGCCGAACGGACGATCAGTGCAGATGTCGCCGGTCTCGGAACGGCACTCCATGATGCCGACCTCCGTGAGATCCGCACTGCCGAGCAAGAATGCATATTTCGCCCGCTTGCTCTCGTCCGGCTGCATCGCCTCCCAAACGTAGCAATTCGTGGACGAGCCAAGCGAATGGCACTCGCCGCGCGGCCCGATCTTGTCATAGGCAAGCGTGCCGTTGGCGACCTGCCAGGTTCCGGCGGCGGTATTGTTCGGATTCGAGGGGAAATACCACTCGCCCGTCCCCGTCTTGAGATGGTAGCGCGAATAGAGATTGCCAAAATAAGGCGATGCGCTTGCGCTGCTGTCATTGAACACGAAGTCCGCTGCCGTTCCCTGGAACACGCAGGGCTCGGCGTTGTCGCCACCGAAGACGATGTGGGGAATCCAGAACGTGGAGGATGACCATCTGGTGAGCGTGCCCGTCAGTTTCAGTCCGCCGTGCTCGCCACCGTTAATCTCGCTAATCGCAGGAGCGCCCTGCGCACTGCCGCTTATGAAGCACAGGTTCTTGTCGCAGGTCTCGCCCGTGCCAGTATAGACGATTCGTCCGCCGCCGATTCCCTTGATCAGCAGGGAGTCATTTACGCCGACCGAACTGGCATCGACGGCGCTCCCGTTCGCCTTCTTGCCGAGTTTCCTGGCATAGACCGTTGCCACACCTCCCGCCGAATCGCCATTGATGTAGACATAGTCGGTGAATTCATTGGCCATACCCTGAAGTCTCAGGACGGAGCCCGCCTGGGGAAGAAGCTCGACGAACTTGGAAAACACACCATCACACGCACATTCAGGTTCTTCCAGGGATGTCTTTTGGATGTAGACGCAGGCCAGATGGTCGGAAACCGAATTCGAGACCACGCCGGCGTTGTAGACGCCACTCGGCGCCCAGTACGAGTCATAAGTCGATCTGTTGGGAGCCACGAACTTGCTGAGCGCATCCAGACGAACCGCGCCGTCTCTTTCAATCCAGGTCTGCGCAAAGTACTTGTAGGCGGCTTTGTTCTGGGTCGTGTCCGGACCCGGCAGCCACAGCTCACCCTCGACCACATGCCAAAACGACCAATAGGCGTTGGCATTGGTATGATCAAGTTTCAACGCGCCCTTGCCTCGCTTCTCGACCATCGAATAGCTGTTGCCATGCGAGGCCTCTTCGATCCGGCTCGCATAGTTCCAAGTCTCGCCGTCCTCGACGTAGATCGTAAGCTTGGACTGGGGCTTCTCCCGGATGGCGTTGCCCACGAGGGAAAGATTTGAGATGCCGTTCAGGAAGGCGACCACGTCTGACTGTGTGTTCGAGACCGTCACCTCAACGCCAGGCGAAATTTGAATTTCATCCGTCGTCGCACCTGTCGGCGCAGACTCGCCCGCGTAGAACTCGGCATTCTGCCAGTCTGTGAGCGAGTTCGGAGTCTTAGTCAGCACAAACGTCTCGGCCTTTGCCGAAATCAGGCAGAGCGCCAGCGCGGCAAGCACCACGCTTTTGAGGATGCCCCCCCCATACTGGAGAAACCATCCGAGAGACTCGACGAGAAAACGCCGTTCGGAACGGTCATGGGAATGTTCAGCCGATTACGCCATTTCATTCGTAACTCCTTTTGTTTATGCGTTTATTTGGTGCTTGTCCACGATGGATGAGTCCTCATTCTGCTTAATGTTTGAACCTTATACCAAAAATCGCAGTTGAAGTCAAGAGGCGTCTGAGGGTGGGAAGTTGAGAGGTGGAGAGGGTGAGAGGTTGGGAAGATGAGAAAGCTACCAACTACCAAACAAACTACAAACTACCATCTACCCACTAAATCTCGCATCTCTGTGCCTTTGTGACTCCGTGTCTCTGTGTTAAATAAAAAAACGATCGTAGTTGGTAGATGGTAGTTGGCAGCAATTCACGGACGCAATTCAACGAGCCCGAATGTGTGGAACGGAAGATGGTAGCGGAGCACTTTCCCGTCAAACGAATCCACACGCGACCCGAAGGGGCCAAGCCCAAGCACCGCCAAGGATACATGCCGAGACTTATCCCCAGCCCGCGAAAGAAGCCAGCCGTATTCGGGGTCATCCGCCGGCAGCAGGTCTATTGCCCTTGACAACGGTGCCCTGATCCCCAGCTTGCCGAGGTCAAGCTCTATCTCCACATCCTGATCCACATGCGGCTTCGCGATATGCGCAATGACGAGGAGAACCTTGTCGCCAGTGGTGTGGCAGCTCACGTAAACGCCGTCCCCGCGCAGGACTTTCGTCGGCTCGCGCCAGTATCCGACAAACTTCGCCCTGCCGCCGACCCCAAAGCCCTCCAGGATCCGCATTACCTTGTCGAAAAGACCGTAATGGTTGCGGTGAAGGCTCTGGACCGTATCATGCACAAGCCCCGCCCCGATGGAGGCCATTCCCATGCGGAACTCGTATGCGTCCGTAGGTTCGTCCCCGCCATTCTTCTTCAGCAGCGTATCGTACGGCATGTAGTAGCTGTTCTCCACGCCCCACGGCAAGGTGGACAGTTCGCTCGCGAACATCTCGATTCCGTACGTGTCAAGTATGTCCTTCTTGTCATGGAGAATGGTGGAGGACATCTGACGGATGTGCTCGCCGTTGAACAGGTGCGTCACAAACGTCATCGCAGGAGGCTGCACGCAATCCGTCGAATGGATCACCGTCACGGGATCGGCGATGCCCTTTTCGATCTGCGCGACCGCCAGTCGCCGATAGAACTCGCGCTGCGCGAGGATCGCCATCGACTCATGGCATCCATGCTCTTTGTTGGAGCATTCATGAATCAGTCCGAAATCAAGATATATCCCCTTCATGCCGGGAATGAGATCGAGCATGGTCTTGTACTTCCATATGAAGAACTCCGTCGCGGACGATTTCGGGCAACACTCGTAGAGGAAATGGCCCGTGTGCGAGTAGTCGAGCGCACATTCCGGACTGAACGTCCATTCCGGCAAGAACGCCCGCACTTCAGGATAGAACGAACTCAGGAACCGTGCGCATGTGTACGGAACGGCGCGTACGCGAGCGCCTTTCACGTGGTTGTCCATCACCCAGAGATGGTTCTCCCTGTCAACCTTGAATGCAGGCTCGTCCAGATCGCAGAAGAAGCTTCCGAGATCGCCACTGCCCTTGCCCGGATAGCTCATGAGAACGACATCCTGCACGGGCCGGCCAGACGGACGGTTCAGCTGCGCCGACATGCTATTCCCGTTGAACGTGTTGAACGGATGGTTCGTCGCAAGGGGCCGCATCGGTGTCGCCAAAAGCCCGAACTCGATCGAATACGGCTTGCCGGCGGGCAGACTCTTGGCGATCGAGACCGTAACCGTGAATGAGTCCTTTGATTTTTCGAACCGATATGTATTGGCCTTGTCCGCATTCCAGTTGGCGCGAGACTGGTAGAAGAAGCAAAGCCCCTTCTCCTCGTTGCCCGTCCACATCATCGGGAACGCCCCGACGACACTCTCCCCGCAAGGTATCTTCTCCGTTCGCTTCGCCCCCCATTGCCCACCGGCGGAAGCGTTCATGTACTTCGCAAACCTGGGATTGAGCACATAGCGGATCGACAGGCTCCGCCCGGATTGACGTGGCGTAACCGTAAGCCTGTTGTACTGCACGCCGTCGTACTCTATCCATGCAAGATTCTCCACGTCCGCATCGGCGCAGGAACCTTTCGCAGTAACCCCAAGATGCGTCACGGAATTTGATGTCACCGCCATCGAATCGCATGGTAGCGGAACGCCGCCCAACAGCAGTTCAGGTTTGCCGACAAACAGTTCCTCGCCGCAGCTGCTGATCTTTACGGGCAATAGACTTTTCTCCCAGCCATATGTCCGCAACGAAAGGTCTGCATAGATTGCGTCGGACGAGACTCTGGACTTTATCGGACTGAATGGCGGCAACACCCAATCATAGTGCGGATCCTGCCTCTCCCAGTCGCCAATCCCTGGATAGAAGGACTTTACCTCGCCGGCGACGGTGCCGTCATCCTTCACCAACCGAAACGCATATTCCCCGACCTTGCTGTCGCGCCCAAACGCGCACTCGAACGGGTGGCCATCTGTCTTCCGCTCCAGAAACACCGCACCATCCGGTGAAATGACCCTGAACGTCCCTTCAAAGGGACGGCGGAAAGACACCCTTATTCGCTCCTTCAGGTAGAGCGGCGTGACGTCGAACACCCTCTTGTCGAGATCATACGGCACGACCTGCCGCATTACAACCCTGCCGTTATCGGTCAGCACGTGCAGAACCGCATCGTAGCCGGGCACGGATGTGGATGCGGTAAACGAGCCTTCAACCACGTCGCCGGCCTTTAGGGTCAAGACGCTCCTGTGCATGCGCTTTAGGCCAAGAGACCCGTCCAAGGCCGCCAAAGAGACCTCGTAGACAAGATTGCCGCCCGTGGCGGACGCGAGCGAATACCTTTCCGTGTACTCGCCGCCGGCGGGGTCGGTGCGTCCGAGCAACCTGTACGAGGCGGACGGGGCGAATGTGGCGACGGGGCACCACTGCCGTTCATCCCCGCTCGGCGGATATCCCCGGCCATTCGCGTTGAGCGATGAGATGGTTCCGCATGTCGGCAGCGTCCACGACCGACAGAAGTTGAAGCGTTCCTTCCCGGAGATTGGCCCCTTAAGGTCAAGTGAGGACCACGGGATGGCGACCTCTCCCTGCCAATGAACGGAATCGTCGATGTTCATCTTCTTGGAGAACGCCCACTTCCAGCTGCCGTTCCACTTCTTGCCGAGGTCAGGGTATCGCGATTCGCATGTGCCGCCCGCATAGTTTCCTGCGAACCGGAACATGCGCTCCCCGACCGTAAGGAAGAACTCCCACGACTCGGATCCCCACGCCTCCGGCTCCATCGCTTCCGTGCGGGCGATGCCTTCCACGCAGGAGAACCCGCCTGGAAACAGCGTGTCAAAGCCAAGGTACAGGTTGGCATCGTCGTATGCCAGACGGAATCCGTGCGGGGGCAACGAGCCTGAACGCCCCATGAAGTTTCCGCGCAACAACTGGGGGAATGACCCCGCATAGCTCCATGCCTTATCCGTGAGGTAGCCGTCTACCGATGGAGCCGCCACTCCCTTGGGCAACATCGGGATGACAAGCGAATTTGGCGTATCCCGCAATGGGACGAATGTGATGCCCTCGTCCTTCGCGACATCCGCAGGTGTGCGAGCCTCGTCCCAAACGCGCAGCCGCAGAATGCGGATGTCGTCGCCCCATGGGCGCGGGGCCTTCCATGCGTCACTATACGGGCCGACGCACAGTTTGGCAAGCGATCCCACGCGCATCGGCAGCGGCTGGATGCCTGAATCGACGGCACGGCCGTTGACGTACACCCGAACGACATCCCCGTCCCATGTCACGCCGAGACGGTAAATCTCGCCCTTGCGGATGTTTCGGAGCGCATCGGGGAACTCCGCCCGATAAGTCTTGGCCTGATCCGAAAGCTCGCACTGGAGAGTGCTGTTGCCGTAGGCGTTCCACGCAAGCGTCGTGCGCCCTTTCGTCCGCAGGTGCATCAGGGTTCGCTGCGAAACATCCTTGGTCAGCGGCTCACCGAACACGACATCCATGAAGATCGATCCCTTGTTGTCGCCGACGACTTTATTCGCCTCCCATGTACGACCGGCCGCGCCGATTATGAACCCGTCGCCGTCGCCCTCATCGAGGGTGAGTCCCCCGTGAACGCCAGTCACAAGGCAGGCAAGCGCACAGGCCGACAATACATTTTTCATTGCGCAGTTCACTTTCATCGCACAGTTCCTTTCACTTGATTATTACGCGGAGCCCCTTCGGCGCAATCCGGATGCCGCTTTCAGAAACGCTTACCGTCCAACTTGCAAGCGGGCGGGCATCTTCGCCCATCACAACCTGCCATGCCGACAGACCTTCGAGACCGGTGCAGTCCCTGAAGGTAGCGGGAATGAATTTCGCAGCCGGGGATGCCCTGTCGAGATTCCTCAGGGTGATCTTCCCGTCCTTTGCGAACACGAACCCGATGACCGTCCCCATCCGCTCTGCGGCGCAATCAACCGACAGGGACCGCAGCGTCACTTCCCCATCAGCCATTAGCGTCGCTCCCTCCGCCACGGAAACGCCGTTCACGTTCACCAACTGTGAATACCGTTCCTCCGTCTCGCCTTCGTGCCCCGCAAAGCGCCAGCTTGATTCCGGGATGTGCGCCTCACCCGCACCGAACGGCGAGTTGTCCGAGGCCCAGTTCTGTAGCGGATTCGGCGCGGCATACGACTCCTTGCTCAACAGTTCGTGCCACGTCGATCCGTCCACGCTACCCTCAAGAGTGAACGCCGTCACCGTTTGCGTGGAACCGGGGACGATATCGAAGGCTACTGCCTCGTTCGCGCCGTCCGGCAAGCGCCATACTATCGGGATCCAGTTGCCCGACTGGTTTGGCGTCCCCGACTTCCAGGCCGTGCGCCAAGTCTCCGACACCGTACCATCAAACAGGTTGCCTCCATGATTCGAGTTGTAGTAGTACAGTTCCTTGTCGGACCCGACAACGGCCTCGCCGGGCCGCAGCAGACGGTAGTCAACCTGTTTGCCGAAGTACCCAACTTCAGTCTGGCTGGTGCGGTCTAACGGTTCGAGAAAAGTAAGGCCTAAGTCAATGCGTTTGCCATCCCTGTCGAACAGTCCGATCTCGGAGAGGAAGAACACCTGACTTGCCGTACCCTTGATCACGAATCGGAACCACGTGTAGCGGCGATGCTTCTCAGCGACCTTGAGGGTTCCCTCGCCCACATGAAGCGGGCCGCTGAACGTCTGGTTGCCCGCCAATGTCCACATGCCGGGGCCGACCTTCGTGACGCCCACCACGCCCGCTCCGTCAGACACGTCGCAAATGACGCTCTCGGTGTCTGCGCCATCAAGGTACAGGGTCTTTACGGGAGCGCCGTCCGCAAGTGCGGACACGTCCGCGATCTTCAGCTTTCCGTACCCTATCGCAGAGCTCTTCAGATAGGCTCCATCGCCCTTCAGCGCGATCGGTCGCGTGGAGCACACGCTGATTACGTTTGAGCCAGTATACTCAAAGACAACATTCGTTGTCGCTCCGCCGAGCAAATAGGCGTAGTCAACCGCATTCCCGTCATCTTGCGCTCCCTGATAAGGTCGATACAGCCGCGTGGCAAGTCCCAGTGCGCATTCAGTCCCGGCTTCCGCAATGGAATCGAACTGTTGCCTCCCTTCCTCTACGGCGATGCCACCCTTGTTTCCGCGTTTTGCCCTATCCTGAAAACGCCATGTGCCGGATCCCTTCTTCGTGACGTGGAACGCGGTGCCGTCGCTCTCCTTGATTTCTCCGGAAATCCGGCACGGCATGGCGTTCGATCCCGTAAGCGTCAGCTGCCCCACGTAGCCGCTCTCCGAGGCGAATTCCCATGCGCCAGTGAAATCGACTCCGCCATACGCCCCGGCGTCAAGCGTAACGGGATATTTGGATTGCCCCGCCATCAAGTAGCGAAACGCAAAATTGCGGTCGGTCGCCTCCCCCTCTCCAAGATACGTCAGATAGCCGGAGAAGCGCAGATCCACGCTCACGCCCGTACCGCCAACGGATGAGGACGCATCTCCACGCCGCCCGAACGCCGCGACTTCAGCCGTGCCGAACAAGGGGGACCCTTCGCCGGAGTCGCTGTTGCGGTATACGGTGAACGTGCCGCCATTGGTGTTCTCACGCCCGAGCAAGCGAGCATGACCGATGACCGACAGCTTGATCTTGTCTCCGAGGATCCTGCCGCTAAACTCACCAGTCGTTTCGTCACCGGCAAATCCGAGATTCAGGCTCCGCACGTCCGTTGATTCGCTCGTCACGGTTCCGCATCCATTCAGTGCGCGGATGTTTGTCGCTGCTTGCCTCTGCACGAGCAGCGTCGCGTCTTCGTCGAGCGTGATCGCAGGGTACGAATGGGCTACCGAGGATGACTGCGGCAGCGCAAGCGTCCCGGATTCCACGACAAATCCACCGTCCGTGTAATGGTCTGCAATCGCACCGCCAACCTTAAGCGTCCCATTGGCCTCCCCAAGGGTGACATATCCCCGCACGACCACCCTACCTGCACCATGTATCGTGCCGTTAACCGTCACGCCACCCGGAGTCTCGAATATGAGTCGCGTACTCTCGTCGGGCAACAGTATCTCCGAAATAGCCGATATCGTCTGGGCATCGCCATCTCGCACATACACGTCCCCGGCGGGAAGCACAACAGACCCTGACATCCCTGACCAGTCCCAGGCCATGCAAGTTTGAACGGCGGAAGCGAAAGCGACCACGAGAAAAATCCGTGCCGCAACCTGCCCACAAAAGGCCCGAATGCACGGCTTCCGCCAGAAGAACGTACCATGTGCTGTCATGAATCCTCCTCTTCATTTGATAAAGGTTAGAAACGGCGGCTATTATATCTGTTTTTTTTTTCTTGTCAAAGTCACATGACGCAAATTCTGTGATGGATTTACGATTTATGATTTAGTGGGTAGTTGGTAGATGGTAGTTGGTAGTTTGGTAGGGTTGAATCAAATAGAACAATCAACAAATACAATCGAAAAATCCAATCACATCTCTGTGCCTTCGTGACTCCGTGACTCTGTGTTAAACAAAAAACGGCAGATATGTTTTTAACACAGAGGCACAAAGCCACAAAGACACAGAGTTTTTTTTTTGACAGGATTTACAGGATTGGATTTGCGATTGCATTTAGTCATTTAGGTATTTGAGGATCTGGTAGGGCGATTTCGATGAAATCGCCGCAGAGGCGTAATGGCCACAATTTGTTGCGACCGAAAATTCCACCGTGGGCGCATTTCCGCGAAATGCGCAATACGCATCGGCGGTTGTGGGCAACCGCCCTCCCATCCTATTCATGCTTACCCACAGCGGCGATTTCATCGAAATCGCCCTACCAAGCCCCCCCCCAAAAAAAACAAATCACCCAGTGCCCAAATTTCCAAATGCAATCGAAAATTTTCACTACCCACTACCATCTACCAACTGCCAACTAAATCATCAAAATACCTAAATGACTAAATGCAATCGTAAATCGTAAATCGAAAAATCGTAAATCCATCTACCCTCTACCATCTAAAATCTACCCCCTACTCAACGCTCACCTTTCCGTTTATGCGGCTACCTGAGACGCGGCGGCCATCAGAGAGGGCAAGGTTCTCAAACGACACTTCCTTCCAATCGTCTGGACAACCCTTGAAGAACTCTACTCGCCCATTCGTCTCATGTGCCATCAATTCAAGAATTGCTGTCACGGCTGTGCACTGTCCATCCATCTGCATGATCGTGGGGCGACCGGTGAATACGGTGAACCCGCTGCGGAAGGCATCATGCAAAGACCCATGGCCCGGATTGTTGTAGAACACCTTCCAATTGTGGAGCATCTGCACGGCGGCATCGGCGCTCCCGAATCGCGTATGCAGGATCGCCGCCCATGGCACGCACCATCCGCTCCATTCGCCCGGACCCTTGAACACCCAATTCCGGTATGTCGCATATGCGGCACGACGCGAATTCGCATCTCCGAAATCTATCGTATCAAACGGATAGATGCCGGCCATGTGGGAGTGGTGGCGATGCGACGCAATGAATGGCTGGCCCTCGAAAAGCTGAAAGCCGTTCGGCCCATCGGCAAATGCCGGCAGACGTTTCGAGACGTCAAGCCACATCGGATCTGGCGATTCGCCGAGAAGGCCGGCGGCATCCGCGAGATCCTTCGCAAGGCGATGCGCCGCCGCAAGCTGGAACGAAGGGTCGCGGCCAACGGCCTTCTGCACATCGCTGTCACCCCACTCTGGGGACGGCCCGATCGGGATCGAGAGCCGTCCGTTCCGCTCTTCCATCATCGCCCGGTACACGTTCATCGCGCCCTTCATGAAGTCGAACGCGCCGGACTTCAGGAAATCGACATCGCCGGAATAGCGCACATATCGCATCATCATCGATGCGATCCATGCGGTCGATGCATGATCTATCGTGCCAGTCCAGAACCCGCCGATGCACACGCCGCGATCATCCACGGAGTGCGGCAACACGTAGCCGTGGTCTATCCCAACGAACTTCCGGGCATTGTCGCGAAGGAGCGGTCGCCACGAAAGCACCATCCTGAACAGCGGCATGAGGTTCCTGAAGTGTCCCCCGCGATATGCCGGCGAATAGCATTCCTGTACGTTGATGTTGAAGTGGTAGTCGCCGTTCCACGGCACGAGCCTGTCGTCCTCAAGCCACTGTCCCTGAAGTCCGGCGGCAAAGCCATCCGGATCTGTCATCGCGCCGAACTTGTACATTCCGAGATCGAAGATCTGCTGGATGACCGGATCAGGCACCTTCACGCGGGCGCCTTCACGCCAGAATGCCGCCCAATGCGCAACCGACTCCGACGCCATGCGGTCAAACGGCACACCGCCAGCAAGCACCTTGTCTCCTCGCCCGGTCTTGAGCACGAATTCCCGACCTTCAACGGTCCAAGACAGCCACACCCGTTCGTCCGCAGGGAGTTTCCAGGAAAAGCCTCCCATACCGGTAACACTTCCGTCCAACACGTGCGCCTTCTCGAACCCTCGGTTCGCAAGAGTCTTCCACACGTCAAACTCCGTTCCGGGAACAGATCGAACAGAATACGCCGCATCCTTCGGGAACCGCATGGCAAAGGCATGGCTCGGCTTCGACATGGCAAGGCGCACACACGTGCCGTCTGTGAACGAAAGCTCCCCAAGCCCCGTATCCGTATCAAGCACGCCACGCTGGATCGTCTTCCCCGGAACCTTCACGACAACGCGCCCAAGTGGGAGCATGTAGGGATTGTATCTGCCGCCCCAGTTGGCCGGAGGCTCATTGGAGAAGAGAGACTTCAGCCTATCGTTGTCGCGTGTCGCCACCGCCGCGCAGATGTTGGAGTAGTTCTGCTCATCCGTCCAGGCATATCCGCCACGATGGTCCCAGAGGTCGCCACGACCTACTGTCAGGTTGATCGTGTCACCACCGCCCCACACCAAAACGCCGGTTCTCCCGTCCGCGAACGGGATTCCCTCATGACAGGATGCGGTGCGAGGGAACTCCCACTGCACTAGGGTCGCCAACAGAATCGTACAAATCATAAATCAGGTCTCCAGATGCACATAAGCGAAACGTGCCGAAGCATAGCACAAACCATCATTCTAATCAATGCAAAATGGAGTAGAGGGATTTACGATTTTTCGATTTGCGATTTACGATTGCATTTAGTCATTTGATGATTTGATGATTTAGTTGGCAGTTGGTAGATGGTAGTGGGTAGTTGCGATTGCATTTGGGAATTGAGGCATTTTCTTATTTGCGGCACGAATGGTAGGGCGGTTTCGATGAAACCGCCGCAGATACGAACACGGGAGGGACGCGATCCATCGCGTCCGTAACAACGACGCCCTCGTCGTCGTGGCAACTGGCAGGACAGTTCGCTTTTGGTCGCAACAAGTTGCGACCCTCCTGTCTCTGCGGCGATTTCATCGAAATCGCCCTACCAGATCATCAATGAAATCATAACTTCTCACCCTCTCAACTTCTCAACCTCATCATGCAATCGTAAATCGAAAAATCGCAAATCGTAAATTCTTCAACGCACATTGCGCAGAGCTGGATCAAGCCTGTCGCGAAGATAGTCCGCAAGGTGGTTGAACACCAGCACGAGCGTGAAGATGGCGAGCGTCACGAACGTCATCTCCCACCACACGCCCTGCCATAGCCTAAGTCTGGCATTGTTTATCATTATGCCCCAGCTCGGCTCTCCCTGTACGCCGATGCCGAGGAACGATATGAACACCTCCGTGGCGACGGCGCCTGGAAAACGTATCGAGAACTGTATGAGGATTATGTGCGCCACATTCGGAAGGATGTGCCTGAACATTATCCTCGCGTGGGAATAGCCCAAAACGCGGGCGGCCTGCACATACGCTTTCGCCTTGTGCTTCATCACCTCGGCCCTTATCGTCCTGCACACCCCCACCCATGTCGTAAGCCCGATGCCAAGGTATATGCCCGCAAGCCCCTGCCCGACAACCATGGAAATGGCAAGTATGAAGAGCAATCCCGGCATGGAGGCGACCGTCGCGCAGAGCCACACCACAAGAGAGTCTGTCTTGCCGCCGAAATATCCGCCAAGCAATCCAAGGAATACGCCAAGTGGTATCGCGATGAGCGACGTCATCACACCCACATGGAAAGCTATCCTGGCCCCTTGCACCAGACGCAGCGCAACGTCCCTGCCGAGGTTGTCCGTTCCCATCGGGTGCGACCACGATGGCGGCTGGTACCGGGCATTCTCGTGGACGACATTGTACGCAGGGGTGACATCGCGGAATCTCGCCACGCGGTACTGCACCTCGCCGAAAATGGCTGCGGCAAAATACAGCACGATGGCGATCAGGCACATCTTAACGCCTGCGCCCAATCGCCTTGTTTCCTTTCTGCCACAGCTCATGCGAGACTTGTTCGCCCTTTGGCTCCAAGGGCTACTTGTACGTCGTTGGGTCCGAATCAGGTCCGAAAGGCGAGATTTCCCTGAGGTTCCTTATTATGGGCGGAAGCTTGTCAAGCACATACTCCACTTCGCCCATCGTGTTATAGCGGGACAACGAGAACCTTACGCTTCCGTGAACCGCTATGAACGGAACACCCATCGCCCGTATCACGTGGCTTGGGTCCAATGAGCCGGAGGCACAGGCACTTCCGGTGGAGATGCAGATCCCAACGTCCGAAAGGCGGTATGCTATGGCTTCACCCTCGATGTACTCGAACGAGACGTTGAGCGTGTTCTGGAGCCGATGCTCCATGTCGCCGTTCACGCGCACGTTCGGGCAGGTGGCGAGGATTCCGGCCTCAAGCCTGTCGCGCATCTTGCCGATTTCCCTCGCTTCCGCCTCCGCATTTGCGGTGGCGAGTTCGCATGCCTTCCCGATCCCCACGATGTAGGGCACGTTCTCCGTACCGGCGCGACGGCCTCCCTCCTGGTGTCCGCCAAGCATGAAAGGCTTGAATTTCGTGCCCTTGCGCACATACAGGATCCCAATGCCCTTTGGCGCATGGAACTTGTGCCCGGAAATGGAGAGCATGTCGATCGGCACCCGCTTCGTGTCAATCCTCAATTTTCCGGCGACCTGCACGGCATCGGTGTGCATGACCGCTCCATATTCCTTCGCGATCTCGGCGATCTTCTCGATGGGGAAGATGGTTCCAGTCTCATTGTTCGCCCACATCGTTGAGACAAGGGCGTTCTTCGTGCCCTTGAGCTCTTCGCGGAGCTGGTCGAGATCAATCTGCCCAACGCCATCCACGGGAAGCTCAACCTCGCTGAAGCCCATGGCCTTGAGGCGCCTTGCGGGCTGCAGTATGGCGGGATGTTCGACGGCCGTCGTTATTACCTTCATGTCCCTGCCGTACCAGTCGGCGGAGCCGCGTATTGCGGTATTGTCCGATTCCGTCGCGCAGGATGTGAACAGCACCTCTTCCGGCGAACAGTTCAGAAACTGGGCGACGCGTTCACGCGCCTCGGAAAGGTATTTGGCCACGCCTCCTCCGAATGCGTGCATCGAGGACGGATTCCCGTACTGTTCGCAGAAGAAGGGAAGCATGGCCTCGCGCACTTCGTCTGCCGTGCGGGTGGTTGCGTTGTTGTCAAAGTAAACGGTCTGCATATTTCGCTCGGTTTCAAGCATATGTTTTCATCTTGTTGCTGAAACCTGCCTTGCGCAGTCCAGCAACTGAGCCGAATATTATACCACAACCTGACGTTGGCAGATTGCCGCCCTCTACCAACTATCAACTACCATCTACCACAAACATGCGCACGAAAGCGCATATATCACGGGATAGGCGATTGCCGGGATGAAAAGCACCGAATCGAACATGTCCAGAAGCCCACCCATGCCCGCCGGCAGAAACACCGACGAGTCCTTGACCTCGAACTCGCGCTTGAAGCGGCTCTCTATCAGGTCGCACACCGTCGCGACAAGCGCCATCACTGCGCCGCCCGCAACCGCGGCAGGATAACTCAGCAAGTTCCAGAACCGCAGACCGTCACCCCAATTGAAATGACGTGCGAGCGCAAGCATCCCGGCGGCGGTCACGGCAGAAAAGACCATCGAACCTACCAGGCCCTCCCATGACTTCTTCGGGGAGATCGATGGGCACATCTTGTGCCTGCCGAAGGCCATGCCGAACGCGAATCCGCCAGTATCGGAGAACTTCGCGATGGCTATCAGCGCGAAAAGCGTGTATAGCCCAACGCGAGACGATGGGGCATCGGCAACATTCATCCACGGACAGCATGTGAGCTGTACGGTAAGCAGAAAGAAAGCCAGAAGGAATGGCACGTATAGGAATCCCATTAGCGTAACGGCGATTGTGCCGACAGGATTCCTGTAGCGTGAATTGAACAGCACAAGCAGACAAAGCGCAACGAGGGAGAGAAGCAACAGCGGCGCACAGGCCATGAAAAGGGACGGCGCACATTTCGCGTACCCCAACACGCCGGCGGCGGCGATCCACGCCGTCCCCATCAGCAAGCCGAACCAGGCGACAGGCTCATACTTCCGCTTCGCCATCTGGTAGAACTCCAGTTGGGCGAGTGCCGAAAGTACGAGGACAACCGGCATGATCCCCACAAGCGGGCAGTAGAGGAACATGCCGAGCACAATGGCTCCGACGCCCAGCCCACACAGTGTGCGCTTTAGGATTGGGTTCATAACGCTATTCGCAAGGTTGATTCACGTGCCGGGCCTATCGACAGGATGCCAAGCTTCCCGCCGGAAAGCTCGACGAGACGATCCACGTATGCCTTCGCTTTCGGCGGCAGATCCTCGATGCGGGTGACGTTGGAGGTCTCGCACATCCATCCGTCCATCTCCTCGTAGATCGGCTTCACACGCGCAAGCTCCGCCGCAGATGAAGGAACGTAGTCGATGCGTTTGCCGTCAAGCTCGTACGCAACGCATATCTTTATCTTCGGGAACACGTCCATCACGTCCAGCTTGGTGAGCGCCCAATAGTCCACGCCGTTTATCTGCTGCGCGTAGCGCGCGATCACCGCATCGTACCAGCCGGTGCGGCGCGGACGCTTCGTCACTGCGCCGAACTCGTGGCCACGCTCAGCCATGGTCTTGCCATCCGCGTCAAGCATATCCACGGCATTGTAGAGTTCCGTCGGGAACGGGCCTTCGCCGACACGGGTCGTGTATGCCTTGATTACGCCCACGACGCAGTCGATGTCGCGAGGGGAAAGCCCCGAACCGATGCATGCGCCGCCGGACGTCGGATTGGACGAGGTCACGAACGGATAGGTTCCGAAGTCAATGTCGAGCATGGTGCCCTGTGCGCCTTCAAGAAGTATCGACTTGCCCGCCTTCTTCGCCTCATGCAGCATAGGCACGGTGTCCCTTATGTAAGGGGCAAGCTTCTCCTGAACGACTCTGTAGATGGACACAAGCTCATCGGCATCAAGCTGGTAGTCCCTTATGGTGCAACCGGGGACATCGATCGAGTCGCCCTCGTCCACCCGCTCCGACTTGAGCACGCGAAGCTTGGCGTTGGTCTCATCCACCTGCTCGCGCACGAGGTCAAGGAAGTTGCCGCAGAGCATGTCTCCGCAACGTAGGCCCGTGCGAGACACCTTGGCGGCATATGCCGGGCCGATACCCCTCCCTGTAGTGCCTATCTTCTTGCCCTTTGCGCGCGTGGCCTCTTCGGCCTTGTCGAGCGCACGGTGGTACAGCATCACCATCTGGGTGCGCGTGGAGATGAAAAGACGGCCCTTCGGTTCCACACCGGTGGCACGCATGGCCTCGATCTCCTCAATGAGATCAAGCGGGTTCATCACAACGCCATTGCCGATCACGCATACCTTGCCCTCATGCAGGATGCCGCTTGGGATCAGCCTCAGCACACGCTTCTTGCCCTCGGCAATCACCGTATGCCCGGCGTTCGACCCTCCCTGATAGCGAACCACCAGGTCGGCCTTGTCCGTAAGGACGTCTATGACCTTGCCCTTGCCTTCGTCCCCCCACTGGGAACCGATCAGAACCGTATTCATCTAATTGTCAGCCTCTTGATTACTTGCCAAACACCCTGCGGAAATGGTCGAGGATCATGGCGACTCCGCCGTCGCCCGTCTCCTTCGACGCCTTCAGCGCACTCTGCGCATACCAGGCCGTCTTGTCGAACTCGTCCATATTCACCGTATCGGGGCAGAGGGACATCATGAGCGACGTCTCCCCTTCGCCTGCGTGGTCGAACGGATACTTCGCCAGCACCTTCGCGTCCATGAGCGCATGGTTCTGGATCCATATGAACGGATTAGCGTCAAGGTTGGTGTGGTCGGTGTAGTACGATGCGGAAGAGGGATCGCCCCACCAGCCATCGCCCTTCTTCTCCTCCAGGAACTCCATTATCACCTGGCGGCTCGCAAGGCGGAACGCAAGATCCGTAGGCATTCCGGCCGCGAAATCCTCGCTCTGGTGGTGCACGAACGTGTGGATGTTCCGGAAGCCGACGTCAAGCAGCCCTCGGAATATCTGCCTTGCGATCGGCACAAGGGCCTGCGAATCCACGGGGATGGAGCCGCGTCCCTCGCACGGGGCGACGGCACGGGAAGAGGCGCCCCAGTAGAAGCTCGGGAGGATCACCACTTCCGCCTCCTTCTCGTACTCGTAGAGGGCGCGTTCGACCGCCAGCGTATCCATGCCGACAGGCAGATGTTCGGAGTGGTACTCAAGCACGCCAAGGGGAAGTACGACAGGAGTCCTTTTCTTTATGGCCTCGCGGATCTGCGACGGCCGCATGAGTTCATAGCGCATTTCTCAAATCTCCATGAAAGCCGAATTGCGAACCCCAAGACATTCGGCAATTCGCAATTCGTCCATTCTATTGTTTATCAGTTGCAGACCTCGATCGGGCCATTGAGGCCAATCTGCGACGGCGCGAGGTTCACGCAGCCGTCCTTCGTGATGGCGATAGGCTTCTCCCAGCGGAGGCCGAATGTCGGCGACGTCACGAACGTGTCGATCTGGAACGTCATGTTCGGCGTAAGCTCGTAGTCCGAGATCGTCTCCATCCACGGAGCCTCCACCTCGATGAGTCCAGTGCCGTGGCACGGGCCGTAGAAGTAGTTCGCGCGCTTGCCGTGATCCTCGTAGAACTTGATGAAGTCCTTCGCGACCTGAGAGGCGAGCTTTCCGGGCTTGAGGTTCTCCTCCGTCCAGTAGTGCGCATCGAGACCGAACTGCACGAGTTCGCGCTTCTCCGGCGAGAGCTTACCGCAGCACACGGGGAGGCCGATGGACGGCGAGTAGCCGCATATCTTCGCGGAGAGGTTCAGCTGGACGATGTCGCCCTCCTGGATCACCTTGTAGCTCGAACGCGAAATCGCGTGGCGGGTGGACTTTTCGGCGAAGCAGTACATTGGCAGACCCTCGTACTCCGCGCCGTTCTCGTAGATGCACTTCTGCGCGACGCCAACAAGCTCAAGTTCCGTCTTGCCGGGCTTCAGCTCGGCCATCACGGCCTTTGTCGCGAGATCGGTGATGCGAGCGGCCTCGCGGATGCATGCGATCTCGTTGTCGCTCTTGATGCGGCGAAGCGCAAGCATGATGTCATCGGCCCACTCGATCGTCGCGTTGGGATAGCATTCGCGGATGCCCTCGAACTGCACACAGTTGGTGTTGAGCTTGGCGGCGACGCCGATCCTGATGTTCTCGCCCGTGACGCCGAGCTTCCTGAACACGTCCTTGAACGTCTCGCTCTTAAGTTCCGGATACGCCGGGTTTGCGCTCTCGCGATACTGGTAGACGACGGCAATCTTGTCCATCCAGCTGAAGTCACCGGCGAACACCTGAGATTCCGGGCCAACCATCAGCATATACTCGCCGTTCGCCGCGATCGCGACGCCAACGCGCTCGAAGACCGGCCAGAAGTTCGAGAAGTAGCGGGTGTCGGCGTAGTCCGCCTCACTGCCGTTCACGACGAGAACATCAAGTCCCTTCTCGGCGACCAGCTTCGCCGCACGGGCGACACGGCCTTTGAATTCCTCAACAGGTATCTGAATGCGAGCCATTTCCTCAATCCTTTCTTTATGTGAGTTTTATAAAACGAAATACGTGCGCTATTTTACCATAAATCATGTATGCGGGACAGATTGCGAAGCGGATTAAAGATCTCCCGCCTCAAGAGACGGGGCCACATCTGCGACAAGCGCATCGGTGCCTGTCAACTCGCGCCGGTAATACGCGAGTCCCGCGATCATTGCGGCGTTGTCGCCGCAGTACTTCGGCTTGGCGAGCATCAGCTCCACGCCAGCCCTGTCCGCGACGATGCGCAAGGCCTCGCGCAATGCGCCGTTGAGCGACACGCCTCCGCCGACTATCAGCGACCGGTAATGTCCGTGATTGAGCGCATGCGCCGTGCGGTCAGCAAGCGACGAGACGATTGCCCTCTGGTAGCTTGCGCATATGCGTGGAATCTCGTCGGAGGGGATGTCGCCCTTCTCCGCCCGCACGTTCCTTGCGTAAGTGAGCAGCGATGTCTTCAGTCCGGAGAAGGAAGTGCACAGATCGGCATCAAGCCCCGCAAGCGCGGCGGTGCCGGGCCGAGGACGCACCTTGGGAAACTGGATGTAATCGGTCCCTTCGTACCGCTTCGCCTCGCGGTCGATTATAGGCCCTCCCGGATAGCCAAGGCCAAGAAGCTTCGCCGCCTTGTCGAACGCCTCTCCGGCGGCATCGTCAAGCGTCTGCCCGATGATCCTGTACGTGCCGTACGCCGGCATGTCCACCCAGCTCGTGTGGCCGCCCGAGACCGCAAGGCCGAGAGCCGGCATACTGTCTTCGGGAGACATGTCCGTCTCAAGAAACGGCGTGTGCAGATGAGCCTCGATGTGGTTTATGCATATGAGCGGCACGTCCAGCGAAAGCGCAAGGCCCTTTGCCGCATTCAGCCCGACGAGAAGCGCGGGGGCGAGGCCCGGACCATACGTCACGGCGACAGCATCTACGTCGCCAAGCCCTTTGATTCCGCCATTCGACACGGCCTCGGAGATTGCAGCCGAAATGACGCCGGATATCTTCTCCACGTGCGCCCGCGAGGCGATCTCAGGCACCACGCCACCCCATGGCTGGTGGAGCTTGATCTGCGTGTAGACCACATTGGACAGGACTTTTGTACCGTCCTTCACGATGGCACACGCCGTCTCATCGCACGAACTCTCAATGCCAAGCACATTCATGATAGCAATGCCTCACCAGAACTTCCACCAGGACTTCTTCACCGGAGTAACCCCGCCGGACTCCATATAGAGATCCTTCATGCGCTTCGCTCCGGCCACATCTGGATCGACCATTGGCTCCTGCGTGCGAAGCACAAGGTCATCAGGAAGACTCCAGAATACAGTCCTAAGGAACTGATCCTGCGTCGCCCTGTGCAGCACCACCACCTCGCCATTCGGCATTACTGATATCTTCGGGTCGGTAATCCTCAACAGCACTCCGAGATCCGTTGTCCTCCACATCTTTCCGTGCTCGTCGTGCGCCTTGAGGAAGAGGTGTTCGCGCTGCCCGCGCGTCCAATATGCTATCTCGAATACCCGCTTAAGCCCCGCCCGGTTGGAGAACATCTGCATGGCGCCGCCGACCCGCATTCCAGGCACGACGTCAAAGCTCACAAGCGACGACTCGAACCTTGCCCCGTCATGCACAAGCACGGCACGGGCGAGGTAGCGCATTGGCTCCTTGAGGTCGAAATGGTCTCCTATGAACGTCTCAAGCTTCTGCCCCTCGGACGAATGCAAGAGGAAAGGCGCGACAAACGGCTTCTTGCCGATGCGGTTCCGCGATGCCATGTCCGATGCGCGGTATAGCTCAAGCCTAAAGATATCCGCAGACCCCGGCTTGCCCACGTCTATGGAGTCGGCACTCGAATTCGCCACGTCGACAACCGCACGGATGCGCTCGCCAACTATGTACTCCCTGCGATCCGGCACAAGCTTCACGGATATCTCGGTCGGGGCCGCCGCACCGAACAGGTGAAGCGACAGTGCAATCGCGAAAATGGCAAACGCTGATTTCATATGACGGTTCCTCTCATGGTTCAACCTCAAGCCCATCGTAGGCGGGCGAGATGTGCGGCGGAAGCTCCCTAAGGTAGTCCGCATGGGAAATGTCGTGGCACATGTGCACGAGCAGACCCCTCTTCGGCGCGATGCGCTCCATGTACCCAAGGTTCCTGTCGAGCGTGAGGTGCGTGGGATGCTCCCGCTTGCGCAGACAGTCCAACACCATCAGATCCACCCCCTTGAGCAGATCGACCGCTTCGTCCGGCAGTGCATTGCAGTCGCTCACATACCCGATGCGGGAGCCCGCGCATTCCAGAAGATACCCGTACGTCTTTGGGCCATGCGGAACCTCAAACGGCGTAAGCGTGACGTCGCCGATGGAGAACGGCTCCGCGACGGGGACAAACTCCACCATCGGACGAAACAGCCCCCGGTCATTCGCCTTGCACGAAATGTACGGGAATATGTGGTGCATCGACTCTATGGTCTCTGCGGAGGCGAAGCACTTCATCGGCTTGCCCACAATGCGGAAAGTGCGCCCGTTCGCACCCAGAGCATCAGGACTGCACGGCACCTTCTCGCCGTTCAGCGTATTGAAGCGGCGCACGTCATCGAATCCGGCTATATGATCCATGTGTGCATGCGTAAGCACCACGGCATCGACCCTCGATATCCCGAAATCGATGCACGATTCGCGCATCTCAGGCGGCGTGTCTATCAGAAATGCGGTGGAATCCGTACTTACGTACACTCCCGTGCGGCGGCGCCTGTCCCGTGGATCCGAAGACGTGCAGACGGGGCACTCGCATCCTATCTGCGGCACCCCGACGCTTGTTCCGGTTCCAAGAAACTTGATCTTCATCAGGCCTTTTCCGGCATCTTCCCGGTCGTGAAGTACTTCTCGATCTCCTCAAGCGTACGCCCCTTGGTCTCGGGCAAGAAGAACGCGGCTGCAATGAAGTAGACAACTGTGAAGCCAGCGAGGCAGAAGAAAACCGACTGGAAACTCGTTGCCGCGACCCATGTCGGGAAGACCGTCGCGATAAGGGCCGAAACGCCCTGGTTGATGATCATCGCGATTGACATGCCTGTCGCGCGGATGCGCGTCGGCATAAGTTCGGAGAGCGCAAGCCACACGCAGACGCCCGGCCCTACACCGTAGAACGCAATGAACATGAAGAAGAACAGCGTCGCAATAAGTCCCGTCACGGGGCCGGGCTGGATCCAGCCGTGCGAAATCGCAAGGAACGTCGCGCCGACGCCGCAGAGGCCCACAATGATGCCAGACGTCCCCATCTTCAGGAGGAACTTGCGTCCCTTCTTGTCCACGAGCGTACAGGCGATGATCGTCATGACCATGTTGACAACCTTGATCGCGAGGTCAGACCAGTTCGCGAATGCGCCCTGAAGGCCCGTCTTCTGGAAGATATCTACCGAGTAGTTGAGAACGGAGTTGATGCCAGTCGTCTGGTTGCATGCGAGTATGACGACTGCGAGACAGAACGGGTAGACGTACTTCTTCTGCCAGAGCGTATCCGTCGATGCGGCATTCTTCGCCTTCTCGGCAGCGGCGGCCTCGTCTGCCGCAATCATCTCGTCCAGAATGATCTTCGCCTTCTCCGGGCCGTTGTTCGCCGCGAGCGAGTCGAGGGCTTCCTCCTTGCGCCCCTGCTTGTAGAGCCAACGCGGCGATTCCTTGAGCTTAAACGCACCGAGGAAGAGGACGAGGCCCGGCACCGCCGAACACCAGAAAATAGCCTGCCACGCCGTTGTCTTGGATGCCGCCGAGACCGTCTCCGCATCCGCCGCGCCAACAAGCGTCGTAACGACGAGACCAATCACTGCCGCGAAAACGAGGCCGATTGTGAGGAGAAGCTGGAACATGCCCGTGCCCTTACCACGGTTGTCTGAATCTAGGCATTCGGCAAGGTACATCGGCACGACAACGCCGACGAGGCCGGCGGACGCGCCCTGAAGGCCGCGTCCGATCGTCATCAGGATGAAGTTGCCGCCTTCAAAGAGCCCAGACGCGCAGATGACGGGAATTGAGAGCGTGAAGAAGAGTGCCGAGGCAATGATAATCTTCTTGCGACCGAACCACTCGGAGAGCGTACCGGCGAATAGAGACGAGACGACCGACCCCCAGAGAACCGCGCCGACAATAAGGCCGAGTTGACCCTTTGAGAACGTCGAAGTCTTTTCGATGTACGGGTACGCCGCCGCACAGACGCCCACGTCGATGCCGTAGATGAGTCCGCCAAGGCCCGCCATGATGAGCAGATACCTTGCATAACGCTTTACCTTGTCATTCATTCCTCTGTTCCTTTCATCCATCAATTTGACGATTCTGATTCTGACGACTCTTCCTTGGCGAACACCTTGGGGAACATGCGTTCCGCAAGCTTCTGGCAGTTCTCGAAATCCTCAACCGCCTTGTTCACGAGTTCCTCCACACGGGCCGGGACGGTCGGCTCGTCCGGGAAGAGGGTGCTCATCGTGAGCGCGGCGCCGAACATCAGGTTCGACCAGTCCTTGAGGCCCACACGCGCGTCGGCGCGATCCTGCACGAGGCCGATGATCATGTTGTTCAGCATCCCCGGCTGTTCGAAGTAGAACTTTCTCCACGTGATCTTCTCCGGCTTCGGTGCGACGGGACGATCCTTTAGCGACCTTGCGCGGGGCGTAGGACGCTGAAGCGTAAGCGACTCGGCATCCGTGGCGGAGATCTTCGTCCCCTTCGGGTACTTGCCCATGGTGAACTCGAAGCCCTTGCCGCGCTTTATGAAATGGTTCTGGAGCATCTGCATGCACCGTATCTTGTGGATCTGGTCGTCAACGGCCTGTTTCCCCTCTCGGGTAAGCTTCTCGAAGCCGTTCGTCATGTCGCCCATCTGCCGCATGGCGAAATTCCAGTCCAGTCGCCGAAGTTCCTTGGCGGCAAGGGAATCGTACTTCTCCTGCGCCTTGGCGATCTCGCCCTCGGCCTTTGCCTTGTACTCCTCTGCGGCTTTCCGCTTTGCCGCTTCAGCCGCCTCGGCCGCAGCCTTCTCGGCGGCGAGTTTTGCGGCACGGGCGCGGGCACGCTCGATCTGCTGTTTCGTGGTCGCGACGAGCGTCGGGGCCTTCTGCCTGATTGCGGCGGCCTTCTTGAGGGCCTGCTCAATCACCTTGAGGGACTTCATCGCCTCGTATTCCTCAACGAGGTCGGCGGTCTGCTTCGCGAGGTTTTCTGCGGACGCGACGCTATCCACCACGGATTTCAGGTCGTGTTCGCCCTTCTGGAG
>CAVJWR010000028.1:0-2761 GCA_963653155.1 Limosilactobacillus gorillae
TGGTAGGGCGATTTCGATGAAATCGCCGCAGAGACAGGAGGGTCGCAACTTGTTGCGACCGAAAGCGGACTGTCTGTCGGTTTTCACGACGACGAGGGCGTCGTCGCTACGGGAGGGACGCAATTTATTGCGTCCGTCGCCCACGAGTAACGGTCGCAACAAGTTGCGCCCCTCTCGTGTCACGGCATCACGCAATAAATAATCCCTTTTGCATGGTGGCAAAAATTGATATTGACACAAAAAAAAAACCATATATCATATGCCATTATTTTATTTAGGAAAAAGGAGGACTTGACGTGCGTGACAAAAAGGAGAGGTGCGCTTTGAGTGGGAAAAAGGAAAGGTCGCTTGTGTGGCGATATGCGTTGTCCATTGCGTTTGCCGGCATGGTCGTATGCGGCGCATCGGCTCTGGAGGTGACGGTAGATGCGGACGTTGACCGCACGATGACCGATGATGAGGCGAATGCGATCATCGTTTCGGGTGAGGATCTCGTCAAGCGTGGCGAAGGCCGTTTCATCATCGACAGGTCGCTTGCCGGATACAAGGGGTCGATTCTCGTTGAGGGCGGATATCTGCGCTGTCTGGCGGCCTATGCGCTTGGTGATGCCGATAGCGGCACTGTTGTCGTGTCGGATGGCGCTACGCTTGAGTTCGGTGCGGACGCAGAGGATCTGCGTTTCGGCAAACGGGCCATATCGGTATGCGGCACGGGCATGAACGGCGAGGGTGCGCTCCGTCATGTCGGCACGGTAAAGGATCAGTGGCGAGCGGTGTTCGAGAATGTCACGCTGACTGGCGATACGCGCTTTGGCGGCATCGCATATCAAGACTCCAAGGGCAACTGGGTGTTCCGCCGGTGGGACATTCGTGGCGGGCAAGGCCAGTTGGACATGAATGGCCACAATCTTGAGATCGCATGCGGATTTGGCATGCATGGCGTGACGGTGGTAAATCCAGGAAACATCACCGTGACAAACATGGGGACTGCGGCAACCCTTTACTTTGAGGGAGAAAATGTCCGCATGGGCGGATCCTCCGAAAATGTCATTACGGTCCGCAATGGATGTAACCTGACTTCACAGCGGTTCTCGCCCGCGCTCAAGTGGAGCGTAGTGCTGGATGGCGGCAGGCTGAACGAGCAGATGGCGGCATCTGGCGGGACGGCCGAGACGGCGGCTGCGAGGATTGATGGAACAGTTACGATTACCGAGAATGGCTGTAGGATCATAGGCGGAGTCAACAAGTGCTGGTCATTCGGCGGACCTATCGATGTAAGGGGCGGCGTCGCATCCAACTCTGACGGCATGAGGCTTCACGTACTCATGTCATCGTCGGATAACGCCAGCGAGCGGATGGCGGCGTGGGAGGCGCTTTGCTCGCACTTGGAAAACCAATACCTTCAGATACTCCTTTCACCGCTTGATGGCGATGCGGCGGAACCGCTTGCCGTTGACTCCGACTGGGATGGTGGCTGGCGTAGCCTGTCCGTTGGCGGCACAGGCGCGATTGCGCTTACCGGTAGCCAGAATGGCGTAAAGTACTATCAGCGCGAGGGTTACGTGAAGATGACGGGTGCGGACAGGAAGCACTCATTTACGGATATGCTGGTGACTGGCGATTCCACGCTGGATTGGGTGTCAGCCGGTCAGGTAGAGTTCGGGACAAACCGGTTTGACGTTGGTGCATTATACCCAGACACGGCCCGGCTGAGGATTTCGGATACGCTCGTCACGACGAACTGGGCTGGGCGAGGCACTGATGATGCGAGCAAGCTTGACGGCATAATCCGCGTCGGCCCTGCCCGCAAGGCAACCGTAGAATCGGTGCAGATCCCCACATGGGGCGGCGGCAGAGGCGTCATGGAAATAGGCGATGGAGCCTGCGTGACAGGACTGTTGCACGTTGGCGTCGTCACCGGGGCAAACAGCACCAAGAGGACTTGCCACGGTTCCGTAATACAGAGGGGCGGGCAGTTGACCGTGTTTTCAACGGGTGGAAGCACGGCGTACCCGAAGTTCGTCTACAACTATATCGGCAACGGCGGAAGCGGCTACATGGAGAACCTGGGCGGCAGCTTCACGATTCTGGGGCAGTTCATGCCTGGCGGCGACAAGTACGGGAGAGGCGTATGGTACGTGAAGGGCGGAAATGTGCTGTCGAAGAATTCGTCGATCACGTTCGGGATGCATTCAGGCAAATCGGCATGCTCAAAGAGCGTGTTCTACCAGACGGGTGGCATGCTTGAGTGTTGGGAGGGCATCACTTCCGGCAAGACGAAGTACGAGGGTTTTTCGTATGGGGCAAACGAGGACGTGATCACATTTGCGGGCGGCAAGGCGAATCTTGACAGTGGCCTTGACATGGCGGCAGCGCCGAATGCAAAGACGATCCTCAACCTGCGCACTGGTGGGTCCCTTGAGACGTACTGGGTACAGTTCGTGACGAACGAGGTGCAGACGATCATAGGAAATGGCGAAGACAAGGCAATCGAAGGAAACAGGGCTTGGGTCAATCTTGATGGCGGCATCCTCAAGTACAGGCACGGGACAAAGAAGCAGGACTATGCCGCATACAAGGCGGAGAGCTTCTTCTACGGAGATCCGGAGGGGCTTATCCTGACGGCGTTCGCCGGCGGCGCGAAGTTCGACACGTCGGGATTCGACGTGAATCTCGATCATCCGATCAATGCGCCGGCTGGACGCGGCCTCAAGGCGCTTGCGTTCCCGGAAGGGGCTGCGTACGCTGATGGCACGTGGAT
>CAVJWR010000028.1:2771-16310 GCA_963653155.1 Limosilactobacillus gorillae
CGTGGATTGGCGCCCCGATGGTCGAGATCGATGGCGATGGCGAGGGTGCCACCGCTGTCGCCGAATTCGATTCCGTGAACAATCGCGTCACGGGCTTCACCGTCACATCGCCCGGCTTTGGCTACACTACGATGAGTGCGCTCCTTACCCGTGGCGGCTACACGAACGACGTGCCGCTCGCCGTGACGCTGACGGACGAGAATCAGGCATCCGGTGGACTCGTGAAGATGGGGAACGGCACTTTGTCGCTGAAGGCCGCGAACACATATGGTGGCGCCACACGCGTGGAGGGCGGCACCCTGAAGGTTGTCCATGAGAACGCCATACCCGCCGGTTCCCCGATAGAGGTCGCCGGTGGCGCAATCGACTTCGGCGGATTTGACCGCGACTTTGGCGCGGTGACGGCGACATCCGGCACCGTAGAGAATGTGGGCGGCACGATGGCGTCGCTCGTCAAGACCGGCGACGGCACGTTCTTCCTCAATGCCCCTGTGTCCGTTTCGGGAATGGTTGACATACAGGGCGGCACTCTCCAACTGCCGGCCCTCAAGCCGGGGTTCGTGTGGGGCGAACGCATATACGCCGAAGACGAGGCCACCACGGAATACAGCTGGAAGGTCGCGCTTACGAATGGCGGGTTCGACCTTGAGCCATCCCATGCCTATGAACCGTGCCTGACAGGCGATTATTTCCAGCCGCGCCACTACGTTTCGTATTCGGGATACATATGGAACCGTGGGACGGAGAACTGCACGTGGACCTTTGCCTTTGCGTTTGACGACTCGCTGAACATTATCGTGGATGGCGTGGAACTCAAGAAGGAAGGATCCACCACATGGGGCGAGCTTCGTCGGATGTCCGTCACTCTGTCGCCGGGAGCGCACAAGTTCCTGCTCCAGCTCTATAACGGCCCCGGCAATGGAGGGGCGACCAGGAAGGATGTGGTTGGCGTCGCATACGATCCGCAGGGACGGAATTCAACGGACGTAAGCGTCTACGTGCCGCTGAAGGATTCGGGCGACGGGCTTGTCGCAACCGTGAACCAGTACGACGGGTCAACGATGCCGGCATTCACCACGCTCCGCATGGCACCCGGCACGACGCTCGATCTGCTTAGGGGCGTATTCGCCCTCACGGGTGAATTGCGCGTAACGGCGGCGGCAGATCCTGTCACCGTCAACGGACGGTTCGTATTCGGAGACGGAGCCGTGGTCACGGTCGAGAATATTGATGACCTTGATCGGGCGAATGCGCCATACGTACTTGCCACCGCGACGGACGGCTTTGGCGGCACATTGCCGGAGCTTTCCAGCGCAAACTGGCGCTTGCGCCTTCTTGATGACGGCAAGACGCTCGTTTTGCATGCGCGGCGCGGCACGGCCGTGATCATTCGCTGACGATGTGGTAAAATAGCCGCATGAAAAACATGAAATTCACGTTTGGCTGCATACTTCTCCTGGCAAGCGGTATGGCGTTCGGTTCGGCGCTTGCGCCGTTCCCGAAATGGAGTGAACCTCGCTCGGTGACGCAAGGGCCGCACGAGCATTTCCTCGCAAGCTATTTCGCGATAGATTCGTGGAGTCCGAACGGGCGATATCTGCTTGTGCTTGAGACGGACGTGAACGGACGCCTCCCAGAAGCGAACGAACGCTGCACGATTGGCGTAGTTGACCTTGAGGACGGCAACCGTTTCATCCCCGTGACCACAACCGCATGCTGGAACTTCCAGGAGGCGGCGATGGGGCATTGGATGGATGACGATACGATCCTCTTCAACGATGTGCGTGACGGACGGTTCAAGACAGTGATCATGAATTGGCGCACGAAGAAAGAGATCCGCGTGCTGCCGCATCCCGTGAGCGCGGTGTCGGAAGACAGGAAATGGGCCGTTTCGGTCAACTATGCGAGGTTGTCGCTGTTGCGTCCGGACTACGGCTATGCGGGGCCGGGTCAGGATCCCCGCGAGACCGTGGAATGGCCGACCGATGACGGATTGTGGACGATGGATCTCGCGACAGGCGAATCCAAGCTCATCCTCTCCGTTGCCGACACGCGAAGCCAGATGCCGCAGCCCAAGCGCGTCGAGGGCAAGCCCGGACAGCCTCTTGCCTACCATTGCCATACGGTAATCTCCAAGGATGGCGCGAAGATATTCTTCCTCGCAAGGTCTGTGGACTGGTTCGACAAGGTGTCGCACAAGATTTCGTACTGGCGGACCACCTCGTTCACCGTGGATCGTGATGGGAAGAACCTTCGCAGGTGCTTCAAGGACAATTGGGAGGGGTCGCACTTCAACTGGGCGCCGGATGGGTCGCACAGGATGCTTGTGACGGCCACGTGCCGGGACGATTACGATCCGAATGTGACTGGGCGGGCGTGGAGCCTTGTGGAGTTCGAGGTGGGACGCGAAAGCGAAGTCCGGCGCATCGGTGCGGGAATCCTCGACCTCGATTGGCATTGCGTCTATTCGCCAGACGGCAAGTTCATGAGCGGTGAAACGTACTGGAACAGGTACAATGAGCGCCCGTGGGTGCTCGTGCGGCTTGCGGACGGCATGACGATGCCGATGGGGGCGTTCTACGTGCCAAAGGCGTATCGCGGAACGTATTGGCGTTGCGACCTCCATGCGCGGTACCGTCCGGACGGTCGCCAGATAGCGTTCAACTCCGTGCATGAAGGGTCGCGTCAGGTATACGTGAGGGATATCGGGGAGTAGGTTCTACAGATGAATCGAGTATCGTTGATGTTGTGCTGCATTTGCGTAGCGACGGCGCCCTCGCCGTCGTTCGCGGAACAGTCCGCCATGATCGTGTCGGCGGCTGGGCTTGCCGGCGGCGAGCCATGCTCGGACGCAATCCAAAGCCTGATCGATGCGCATCCGAACCGCGAGATATTCTTCCCGGATGGCACATATCTGCTTGACAAGCCGATATGCACTCCGGCCGATCCGAAACGGAGCGTTGCGCTCAGGCTATCTGCCTACGCGCATTTCAAGGCTGTGCCTAGCTGGACGAACACTGAGGCCATGGTGCGGCTGGGCGGCAAGTTTCCCGCCAATGACATAGCTACGCCCGGAAGCTGGTATTGGATGTCAGGCGGCATCGTTGACGGCAGCGGACGTGCGGATGGCATTTCGATAGATGGCGGACGGGAAACTGCAATTCGGGACGTTTCCATCAAGGCGACACGCGTTGGGTTTCGCGTAAAGTATGGCGCAAACAACGGCTCATCCGATTGCGATGTGAGGAACGTCAACATTTACGGCAATGGCGCCGCCGATTCTGTTGGCGTGATTGTGGATGGGTTCGACAATACGTTTGCGAACATGCGCATTGCGAATGTCGTGACGGGGGTGCTTGTCCTGAGGGGGGCGCAATGCTTCAGGGACATACATCCGCTCTTCATCGGAGACCGGCGCCACTATGCGAAGAGTGTAGGATTCGACATCCGCGCCAACAACGTATGGTGCGACTTCTGCTATAGCGACCAGTTCGCCACGGGATTCCGTCTCGCAAAAGGGAAAGGGGGCGGCGTATACGACAAGTGCTATTGCTTTTGGTATTCGTCAAAGCCTGGGATGAAACATGTGGCGTTTGCGTCTGAGGGGAAGTTTGAGGCACAGGTGAACAGTCTGACGTGCCGCTTTAGGCGCGATGACGGCGACAACGCTCTCCTTACGGTTGGCGAGCCGGGAGGAACCGGCTATCTGCGCGATACGCGCGTCTACGAAAGGCAGATCACCAGCACGAACGATGTGAGTGCCGCATATTCGGTAAGGTCTCGTCCCGTCGCCGCCCGCTGACTTGGAGGCGCTGAAGTCCAGCCTTGATTGCAGAGAGTGACAATTTTTGATACTATACGCAAAAAAAAAAACAACTTATAGATTGAAATCATGAGAAGCGTGTGCGTGTTCGCTTGTTGGCCTTTCGGCATTGGCCATGGATGTCACCGTTGAGGCAGGCGTAGACCGCACAATAACGGCAGATGAGGTAAACGCGCTCATTGCTTCAGGCGAAGATCTCGTCAAGAAGGGCGGAGGACGGTTCATCATAGACCAGTCCCTTGCCGGATACAAGGGCGAGATCCGCGTTGAAGAGGGCTTTCTGCGGTGTGCCGCTTCATATGCGCTTGGCGATGACGACAAGGGGACGATCGTTTCGGATGGCGCAACGCTGGAGTTCGGCAGGGACTACGATGGCGGAAAGAACGGAGACTTCTACCTTAGTCCTGACAAACACTTCGAGGATGTGCAGGTTGTCGGCAATGGTGTGAATGGTGTTGGTGCGCTTTACCATTTCGGAACGAAATACGATGAGTACTGCGCAGTGTTCCGCAAGATCACGCTAAATGGGGACACGCGCTTCGGTGCGGCAACAAATAGTTCCGGGGCATTCAAGCGCTTTGACGTACGCGGCGGTCAGGGCACGTTGAGTTTGAACGGGCATACGCTGACGCTTGCGTGTTCATTTGGCATCTGCCTGGCTGACATTGTCCCGGATTTAGGAGACAGCGCAGGACGGATTGTGGTTGACGGAGAGAAGGCGACATTGATATATGAAGGTGGCTTTGCCAGATTCAACGGCTCTGAAAGGAATGTGCTTGAACTGCGCAACGGCGCCACTCTTTCGTCTCAGGCGGGCATGCCGGCAATAGCCTGGTCGCTCGTCGCCGACAATGGCCTGTTCAGGAACAGTGGCGTCAGCAGCAATGCGGATGCGGGACGGTTGACGGGTCCCGTCACTGTAAAGGATGGCGGGCTTACGCTGATATCGGGCGTAGGCGCGAGGCTGACGCTTGACGGCAAGATATCGGGAACGGGGCGACTTACGGCTTATGGCAAGTATCATACGGCGGAATTCCATCTTTTGAACAGGGATAGCGATTGGACTGGCGGCATGACGGCAAAAGGGACGGATAATGGATTTGCCCGCGTTTTCGTCCACCCGATCCTTCAGGAATCGGATGTGGCGGGACGCTATTCCGTAGAGGGGGCAGGAACGGGAATGTTCGATTGCGTCCTTGCGTCTGGCGATGATGCCGGGATGTTCGACTGCTACGACAATCTTGCGAAGAACATTGGCGCGAACGCCGCCCGTCTGTACGTTGCCGATGGAGTCGCCGCGACGAACGCATCGGACATAGCGGAGAATTCGCATGTGTACCGCGTTCGTGCGGAAGGCGGCAATCTCACGCTTAAGGGAAGTCAGCAGGATGCTCGCCTGTATGTGATGGGCAACAGCTCCGGGGAGGTTGCGGTCACAGGGTCTGAAAAGACGCACGATTTCCGTGACATTAGCGTTACGGGCAATGGCATCCTTGCTTTCCGCGACGCTGGGCGGATCGAGACAGGAACGAACCATGTGAGCGTTGGCGGATCGTACCCGGCCCTGCCTTGGATGAAATTCGAAAACACGCTCTACACGACAAACTGGTCGATGCGGCCAATCGTGACGGTTGAGGTGAATGGCAAGCCCGTGACCAAGGCCGACAGGCTTCCGCTCCTTCGCGTTGGGCCTGTGCGCGACGATACGGTTGACGGCTACTCGATCAAGGCCTATGGTGGCGGCCGTGGGGTGATTGAGGTCGGAGAGGGCGCATTTGTGACAAACGTGTTTTTGCTTGGCTACCCGAATGAACAGACGGAGTCGAAGAAGACTTGCCATGGCTCCCTGTTTGTCCGTGGCGGAACGGTGGCGCTTGTCTACGACCGGTACAACTACGACTACACCTGCATCGGGCGCAACGGCAGCGGATGCCTCGAACTCTCGTCCGGCACGGTCAATGCCCTATCCAACGTCTATCCCGGAATGGGGCAGAGGGGACGCGGGACGGTTTACGTCAAGGGTGGAGAGATGACGTTTTCGAACGGCAACCTCATCTTCGGACAGGGGTCGAGAAAAAACCTTACCGGCAGATCGACGTTCTACCAGACGGGCGGTGACGTATTGAGCTACAATGCGGTGATAATGGGCAAGACGCTTTGGGACGAAGCCAATGCCGGATCTAGGGACCAGCTGACGGTTGCCGGAGGAACGTTCAGGATCGACAACAACATTGATCTCGGAGGGGAACCTTATTCGACTTCCATACTTAACCTGAACGGCGGCACGTTCCGTTGCCACTATGTGCAGATGGTCACCAACGAGTGCCAGACGATGGTCGGGGATTGGACGCAACGCGGGAAAAACTACGAACTCACGAACTCGTTCGGCTACGTGAACTTCAATGGCGGTACGTTGCAATTCGCCCGCAACGCCAACAAGTCCAATCGTCCCGGATATCAGGCGGGCGGCTTCTTCTACGGAGATCCCGAACGGCTGCGCATCACTTCGTACGGACGTGGCGCGAGATTCGACACGGCGGGCGGCACCGTGACCAACAGGCATTCGATTTGCGCACCTACGGGAATGGGCATCGTTTCGATTGCATTGCCGGCCAGCATCCAATCGCTCCCAGACTGGGCATACGCAGGTGCGCCAGTCGTGGAGATCGACGGCGACGGCACGGGGGCTTCGGCAGTCGCGGAGTTCGATTCGTCGAACGGGCGCGTGACGGGCGTGACCGTGACATCCCCCGGTTGCGACTACACTACGGCGACGGCGAAACTCGTCCGTGGCGGATTCACAAACGACGTGCCTCTCACCGTTGCGCTTGGCGAATCTGTTTCAGGCGGCATCACGAAGGCGGGAGAGGGTACTCTACTCATGGAGGTCGCCAACACCTACGCGGGGCCGACGCGAGTGGAGGGCGGTACGCTCGTGGTGGCGCATGCGGGCGCCATCCCATCGGATTCGGCAATCGAGATCGCCGGCGGCGCGATTGACTTCGGAGGATATGCCCGTGACTTCGGGGCCTTGACTGTCGAGGCTGGCGCGATCGAGAACGTGTTTGGCACCATGGATTCGCTTGTCAAGACAGGCGATGGCGTGTTCCTCCTGAATGCCCCCATCGCCGTAAATGGCATGATTGACGTTCAGGGCGGCACGTTGCGGCTGCCCGCAGTCACGCCGGGCCTCGTCGCTGGCGAGGTGCGGATCGACAAGGACGGCAAGGCTGCAGTGGAAGCGGCTTGGAAGGCGAATGCCCAGCCTGATAACCTTGGGGCGGACCTTGAACCCTCGCTTGCGTATGAACCGTGCGTGACAGATGGCTACTATGCCACGGATCACTACGTATCCTATGCCGGCTACGTGTGGAACAGGGAATCGCATGACGTGAAGTGGACTTTCGCCTTCGCCTTTGACGACATCCTTGAGATATACCTTGATGGATGCAAGCTATCGACGGTAAAGAACGGCACGGCGGCATGGGGCGCACTCTACACGGCTACCGTGACGCTGACACCGGGGTCTCACGCTTTCCATCTGAAACTGCGGAATGCAGCCGGAAACGGCGGCGCGGCCAAGGCCAATGACGTTGGCGGCGTAGTGAACTGGAGATCCGACATCATTGGCTTCGCCTACGATCCCAAGGGCCAGGATTCCACCAATGGCGTGGACTACGTGCACATGGCCGATCCCGGCGATGGGTCGCTCTTTACGCGGATGCCATACGGCGGCTCCACGTTGCCGACCTTCGACGCGCTTCGGATGGCGCCTGGCACTACGCTTGACCTGTTCGGTGGCGTCTATGCGCTCACGAGCGAATTGCGCGTTGCGGCGGCGGCAGATCCGATTGCCGTAAACGGTCGTCTCGTGTTCGGGGAAGGCGCTATGCTCACGGTTGAGGATATTGACGGACTGGACCGCGAGAATGCGCCGTATGTGCTTGCGACTGCGACGAACGGATTCGGCGGCACATTGCCGGAGCTTTCCAACGCAAACTGGCGGTTGCGTCTTCTTGACGACGGCAAGACGCTCGTTCTGAAGGCACGGCGCGGCACGGCCATTGTTGTCCGCTGAGAGAGGTGCGGTTTTGGTTGCGCGAGACACGACGGCGGGGCGCCGTCGCTACGTGGACGAGTGAATTTTTGATGTGAAAGGATGAAGCAGATGAATCGTGTATCGTTGATGTTGTGTTGCATTTGCGTAGCGACGGCGCCCTCGCCGTCGAACGCCGATGTGGTGCGCCTTGCGCCGATGGGGCGCATACTTGTCCCGGAGGCGGAGGTGAGGATTGTGCCGACAGTCTTCTATCCCGGCTGGATATCGCGTACGCCATACGGCGGCTACCGTCCTGAGGCGGATGGCTCGCGTCGCTGGCGGATTGCGGAGAAGTGGAACTACGGCGATCCCAACAACGGCACGAACTTCATCGGCAGCACGTCGGCGAAGGTGGCCCCGGATGGCTCCCTCGATGTATCCGTCTCGATTGAGACGGTCGTGACGAACGTCAGGCAGATCGGGTCTGTGGTCTGCGCCCGCATCCCCGTTTCGCGCTACGCTGGCGGCAAGGCCGTGCTGGATGGACGGATGGACAAGCCGTTCCCCGTGGAGTACAAGAAGGGCCGCATAGGGGTCTTCCGCGAGAAGGTGCGCGAGGTTGCGCTCTTCGACAAGGATGGGGTGCAGACGCTTGCGTTTCGTTTCCCTAAGCCGATGAACTGCTACCTTCAGGACAATCGCGAATGGAAGAGCAGCGACATCGACGTGTTCACGCTTCGCGTGTCGTTCGACGGCAAGGGGAGCGTACCGGATCTCGTCCGGGGGGATGCCTTCTCGATGGACTTCAACCTGAAGACGCCAGGGCCGATAAAGTATTCCTCCGGCGAATACGTGATCGAAGAGGGTGACGAATGGACTCGCATCAAGGCGATGAACGATCCGGTGCCGGGGTCGGCCCTGGATTTCTCGCAGGTCGTTCCACATGATGCACCAGCCGGAAAGCATGGATGGCTTGTCGTTCGCAACGGGCATTTCGAGTTCGAGAACCTGCCGGGCGTGAAGCAGCGTTTCTACGGCGTGAATTTCGTCGGGGAATCCAACTATCCGCCCGCAAAGGACGCCGACAGATACGTGGCGAACCTCGCCCGCATAGGATACAATGCGGTGAGGTTCCACCACCACGATGGCGGGCTGGCCGACAGCCGAGGGGAACTCAAGCCGGAAAGGATGGCGAGGTTCGACGCGATGGTCGCCGCATGCATCAAGTACGGCGTCTACATGACCACCGACCTCTACGTCTCGCGCAAGGTGGCATACCGCGACATGGGGATCGACAAGCCGGGATTTGCGAGCATGCGCGAGTTCAAGACGCTCGTCGAGACGCACGAGGGGGCGTACTCGAACTTCCTGAACTACGCGAAGAACTTCCTCTCGCACGTCAACCCGCACACGGGGCGGCGCTATGCGGATGAGCCGGCGATGCCGCTCTACTCGCTCGTCAACGAGGGTAACAGCCGCAAGGAGCTTACGCTGGCGAATGAACGCGATTTCGCGAGGCGCATGACGCGGTGGGTGCGGGACGAGATGAAGAGCCGCATCCTGCTCACCAACATGAACAACTACGCATATCCAGAGGAATTTGACGAGGTGCGCGCCAACGAGTACGACTATGCGGACGAGCATTTCTATGTTGACCACCCGCACTTCCTTGAGCAGAAATGGAGTCTGCCGAGCGAACTGCAGAACACCAATCCTCTGAAGCGCGACAGGCACGGGCTCTTCTGGGCGCTCGGCAACCGTCGTCGGATGGGGAAGGCTATGCCGTTCGTGATCACGGAGTACAACTTCTCCGGTCCAGGCGCATACCGCAGCCTCGGCGGCATCGAGACGGGTGCGCTCGCTGCGCGAGAGGATCTTGACGGGCTTTGGCGTTTCGCGTGGAGCCACGGAATCAAGGGCGTGTACGGGCCGAAGCCCATGACATACTTTGACATGAGCGGCGATCCGCTTTCGCTCGCGGGCGAGCGTGCGTCGCTATGCCTGTTCCTGCGCGGAGATCTCGATGTCGGTGACGCGAACGCGCTGAGGATCGATCCTGTGACCGGTTCTCTGCGAATCGAAACGGGGCGGACATGCGGCATGTTCGCCGAATCCGGGAAAATCAGCGCAGGATGCCTTGAGGCCAACGTCACAGATGCGCCGGCGACGGTGTGGGCGAGTTCGCTTGACGACAACTCGCTTGCCGCATCAGGACGCATCCTCCTTTGCCACCAGACGGACGTGCAGAATTCAGGCTCTGCGTTCGCGGATGATTCCCGCACCGTGCTTCTGCGCTGGGGCAAGATGCCTCACCTGATGCGCAAGGGCCGTGCCGACCTAAGCCTGTCGCTTTCGGCAGGGGAGTGGACCGTGTACGCGCTCGACTGCGCCGGGAACCGTCGTGGCGTTGTGCCAAGCCGCTGGCAGGATGGCCGCCTCAGCTTCACGGCTGACATTGCCCGCGATCCTGACGATGCGACGATGAACTACGAGCTGGTGCGCCGATAGGACGGCTATCCTGCGATATTCCTGCCCACGATGCGGGCCTTTATGGTAGAATGCGCACCATATGAAGTTCCTATTCATTTGTTTTGCGGCGCTGATCGCCTCGGCATCGGCGCAGGATGATGCACCAGATTCACGTACGCGCACGTTCGTATACCCGAAGCGTGTCGTGTGGAGCACGCCGTCCCGGATGTCGGGCGGTAAAGCGGTCAGCTCAACGGAGAACGTCGAACGGCTCCTTGACCGCAAGCACGGGCAGGTGTGCGAAACGTATTTCGGGAGATCTGTCGGCACGAAGCTCGTCAACAATGGCGAGCGTCCGGGGATTATCCTTGACTTTGGGCGCGAGTTGCATGGCGGCATACAGATAGGAATGAGTCCGTCGTCGGATATGGGCGGGAAAACGCTCCGCATACGTTTCGGAGAGTCGGTGGCGGAGACGATGAGTAGCGTCGGCGGTGCCAAGAATGCCACCAATGACCATGCGTTGCGCGACTTTGAGCTTCAAGTCCCGAGCTTTGGTTCGATAGAGGTGGGCAATACGGGATTCCGGTTCGTGCGGCTGGATCTTGTGACGGAGGGTGTGGCGGGCTTCGAGTTCGTTCGTGCGGTTTCCCTGATGCGCCCAATGGCACAACTTGGCGGCTTCAGATCCTCTGACGAGCGCCTTAACGGCATCTTTGAGACTGCGGTGAGGACTGTTCACCTTTGCTGTCAGGAATACCTGTGGGACGGCATCAAGCGCGACAGGCTCGTGTGGGTCGGGGATATGCATCCGGAGACAATGGCCATACTGAACGTGTTCGGCGATGCGCAGGTCCTTTCGGATTCCCTGGACTATCTGGCTTCCGTCACGCCTCCCGACAAGTGGATGAACACGATTGCGACATACACGCTTTGGTGGATACGGAACCTCGCCGAATGGTATCGGTTCACTGGGGATGGTAAATACCTTGAGAAACATGCCGATTACCTCGAAAAGACGTTTGAGCATGTGCTTTCCGGCATGACCGATGCCGGAGAGTGGCGTGCCGGTGAATTCCTCGATTGGCCGACAAAGCATAACGGAAAGGGGCAGACCGCAGGTACACAGGGGCTGGCTCTCATTGCCGCCCGCGAAACAGCGTTCCTTGCAGATGCCCTCGGTCGAAAAGGCCTTGCGGACAAGGCTCGCGGCATGGCAGACAGGCTCTCCCGCTTGCGTCCCGATCCGCATGGGGCAAAGTCCGCCGCAGCCTTGCTTGCGCTTTCCGGTCTGCGGACCCCAAAGGAGATGTACGCTTCGACCCTTGGTGAAGGAGGGCATTCTGGCGTGTCCACGTTCTATGGCTACTACATGATCGAGGCGATAAGCGCGGCCGGCGAGCACCAACGTGCGCTTGATACCGTTCGCGACTACTGGGGTGCGATGCTTGACATGGGGGCCACGAGCTTCTGGGAGGACTTCAACATCGCATGGACGAACAACGCATTCCGCGTTGACGAGGTGCCTGTGCCGGGGAAGAAGGACATACATGGAGATTATGGCGAATTCTGCTACAAGGGATTCCGCCATTCCCTTTGCCACGGATGGAGCGCCGGTCCGGCATCGTGGTGCATAAACCATGTGCTCGGAATCCGTCCGCTTGATGTCGGGTGCAAGACTGTAGAGGTGAATCCGTCCCTTGGCGATCTCGATTGGGCGGAAGGTGCCATGGCCTTGCCTGGCGGGAAACGGATAGTTGTGCGCATCGACAAGCGGTCTGACGGATCGCTGGATGTGAAGGTGAATGCCCCCGATGGGGTGAAGGTGATCCGTCCGCAGACTTCCCGCCGGTGATTTGACGCGGCGCATGGGATGAACAGGATACTCAGGAATACTGCCACCGTAGGGGCGTTTACGGCCCTGTCGCGGGTACTCGGACTTGTCCGGGAGATGCTTCAGAGCCGATTCATCGGCGCAGGGGTCGAGCAGAGCGCATTCACTCTGGCGTTTGCCATCCCCAACATGGCGCGTAAGCTTTTCGGCGAAGGGGCGTTGACGGCGGCATTTGTCCCGGTGTTCAAGGGAGAGGTTGAGGCGAACGCGATGGAAAGTGCCCGGCGTCTCGCCAGGGCGGTCATGACAATGGCGCTACTGATGGTCGGCTCCATAGTAGTCCTTGCGCTTCTTGGGCTTGATGCGTTTGTGCATTTCGGTTCAGGGGTGGAGTTGAGTGGACGCACTTTGCTGACCATAGGCCTCGTCAAGACGCTTCTGCCGTACATGATCTTCATCTGTGGCGCGGCGCTTGGCATGGGGGTGCTGAATGCCATGGGACGCTTCAAGGCGTCGAGCGCGATGCCTTGCCTGCTAAATGTGTTCTGGATAGGCATCCTCGTTTGGATATGTTTCCATCCGGAGCTTAGCCTTGATCGGCGCATACATCTGGTGTGTTGGGCAATATTGGCGGCTGGCGTCGCGCAGATGACGTTCATGCTGTGGCGCATGCGCAAGGCCGGAGTTGCGCCGAAGCTCTCCTTCAATGGATGGAAAGACCCGAAAGTCTGCCTCGTGTGGAAAAACACCGCAATTGCCGCAATAGGGGCGGGGGCCGTGCAGATCAACTATATGCTCGACCAGGTGCTGGGTCAGGTTGCCGCCCCATGGGCGGCAGGCGTGATCGGATATGCCGAACGCCTCATGGATCTTCCCCTTGGGGTCATAGGCGTATCCTTCGGCACCGTTCTTCTGCCGGCATTTGCGGGGCACTTCGCCAAGGGGGACGTAGAGGGGGCCCGTGCGGCATTCATATCATCGACCAGACAGATGCTGTTCGTGATGATTCCGGCGGCAGTTGGGCTTGGTGTGCTTGCCGCCGACGTGACGACCGTGATATATCGCGGCGGCGCGTTCGACGCCACCGCCGTTGTGCGCGTATCGAGAGCCGTGGCGGTGTATGCCCTGGGGCTGGGGTTCTTTGGCCTCCAGAAGTCGCTTGTTCCGTGGTTTCAGGCGCAGAACGACATGAAGACCCCGTTGCGGACATCCGTTTGGACTGTGTGTCTGAACGCATCTCTGAATATCCTCGCCGTATTGTGTCTGCCTGTGGAGTGGCGGCACGTTGGCCTTGCCGCATCCACAGTCCTGTGCGCAGCATTCGGATGCGCAATGCTTGTCGTTGCCGCACATCGCAGAAACGGTTCGCTTGGC
>CAVJWR010000028.1:16371-27920 GCA_963653155.1 Limosilactobacillus gorillae
TCACATACTTTGCCGCAATGGCGGCAATGGGCATGAGGTGGCGCCGCCGCGCAATTTGACAAAAAAAAAACCGCTTGTTGTATAATTGCGTCCACTCAATGAAACTGTAGGCTTTTTAGACCGATGAACAGGAAACGGAAAATGCAAAGAAAAAAAAATCGTAGCCAGTCTCTTCTGTCCTTGTGGTGCATTGCCACGCTGTCGTGCGCGTGTTGCTTTGCGGACACGGTTCGCGTGAAATCGGGCGATGTTGATGCGCTCATCGCCGCATTGATGGAGATGAACGGCGTGGCCGGCAACGTGATAGAGCTTGAGGCCGGAAACTATCTTATGCCCGATTTGCCAGCCTGGACAAATTCGGTTTCGAGCGGTTGCGGGGTTTCGTCACTGTGCGTTGACAGACTCCGTTTACGGGGACTCGGCGAAAGGCCGGATGATGTGGTGCTTGTCGGCAATGGGGCGACACGCGTGATCTTCGGGAACAACAATGCGATAGTGGAGAACCTCACGATCACGAATGGGTATGCCAAGATGTATGGCGACCTGTCGAACTCCAACAGGGGCGGAGGTTGCTACGGGAAATTCACCCTCACGAATAGCGTTGTCGTGGGATGTGTTGCCGATGGCCCTGGCGGCGGATGCCAGTTCAACGTCAGAATCGTGGATAGTCGTATAGCCAACAACAAGTCATATGGCGTGGGCGGCGGCTTCCACAACTGTTCGGCGTATGGCTCGGAGATCGAAGGAAATGCTTCTGTTGGCAACGGTGGCGGCGTCTACTCCTGCCCAGAACTGGTGGATTGCATTGTGGCGAGCAATTCCACGACCGGTGCCAGCAGCAATGGTGGCGGGTGCTTCAATGTCGCTTACGCCACCAACTGCGTGATTGTCGGTAACTTGTCCACGGGGAATGGGGGCGGCGCATCCAACAATGACAGGTCGGACGTAATCGGCAATAACATATACGTGGATTGCCTGTTCATGGAAAATGAGGCTCAGGGAAGCGGTGGCGGCGTATCGCGTGTGACACTTGTCGATTGCGTTGTCTCGAACAATGTTGCCAAGAACCATGGCGGGATATCCTATTCGGTCGTGTCCGGAACTGACGTGTCCCGCAATGTGGCGGCAAACGGTAGCGGTGGCGGCGTAGGCGCATCCGTGATCTCGAACTGCACGGTGTACGCGAACAGCTGCTCCAACCTGTCAAACACAGCCTACGGCGGAGGCGTGACGGGCGGCTCCGCATACGATTGCGAGATATACGGAAACTATTCGGCGACATGCGTCGGGACGGACGGGAAGGTAAAGGTGGGTTGCGCCGGAGGTGTTCATGATGCGACGCTTTACGATTGCCATGTGCATGACAACTATGCGGATTCGTATGGCGGAGGGATCCGTGAGACTACTGCCTACCGATGCGTGATCTCAAACAATTTCGGCGGCAACGACGGCAGAAACGCATATGCCTCGAACCTGATCGGCTGCGATGTATCCGGCTCTGACATCATGAGCGGCACGGCGCAGAACTCGGTAATCCATGATGTCGGCGTGTTTGAGCTTGACAACCCGTATAAGTCAGGCCTTGTCGCGACGAACTACTACGTCTGGAAGAATTACCAGAACGCGACGAACTGCCTCTTTAGGGACAACATGCCGGAAAGCACAGCCCCTACGCTGTTCGTTGGACTCAAGACTGCGGATCGCTCGACCTCAATCGTGAACTGCACGTTCGTGTCCAATCGGTATGACGTGCTTGGATCGTACTTTGTGAACACCGAAAGTCCGCTCCATTTCGTAAACTGCGTGTTCTATGGGAACTACCGCAAGAACGGACAGCAGTGCGACATCATTTTCGTAGGCGAATCCTCATCATCCAAGAACCTTCCCGGAGCAATCGATTTCGACGCATGCGCCTACGGCACCTCGTATGCCCAGCAGGGGTTGGATAACTTTGTCGTGGAAGGGGGCAAACTTTACCAGTTCGGCGTGGACGGCTTCGGCGAGGATCCGAAATTCTGCGGTAGCCGTGATGCGGCGCACCCGTATTCGCTGCGCCGCAGTTCTCCGCTTAGGGGAATCGGCAAACTGTTCGACTGGATGGATGATGCCACCGACATGCGAGGGGAAGGTTTTGCCCGCAAGCGGGATGGCAAGATCGATCTTGGCTGCTACCAGTGCTGGCTTTACCCCAAGGGTAGCGTGTTTCTTGTCAGGTGAGGCGCATTATGCGGTTTTACGGTCTGTCGCTTTGGGTAGTGGCGCTTGTCGCGTTTCCGCTTGCCGGCATTGCGGAAACGCAGGGCTGGGAAGGGATGATTCCATCCCGTCCGCAGATGAGGCCTGGGAAGGTCTATTGGCAGGCTGACCTCGGCAAGGGACTTGACGGCTTCACCGTGAAGCGCGTGGATGGCGCGGAGGGCACCGTCAGCATTGACGGGGCTGACGGTGCAAAGGCGTTGCGGATCGTGAAGACCAACTCCAGCGGGTACATCGTCGTGGAGCCAAAGGAGCGGTTTGACGTCCCTGCGGGCACGGAATTGCAGGCGTATGCGTACGTGTCGGGCACGAACTGCGATCCCGAATATTCGTTCGGGTTCCTTCGGATGTATGGCAAGAAGAGGTCTTACGCCTACTGCAAGGATCTGGACGGACGCGGGCCGGGCGGACCGATGATGGACAACCTCTTCAACACGGTGTCTGGTGCGACGTACCGAAAACTCTGCCGTTTCCCTGCCACCGAGGCCAACGGAACGTCCGTGATGCCGGCGATAGTGGTCGCGGGGATGCCATCGGAGAGCGTCTGGCGCGATTGGGGCGTAGAGGATCTGAAGGTATCTAAGAAGAACTGGGCGAAGTTCCTGAAGAAGGTGACGCCTCCAGACCATTCCGGCGACAGGCAGGAAGAGGCGGCGTTCGATGCGTCCCTCGCGAGCGACCATGAGCACGTCGCCAGGGTAGTCCGCAGGGACGGGCGTTCCTTCCTGTGCGTTGACGGACGCGAGACCATGCCTGTTGTGTACAAGGGGAAGTCCGCTCGCGGAGCGGACAGGGCCAGCCACTACTGCGGCAAGAAGATGGAGGAAAGCGGGGTGCGTCTACAGGTTGTATCCACGAGGTTCGGCGATTCGCCGAAGTCTCGCGGGTTCTGGACACCTAATGGCTACGACGCGAAGTCTGCGGTCGCCGACATCAAGGACGCGATGCGCATGGCTCCAAACAGCCTTTTTATCCTCACGCTGATACTGGATGCCTACCCGGAATTCACGGACGAACATCCTGACGAAGTGTGGACGCTCGCGGACGGACGGGCAGTGTGGGGGCATAATGTCCACGCCAGCTTCAATTTCGATCCTGAAAAGGCGAAGAAGTCCGGGCAATGGAGGTGGGCCTCCAACCATTCCCTTGTCTGGAGGAATGCCGTGAAGCGCAATATCGCGTCCCTTGTCGAAGAGTTGAGGCGACAGGGACTCTCCAAACGCATAGTCGGCATACATCTTGGCGGATACCACGATGCGCAGTTCGCCACGCGCCATCCAGACTTCTCGAAGCCGGCCGTGGCGGCGTTCCGCCGTTGGCAGGAGCGCCATTACGGCAAGGTAAGATGGCCCGATGCCCCGGCGTTCGGGGACGAGCCGTACCTGAGGCCCGGCAGGGACGATGCGCAGATCGCCTACTATAGGTTCCTCAAGGTTGCGCCGTTCGAGATGCTGGAAAACCTTGCAGGATGGACGAAACGTTGCTTCTCGAAGGACATTGTCGCCGTTAGGTGGTGCATGAGCGCGTTTGGCGGCACGTTCTGCTCGGCGTACGACATAACGGCGTTTGCCAATTCCGGTAACATCGACATCATCGTCCCTCAGCCGGACTACAAGCGCCGCATCCCAGGCATCGGGATCGGGCAGCGGTTGCCGTCCGAATCGTTCCACCTGCACGGCAAGCTCTTCATAAACGAGTTCGACCTTCGTACGTACGGCGCGGTATCCGGCGGCGAATCGGAGCTTTGCGTTACTGGGCTGTAGGACTGTCTCAGGCTGTCGATGACGCGATGTGGCAGTCAACATACCGCAAGCTGGCGGGGATGATGCTCGCCGATGGGCACGGATGGTGGTTCTTCGACATGGCGGGCGGCTGGTTCGAGCCGGATGGAATCGCGGCCGACATACGCGATTCCATCGATGTCATACGCACACTCCAGACGAAGCCCGTGTCCAAGTGGTCTCGTTCCGCCGCGATCGTGATTGACGAAGAGGGGGCGATGCTGCGCAATACCGTCCACAAGAACAGATACTATAATTTCGACGAAGAAAAGCTGTTCTCCACCCAGATGCAGATACTGTCATCGTCGGGCGTACCATACGACATCCTCCTTGCCGATGATCTCATAAGGGATCCGTCAATCGGCGAAAAGTACCGCACGATTGTGTTCATGGGCATGTATTCGATAGATGCGGCAAGGAAAACGATGTTGGAGAGATTGAAGTCCAAGGGCCGAACCCTTGTGTTCCTTGCGGGCACGGGGGTGTCCGGCGGGGCGGATGAGACCGGATTCTCCATCGACTTCGGAATGTCCCCGGCAAGCAACGAGGTGGTCGCAGAACCAGGCGTGGACGTGAACATGGCAAGTTACGTCAACCATGCCCTCAAGCCGAGGTTGTTGGGGGTGCAAGCCGGCGGATACTGGACTCCTCGCCGCGATTCGGTGTCCAATGGGGCTGGGGTTTCGATCCTCGCGAGGTATGCGAGCGACCGCAAGGGCGCGGTCGCCGAAAGGCGCTTGGCGAACTGGAAGGGCGTATTTGTGGGATCCGCCGCCGGGCTGACGCCGCAGTATTTCAACCGGTTGGTATCCGAGTCTGGTGGATATGCGCCTATGCCGTACGGAGTGCAGATCAACATGAACGGCAACTTCGTGTCGCTCCACTGCACGATACCTGGACGGTACGACTTTAGGTTGCCGTTCCCGTGTACAGTCAGAAACCTCAAGACGCGGGAGGCCGTGCCTACGTTGGATGGCCGTGTGCGGATGGAGCTCGTCGCCGGCGAAACCCGCTGGTACGGCTTGGAACAGACGGGTCTGTGAATTGCAGGCGAGGCGGGTATTCCTGTAGTAGTCGATTATCTACGTGAGTGACCTTCAAGATGGCTGACCGGCGGTCGAGGCGCGGACGACGAGCGTGGCCGAGACGTTGATTTCGCGCGGCTCGGCGTTCGGGTAGCGGATGCGGGCGAAGAGCGCGCGCAGGGCGGTGCGGGCGATTTCGCCTGTGGGCTGGCGGATGGTCGTGAGCGGCGGCTCGGCAGTCACGGCCATCGGGATGTCGTCGAAGCCGACTACAGCGACGTCTTCGGGAATGCGCCGCCCTAGCCGGTGGAGTGAGCCGAGAAGCCGCACCGCCGTCTCGTCGTTGCCGCAGACGATGGCATCTGGGGCGTTCGCACCATCGAGCGCCTTTCGCAGGGCGTTCAGGTTCTCCGGCGCGAACGTCAGGGTCGTGACGCCGGAGGAGAGTCCGCAGAGGGCAATTTCCCCGGCGACGCCGAAGAGGCGGTTGCGCCAGTTCGTGTTGGGGCCGAGCCCGCGCGACGGCATGAGGTAGGCGATGTGGCCGTGTCCACGCTGAATCAGGTGCGCGGCGATGCGACGGCCGGCGTTGATGTTGTTGACGGCGACGAGGTCGCAGTCGCTGCGGTCGCCGGGGGCGGCGATGTCGGAATCGACAAGCACGACAGGGATATCCGCATTGCGGAAGATGCGCACGACCTCGCGGTTGGCCTTGTCGGCGCGTCGGTCAAGAAGGGGACGGAAGATGACGCCCTCGATGCGTTGGACTGCCAGCTCACGGGCTTTGCGCCGGAGAGCCGTCGCCGCATCCCGAACGTCGGTGTTGTCGATGGCCGCGAAGACGATGCCGTAGCCGACACGCCGGGCGATCCGCTCCAGTTCGGCCTTGAGTCCGGCGAAGTAGGCGGCCTCGGCGAAGTTTGGGATGAGCAGGCCGAGCCGTCCGCTCGTGCGTGCGCCGCGCCGCGTCACGAATGTGCCTACACCGTTGCGTGTCGTGACGAGATCCTGCCGCACGAGTTCGCGCAAGGCCCGGCGCACCGTCTCTCGCGCGGCCGCGAACCGCCGGCACAGCTCGGCCTCGCTCGGCAGTTTGCCGTCCGGGAACTTCCGTTCGGCGATGTCCTGTTTCAGCTTGCGGATGATCTCCTGATGTTTCATGTGCGGAACTGTATCAAATCAAGATGAGCCTGTCTATACAGATCTTTTGGACCCAGTTTGTGTTTTATCTTGCGTCGCATTTGCAGTTTTGGTACTATCGTGCCACTTTTAAACTGAAAGTCGAAAGGATGAGACGGTGCGGATAATTGCCTTGATAGCGATGGCGGCATTTGCGGTTGGAGCCGCTGCGGATTGTCGGGATGTGGTGATTGAGAATGCGCGGATGAAGCTCGTGATAGGCGGCGATGCCCGCGCCAAGTCGCTTGTCGTGAAGGCGACAGGGCAGGAGATGCTTGACATCACTGAGGATATCCCGGTGTTTTCCGTGGTTCAGGACCGTCCGTTCAACAATGAAGTAAAACTCCTGTTCGCGAACAAGCGCACTGAATACCGGGCAGACCATGTGCGCCGCGAGGGCGATTACCTGTTCGTCGGGTTCGAGCAGATTTCCTACGAGGCGAAGATACATGTCGCGGAACGTCCCGGTTACGTCGTTTTCGAGCTTGTGGACTTTCCCCTCGGCCCGAAGGGAAACAACCAGCTCACGATGACGTATCCTCCTGTGGACGTCATGCGGATCCTCAACTTGCCTGTGAAGTCGCAGGCCCATTTCGGCGATTGGCTGAACGTAAGCTGGGATGACACGTCCGCGCTGTCGCTGTTCGCGGCGGAACCGATGACGTGGATAGAGAACACGCGGCGGCATGGATTCCGCCTTATGACGGCAGAGGCCCACCGTGGTGTGCGTCTGCGCGGAACGAAGGCTGTGCTTATCGCATCGGCCACTTCCGATTTCCTTGACCAGATGGATGCGGTGGAAGCGGATCTCGATCTGCCTCGCGGCGTCAAAAGCCGCCGCGATCCGAGAATGTGCCAGTCGATATACTGGACCGGTTCCGTGAATCCATCGAATGTAGATGAGCACATCGCCCTTGCCAAGCGCGGTGGGTTCACCAAGATGCTCATCTACCACACCGCAGTTTGCGAGCATCCTGGGGACTACATTTCCATCGGGGACTACAATCCGGATCCAAAGCGGTATCCCAACGGATATGCGTCGATCCGCGAAATGGTCGCGAAGATCAAGGCCGCAGGAATAACCCCCGGTCTGCATGTCTTGCAGACGTTCATCGGCTTCAATACGCACTACATTTCGCCTGTCGCGGATTCGAGGCTGAACCTGAAACGGCACTTCACTCTGTCAAAGCCGTTTGGGGCATCGTCCTCAGGGGACCTTTACGTGCAGGAGAATCCTGTCGATTCGCCGACCAACACGAAGAGCCGCATCCTTGCGTTCGGCGGCGAGCTTCTTGAGTACACTGGATTCACCACGGAGCGTCCGTACAAGTTCACCGGCGTGACTCGCGGCGCGAAGAAGACCCGTGTGGTCGATCACCCGCAGGGGCAGATAGGTGGTATCCTTGACGTGTGCGAATTCGGTGGAAGCAGTTGCTACATAGATCAGAATACCGATCTGCAGGACGAAATCGCAGACAAGATCGCCAAGGTCTACGACTGTGGATTCGAGTTCATGTACAACGACGGTTCCGAGGGCGTGAATGTGCCGCAAGGCATACATGTCGCCAATGCCCAGTACAGGGTCTGGAAAAAGCTCGCGAAAAAGCCTTTCTTCACGGAAGGCGCGGCGAAAAGCCACTTCGGCTGGCACCATCAGGGTGGCGCGAACGCCTTTGACAGGTTCCCGCCGGAGGTGTTCAAGGATATGATCGTGCGCTGGCCGCTCTACGAGGCTCCGATCATGCGGGAGGACTTCACGCAGGTGGATTTCGGATGGTGGGGCATATACCCGCCGAGCGACAAGACCATGGGCATGCAGATGGACATGTGGGAGTTCGGAACGTCCAAGGCTGCGGCTTGGGATTGTCCGGCCACGATACAGTTTGCGTTGCAGACGGCGAAGAGCCATCCCCGTATGGACGATTTGCTGGAGGTGATGCGCCGTTGGGAGGATGTTCGCGCGAAAAGGTGGCTTACGCCGCAACAACGCGAGATGCTGAAGGATCCCAAGCGGGAATTCCACCTTTTCAAGAATGGATCGGGCGAGTATGAGCTTTGCGAGATTGAATTGCTCGCATCTCCCGCCAGGGCGAAGCACCTCCGGGGCTTCCTCTTTGAACGGGCTGGCAAGCGGGTGGTCGCCGTTTGGCACACTGCTGGCAAGGGAACACTCACATGGGCGCTTGGGCCAAAGGAAACCATTGCCGGACTGAAGTATTGCACTACAGAGAAGACTCGCGATGAAGTGAGATCCGCGTGGGCGGAGGCGATGCTTGAGGATTGAGGGGTCTTCGTCAATGAACATGCTCGCCGCCATGTGTATTCGCGTTGCCATTATGGCTGCGTCCATGTCATTAATGGAGGCAATGGCGGCATCCAATGAAATCATCCCGTATGCCTGTGGCGGGGAGGGGCTTGCCTCTTGGACGAACGACATGACGAGCGTCAAGGCCGCGAAGCTTACGAATGAGGGCCTTGTGATCGAGACTGCCGATTGGCGAAATGTTGGGATTGCGGCAGATATTCCGGGCAGACTGAAGCTCGGCCCTGATGACGAATTCACGTTTCGCGCAAAAGCGACATGTCCATCGACGGGCCGGCCAATGGCAAAGGGACAGATCTTTGCCGAGTACGCGGGAGAGCGTGGATTCGGCAAGTCTGGCGCAGAGTTCAGCTGGATACTGGATGGCAAATGGCACGATTATGCGATCCGTGCGTTTGACGGCTCGAATGGCCGTGCGCTCAACCGGGTAAAATTGGGTTTGCCGCCGGAGGCTCGGTCGAGCGGAATCGTGACCATTGCGAATGTTTCGATAAGGCATCGCCCTGTGCCACCATGCTTTACGGTAATGACCGCTGCGGCGGACGGGTTCGCGAGAGTGGGCGCACCAGTGGGGATCAGGGTTCGCTTGTGGAATCGCGGCACGGTTGATGCGAAAAACGCAAGGCTTGAAATCGTGTCGTTGCCTAATGAAGTCAGGCTGCTGGAGCGGCCTAACGTGCAGAGGCTGATTCCGAGGGACGGCTGCGCGAACTTCAGATGCACAATCGTAAGTGACGAGCCTTGCGAGTTTGCATTGCCGTTTGTGCTGCATGCGGATGGGGCGAATCCGCAACGGGTGGAGGTTCCGGTAACAATAGCCGCGAAACTTACGCCGCATAAATCTGATTATGTGCCAGAACCCAAGCCGCCAAAGAGTGCCTACGAAGTCGCGGCATGCTATTTCCCAGGATGGATGACGGCTGAACGTTGGCAGAAGATCGAGCGGATGTGTCCTGAACGCAAGCCGTTGCTCGGATGGTACGACGAGACGAATCCAGAGGTCGTGGACTGGCAGATCAAGTGGTATTCCGAGCATGGCATCGGCATATTGATGATGGACTGGTACTGGAATCGCGGCAACATCAGGAACGAGCATTGGATCCGTGCATTTTCAAGGGCAAGATGGCGCAGATATCTCAAATGGGCCGTCATGTGGTGCAACGAGTCGCCCAAGCCAAACCACTCGGCGGAAGATAGCCGTAATGCTGTTCGCCATTGGATCGGCAACTATTTCAAGATGCCTGAATACTATCGCATAGATGGGAAGCCTGTGGTCGGGATTTTCGTGCCGGAGCACCTGATGCGAGACATGGGGTCGCAGGGAACGAAATCCATGCTATCCGAAGCGCGGCAGATGGCACGTGATGCCGGATATGGCGGCATCCACTTCATTGGATATCTCAGGCCTTGCGATGATGTGGACGGCGCTGGCCCTGAGCGCCTGAGATCGTTGGGATTCGATGAGGTGGCAATATACAACTACTTTGGCCATTCTGGACGCGGTGAATCGCCACGACGCTATTCATGGAAGCATGTCGAAGATACGAGCCCAACCGATTGGAATGCCCGCGCGACCGCCTCTGACGTGCCATTCTGGCCAATGGTGGGTACGGGACGGGACGAACGTCCATGGGTAAACAGGACTGAGACCTATGGGCGTTCTGCCGACAGCTTTAGGCGAATGTGCGAGGCGGTGCGCAAGTTTGCCGATGCGAAAGGCATTCGTCGAATCCAGCTAGGCCCAGTCAATGAATGGGGCGAGGGAAGCTACATAGAGCCATGCGTGGAGTTCGGCTTCTCCATGTTCGATGCCGTGCGGGACGTGTTCTGCGAGAAACCGGCAGAAGGGTGGCCGGAAAATGTCGTGCCATCGGATGTCGGGCTTGAGGTGCGCGAGCTGAAGCCAGCCCATCCGGCTCCACGAGCAGATGTCCCGCTTGACCTTACGGACGGGAATCTTCATGGATGGGGCCCCCTCGGCTCTCACGTAAAGTCGGTGGAGCCGTCCACGGAAGGGTTGCGCGTCATTGCCGCGTCACCTACGCCAGCCATCATCTGCGACTATGAGCCGTTTGAGGCGGCAGATTATGACAGGCTTGTCGTCAGGATGAAGACAGATTGGCCGCATGGAACCTTCAGGTTCTATTGGCGCAGCGAGGAGCTTCAGTGGTGCGAGGCCGCAAGCGCAACGTGCCCTATGGCGAAGGATGAAGGTTGGCATGACTATGTGTTCGATCTTTCATCGTGCCCGGCATGGACCCAACGCATTTTCGAATTGAGGTTGCAGCCAGCCGGAAAAGAATCTACGCAATACGTGATTTCGTCCATTAGATTTGAGAAGGGGCGTCAATAGCGATGAATGATGTCTTGATTGAAAGTGTGGTGCCATGATGTGGTTTTGTTTGCTGATGGCAAGTGCAATTGGCGTCAATGTTGGAACGGGAATCGGGGACGTTCGGATATACGGCCCTGTCGCGGATCGGATGGAGCGAATGATCCGCAACCACGTTGCGGAGACCGATCCGTGCTATCTTTCGCATCCGTTCCATTCACGTACGGAGACGATGTATTTCCACTCGGAATTCTGGGGGAAGTACATGCATGCCGCGCCGTACTTCTGGAAGTACACAGGCTGCGAAAGGCTCAAGGCGAACATCGAGCGCGGCGTTCGCGACATAATATCCACGCAGACTCCTGACGGCTACATCGGCTATTATGGGGAGGAAAAACGGCTCGGCCGCTGCACTTGGGATGTATGGGGATGCAAGTACACCATGCTCGGACTCATCATCTGGTATGAAGTCAGCGGAGACAAGACGGCGCTCGATGCCGCCTCAAAGCTTTGCGGATACCTGATCGATTGGTTCGATCCGAAGAATGGGCATGCGCCTCTCCATGCGACAGGGTGGGTGTCGGGGCTTGCGAGCTGTTCGCTTCTTGAGCCGGTCGTGCGCCTCTATGGTCACACCAAGGATCCTCGCCATC
>CAVJWR010000028.1:27963-33890 GCA_963653155.1 Limosilactobacillus gorillae
ACAACCGCCGCAAGGCCTACGAGATGATGAGCTGCTATCAGGGCTATCTCGACTATTATGAGGCGACAGGTGACGAGAAGGTGTTCCTCGCCGCGTTTAATTCCGCAAACGACATCATCACCAACGAACTGAACCTCGCCGGGTCCGGGGCGGTGCGCGAGTATTGGTACAAGGGGCGCAGCAAGCAGCATCTGCCGTACATGAAGAACCAGGAGACGTGCGTGACTACAACGTGGATGCGTCTGCTGGAGAAACTGCTTGCGTTGACTGGCGACCCGAAGTATGCGGATGAGATCGAGCGCAGCTTCTACAACGCCTACCTCGGCGCGTTGAATTCCGATTGCTCATTCTTCTCCACGTATACGCCACTTGGCGGATATCGATGGGGCGGACAGAACCATTGCTTCATGTTCACGAATTGCTGCAACGCCAATGGGCCGCGAGGCTTCCTCGTGTTCCTGGAGTCGCTTCTTCGGGCAAAGGGGGATGCTGCGATCGTGAGCCTGTACAACTCGGCGAAACTTTCGGTGGCGTTGCCGTCCACAGGGCGCCGTGTCGATTTCGACATGTTCACCCTCTACCCGAAAGAGGGGGACGTGAAGATATGGAATCGCACGAAGGGCGAGAACGAATTTTCACTCAAGTTGCGGATCCCTGCATGGAGCGAAAAGACCACAGTCAAGGTGAATGGCAAGCCCGTGCCCGAAACCCCGGTTGCCGGTTCCTATCTTGACCTGCGAAGGAAGTGGAGCGAAGGGGATCTCGTCGAGATCCGCTTTGACATGACGGTGCGTCCGCACATCGCCGATCACGCCATAGCGTTTACTTCGGGGCCAATCCTGCTCGCCCGCGACAACCGCTTCAACGATGGCGATGTCGCGGAGGTGGTACGCTATGATGTCGTCGATGCGAACCACAACACGCCATGGCTTGAGGGGACAGAGCGGGCAACGCCGCCCCTCAAATACGGATTCCGCGTGGAGCGCACGCTTGATCCGGCGATCTGGATGAGCTGGAGTTGCGATCTGCCGCTTGGCTGCCATGGCGAAAATGCCGATGGTCGCCGGTTCACGACCGTGAGATTCTGCGACTACGCATCGGCCGGCAACCAGTGGAGTCCCTTGAACTACTATCGCACGTGGCTTCCCGTGGAATATATGCCATGGGAATGATTTGGACAAATGAATGACTTGGCTTCCATAGTCGTTGTAGAAGACGATGCGGTGATACGCACCGTGCTGGAGATGGCCCTTGCGGCCGAAGGGTTCACTCAGGTCGCAAGTTGCGCACGTGGGGATGAAGGCCTTAAGGTGATTCGCCTTCGCAGGCCCGACCTTGTGCTGCTGGACGTGATGCTTCCCGGACTGGACGGATTTTCGCTGTGCAGATCCGTGCGAGGCGACGCATCGCTTTCGGACACGCGCATAATAATGCTCACCGCACGAACGCAGAGCGAAGACATTGTGCGGGGCCTTGAATGCGGCGCTGACGATTATGTCACCAAACCGTTCGACCGGAAGGTTCTCATGGCCCGCATCAAGGCCGTATTGAGGCGCGGCGGCATCGTATCGGCTGGCGCCGATTTCGACGGTCTCGTGCTCAATGAGGATGCGCATACCGTCTCGCTGTATGGCGAAGACCTCAAGCTGCCACTTGGGGAGTTCCGCATACTGTCGCTCTTGGCATCTCATCGCGGGCGTGTGCTGTCACGCGCCAGAATACTCGACTCCGTGCAGGGTGGCGACAGGTTCGCCACAGAAAGGACGATTGACGTCCAAATCGCGAACATACGCCGGAAGTTGGGCCGTTGGGCGGAACACATCGAGACGATTCGCGGCGTGGGGTATAGGGTCAAGCCATGAAACTGCCCAATGCGGATCTGTTGCCGTCACTGCTTGTCGCGGTCGCCCTCGTCGTTGCGGCTACCGTCTTCGTCTCTGAGACAGATTCGTTCCGCAAGGCGGTCGCGGAATGGGCGTCTCGCGATCTGGCGTCAAGGACGGAACTTGCCGCAGCGACGCTTTACGAGCCATTGAGAACGGGGGACTTCAGGCGGATACATGAATTTGGGGCATCATGTTCCGCCGAAGGCGTGAGGCTTACCATATTCAGCGGTCCGGGTGGAGTGGTGTTTGACTCCGTTGGCAAGCCGTCAGACCAGGCGGAGTCGATATACGCGACCCGCCATAGCGGTGAATTCCGCGTTAGGCTCGGCATCCCGATCGAACGGGTTATGGCACCGTATAGGCGCGCACGGTATGGATTCATGCTAGCGGCGATAGTCGGCGGATCCGGGGTGTTGCTGGTGCTGCTTTTTACGGTGCGACAGCGTTCTCGGATGCGCGAACTTGCGCGAGAGCGTGATTCTCAGCGCAGGCTTGTCGAAGAGATGAAGAAGGTGGAGGCGTTCAGGCGGGACTTCATTGCGGATGTGTCGCATGAGATCAAGACCCCATTGACCGGCATCATCGGCTCTGTGGATCTGCTGATTTCGGAAGATGTTTCAGAGGCCATGAAACCTCGTCTGCTCACTATGGTCAAAACGGAGTCGGAACGGCTCAATGCGCTTGCCCAGGGGATATTGTCCCTTTCCAGATTGGAGCGGGACGGTACAGCCGCCGACATGTCAGACGTCAACCTTTCGGAAATCGTCAATGATGCCGTTGAGAGGCTTCGTCCTTTGGCGGCGGATAAGGGGATTGACATTGGCGTTGATGTCCCAGATGCGTGCGATGTCAGATGTGACGAGCAGTTGATGTCCAGCGCGATATCGAATCTCGTTGCCAATGCGATTCGCCATTCCGGGTCGAAGGATATCGTGGTGCGGCTTTCTGTGGAAAGCGATGAGGTTGCGGTCATTGTCGAAGACCATGGCGTGGGGATTCCGCCTGAAGAGCAAAAGAGGGTGTTCGAAAGGTTCTACCGGGTGGATCGGGCGCGAAGCGCCGATACGGGCGGTGCCGGGCTGGGGCTTGCCATTGTTCGTCGCATAGCACGACTTCATGGCGGTGACGTGAAGCTTGAACGGTCACAGCCTTCCGGCTGTCGATTCATTCTCTCTATCCCACGTTGATCCGGTCCGGTGCCGCCAACTGCTGGAATTTGACATCAAAAAAAAATCAACTATAATTGCCTGCCGTTTCTAATCATTAGGAGATGGGCCATGACGGCAGGAAAAACGTTCTACGGAAATACGGATGGCGAAAATGCCCCACTGAGGGGAAAACGGCAATACAGAGGTGTTGTCCGTTGCTTTTTCGGAAGATATGTGCGTTTGATTGTCGTGACGGCAATTGGCCTTGCAGGCATTCGGGGCTGGACGCAAACCGGCTACTGGACGGGTGGCGGTGAAACGGGCGCATGGACTGATGAGGCCAACTGGAAGGACGGCATCATTCCAGGGCGGATCGGCTCGCCGAGCGGTGATGCGGCGGCGGATGGTTCGTTCGGTGACACGGCGGTTTTCTCCGAAGTCGCGGACGGAGCGCAGACCGTCATCGACCTGTCGGGGCTTCGGTCAATCGGACACATCGTCATTCGCGGTGCGTCGGCCCCATCCTTCACGTTCGGCTCGGCGGCGGGCGGGTACACGGCCGCGTCGCCGCAAAACCTGCGTCTGGAGCCGCTGGCTTCCTTCACGCTGGAGGCCGATGTCATCCATGCGCCGGCGTTTGCGTCCGGCGTGTACATTGCGGATGGCTTTGACGTCGGTGACGTGAGCGGCATCAGCGTCGTCACGAACACCTTCCGCAACGAGTCGTCCGTCGTCCTTGACCTGCCGGCATTTGCCGAGGTCACGGGTATTGCGGGGACTCCGTTTATCACAAAGCCCGTCATTGACTTCCGTGGCGCGGGCGACATCCGTCTCAACGGCCAATTCGTGAACAACTTCGAGATCCTGCTGCTCAACCAGACGGGGCGGCTCATCGTCAACACGATCCTGCTCAGCCGCGAATCCGGACACTACGCGCCGTTTGGCATCGAGGCAGGCACGGAGACGGCGGTCGCGCGCATCCAGATCAACGCGGACTGCGAACTGACGCCGCGTCGGCAATACCAGAACTACATCAAGGCAGAGAACGCCGATCTTGAAATCACGGGTGCGGGCGTCCTCGGCTCGCATTTCGATGGCAACAATACGCAGTGGACGGTGGCGGAGGGGAGGACGTTGACCTTGAGCTGTCTGTTCAAGTCCTATAAGTCACTGGAGGCGACCGTCGCCGCCGGATTCAAGCCCATAAACGGTGGCGGCACATTGCGTTTCCTACACGCGGCGAACGAGATTCCGGGGCCGTTCCAGATTGCGACGGCTTGCACGGTCGAGGCGGCTTCAATCGGCAACACGGATGCGGCCTCAGTGCTCGGTTCGGGCTCGGTTGCGTTCGGGAACTGGGGCACGGTCAAATACACGGGAACTGGCGAGACAACGGGCAAGACCGTGACGTTGACGAACGTCTACGATAACGTCAATCCGCATGGTACGCTTCTGCAAGCAGGCACGGGACTGTGGAAGCTTACGAACCTGACGTACGCCAGCGCAAAGGACGCAATCCTTCAGCTTGACGGCTCGTCGGATGCGGCGGATGCCGAGATCGCCTCGTCGCTCGCCGACTCGCCGACGGGAAACAGGCTTTCCATCGTCAAGTTCGGCACGGGGCGCTGGATCTTTTCGGGTGCGAACACTTACACTGGCACGACGACGTTGCGTGGCGGTGTGCTTCGCTACGCGACCGACCAGACAATTGCCACGCTGAAGGTGGATGGCACGGCAGCTCTGGAGGTGGCAAACGGCGCGACCGTCACGGTCGCGGCATTCAGCCGTGCATCCGGTACGCTTGACATCGTGACGTTCGGCGAGAGTGCGTCCGTGATGATCCCTGAACTTGCCGGGCAGAATCCCCCGTATGTGACGTGGAACGGGATGGCCGCGAAAGTGAGCGCAGATGGGGAAGTGACCATTGATGCGGATGCCATCATTGCCGCTCGCGGTGACGTGATTCCTGACAATGGGGGTACAGTGGCCATCGTCCGTGCCGGCGATGGCGGAAACGACACGCTCGCGTCCGACATGGTGACGCTTACGCGACTGGAGCAGGTCGTGGCCACGCCAGCGACCATCGAAATTGGCGAAGGGCGTACGCTATCCGCCTCAGAGGTTCGTCTTGGCGCATACGGCGGCGACCTGTCGATAGGCGTACCGGGCGATAAAGGCACACTTGACGCGAATGGCCCGCTGGTGTTGAGGAACAACTCTGCGGCCGCAGATCTTGCCGTCAATGCCGATATCGGGGCGAACGTGTCTCGCACGATTGTGCGCGGCACTGGGCGGACAGTGTTTTCTGGGGAAAAGACACTTTCGCGAGAGGTTTGCGTACAGGATGAAGATGCAGGTGCGCCGGCCACGCTCGCGCTTGTGGATGCGCAGGTCACGCTGGGGGAGGAGCCTCTATTCGTCGGCTATCACAGCACGGGAAATGACTATCAGGCCGTTCTCACGAAGACAGGCCGCATGGTAGTAACCAATTCGTCGCTCATCAACGCGACAATCGGAGAATCGTATCTGACGAGTTCCAACCGATGCCTCGGAATAGGGCGCAACGCCACCGGTACGCTCATAGTGGAGACGGGCAGCGTGATCTCCAACAAGATCCAGGTGGGCGTTGTCACAGACCAGCTGACCGGCCCAGGGCGTGGCGCACTGTATCTGCGTGGAGGCGATGTGACCGTGCTTGGACAGAACGGGAATCTGCATCAGTCCTCCGGCGTCGGCATGGGTAGCGGCCATGGCTATCTGGAGATGACTGGAGGTGCGTTCACGGCCCTTGGCGACTTTGCGATAGGCGGCTACGGCACGGGCGTGTGGAGCCAGCGCGGATGCGTGACGTCTCGCTTCGAGCGAGCCGTAGGGGCCACGTATTCCTCCAGCC
>CAVJWR010000029.1:0-32985 GCA_963653155.1 Limosilactobacillus gorillae
GGCTCGTGCTGACGAAGGACGGCGAGAAGACCGTGCAGTACGAGAGGCTCAGGCAGGTCAATGGGGAAATCCATGCATTCGGGCGCCAGTACATGAGGTTCAGGACGGTCGAAACCGTGCTTGTCGGCGATTTCGGCGCGGAGGGCGTGTTGTTCAGGCCACCGCGAGAGGGTGTGCTGCAGAAGGGCGAAAAGGCCGGGACATCCCCAGTCTCCCAAAGATTCTCAAACGACATCGTGCGCGACTTGCGAGCGGCGGACGGCAAGGCTCTGATCGTCGGCGACATGGTCGGGCGGGCAGACAAGGCTTGGCGGGCCTTGTTCGTCTGCGCGGCGGACGATCCACTGGAGACTTCGCCGAGTGCGCGCGAGCTTGTGTTCGGCGTCGTGGACGGCTTTCGCGTCGACGCGATGGGCGTTGGCGGAACGCTGTGTGCGGAGCGTGGCGAGGACGGGCTATTCCGCCTCCCCTTGCGATCAAGCGAGGGCGTTTTCGTCGCGTTCAGGCCGGAATGACCTTCCGGGCTTGATTGGGAAAGGAAAGACATGGAGAAGAAATACAACATCGGGCTGGAGTTCCTACGGTTTCTCATGTGCTATGCGGTGGTGAACACGCATTTCTGGAACTTCTGGGAGGCGTTTCCGCATGGCGGCGCACCGTGGGGCTTCCGGTTCGTCAACGCTTGCATCCCATATGCCGTCCCGGTGTTCATGCTGATGACGTTCTACTTCTCGTCCGCGCATTTCAGGGCCGCAGACGGCGCATGGATGCGCAAGCGCCTCGTGCGGCTGGCCGTGCCGTTCGTCGGCTGGACGCTCGTCACGTTCGCCGCGTTCAAGGCGCTTGCGCCGCTGTCGGCGGAATTCGCCTGCACGTTCCGGGACCTCTGTCTACAGCTGCTGCTGGGAACGACGAAGGCCCTAGGGTCCCAGATGTGGTTTCAGGCCGTACTCCTGATCCTGACGGCGTTCTTTGCGGCGTTCTTTCGCCTGATTAGGGCTGAGCGCATCGTCTGGGCCCTGACCCTCACCTGCCTGGCGGCCGTTGCCATTGAATATTCGGGCGTGAACTTCTGGCTCTTCAAGGACGGCATCTACGAGGTGCGCAATCCGCTTGGACGCGTTATCCCGATGCTGTCCTATGCCTGTGTCGGGCTGCTGCTGGGCATGTTCAGGGATGCCTTTGCGCGTGTCTCGTCCGGTTCGCGCTGGTTGATCGTCGCGCTCGGGCTGGCGGTCGCGGCGTTCCTGATGAACGTCAAGGTGTTCGTCGTGCCGGACGGCTTCTACTATCGCGGACTCCAGATGCTGGCGACGGCCTTTGCGCTTGTCGCAGCGTTCGGCATGCTTCCGACAGGCCGCATTCCGCCACTTGCCGCGAAGGCGTTGCTGGCCGTATCCAGGTACACGATGGGCATCTACTTCGTACACGTACTGGTCGGGCGCATCCTGACGGTCTTCCTCTTTCCCGTTCTCGGGCTGAAGGCGAAGTGCTTCGCGGGCACGTTCGTGATCTTCGCCGCCTGCTGGCTGCTTTGCGTCGTTCTGGCGCGTCTACTGCCGAAATCCCTGAAGGGGATGGTCCAGTGATTCGATGATGCATAGGCCCTTCGCGCCGCTTGCCGCCGCCTGTGCCGCGCCGCCTCCCGTTTCGCCGCCGAGGATTTGATGCCGGCGTCCCAATTTCCGAATTGCAAATTTGCGGATGCCATTGCTTTTTCCATGGTGAAGTGATATACTTCACATCTTGACATTTTGGAGTATGGTAGGATTGTAGTCTGGAGAAGCAATGGCATCGAAAAGAAGTTTGTCGGGAAAGGACCAAAAGCAGTCGGAAAAGCTCGCCAAGAAAGTGTCCGCAAAGGTTTCGGGCGAGGATTCTGCGGCTGTTGCCAAGGGTTCGAAGGCATCCAGAAAGCCGTCGGCCTCAAGGGGTCGTCCCTCAAAGGCGGAGAAGTCGGCAAAGGCCTCTTTGAAGAAGAATCGCAGGGACGAAGAGGCGGATGACGAACTGACCGGATATGCTGCCGATGGGCTGGATGAGTCTGATGAGATCGAGGTGTCGTCTGACGAAGATGCCGATGCCGCCGAACGTGAGGCGAGCAGCCTTGACCTTGAGGAGGTAGCCAAGCAGGCGGATCTGCAGGAAAACAGGTCGTCAGCCGATGCGGATGGCGACGAAGGAGAGGGCGAAGACGCCCCCACGGAGGAGCAGCTTGCGGCGTTGGCGGGCGTGGTTCCGCCTTCCAGACCCACCACCTCTAATTCCGACGAGTATGACCCGGAGAGTGCGGACGCGATGGCCGCCTTCAAGGGCAGGAGCGTACTTGGACGGGAAGAGCGCGATGCCGTCGTGCAGGAGATAAGACAGGTAGCCGAAAAGAACGGCGGGTACATCACCTACGAACAGCTGAACACGATCGTTCCGCAGACGGCCCAGGACGAGTCTGCCGTGGACGAATACCTCATGATCCTGCAGGCGCTGAATATCGATGTCGTCCGCATGGATGACGTAGAGGCATATCGTGCCCGCAAGGAGCAGAAGACCACCAAGACCGGTTCCGGCTCCATGGATGACCCGATACGCATGTATCTGCACCAGATGGGCCAGGTGCCTCTGCTCACCCGCGAGGAGGAGCAGATCATCTGCGGCCGCATCGAGGAGGCGGAGGTGTGCGCGAAGGAGATATTCAACAGGTTCACGTTCGCGCCAAAGTGGTACAAGGGAATCCTCGACAAGCTTGAGCACATGGACGAGCGCTTTGACCGTGTGGTGACCGACAAGTTTGACGACAACCGCGATGCCTACATGGCCCAGCTCCCAAAGCTCAGGAAGCAGCTTGAGGACATCAGCACTAAACTTGCGGCGGCGAACCAGGAGTATGTGACGCTCGTGAAGGCGAAGACTCCGCCCGAATCGCCGGATATGGTGGCGGCGAAGAAGAACCTCGATTCCGTAAGGAAGTCTTTGCGCAGGATATTCGACAAGCTGAACTTCAAGCAGAAGGTCCTTGAGCAGTTGTGCAACGAGGCGGACGAGAAGCTGTATCTCCCGTACATAAACCTGCGCGACAGGCTCGACAAGCTCAACAAGGATCGTCGGCGCACGAACAAGCGCACGGCAGAGCTGAAGGATGTGAAGAGCCGCATTGCCCGCTATGAGGCGGCTTTCGGGATGCTTCCAGAAGAGTTCCTTACCGACTTCAAGCAGCTTCGCACGGTACTTCGTCGTGGCGTCGAGGCCCGTACGCAGATGGTCGAGGCCAACCTGAGGCTGGTGATATCCATCGTCAAGAAGTACATGAACCGTGGGCTTTCCTTCCTTGACCTGATACAGGAGGGGAACACCGGACTCATGAAGGCCGTGGAGAAGTTCGAGTACAAGCGTGGCTACAAGTTCTCTACCTATGCGACATGGTGGATACGGCAGGCCGCGACGCGGGCCATTGCGGATCAGGCCCGCACGATCCGCATCCCCGTCCACATGATCGAGACGATCAACAAGATGATGCGTGTGCAGAAGCGCCTCATCCAGAAGCTTGGAAGGGAACCTCAGGAGGCGGAACTCGCCGTGGAGATGGATATGTCTCCAGAGGAGGTCCGCAAGGTGTACCGCATGGCGCAACAGCCGATCTCGCTGCAGTCGAAGGTCGGCGATTCGGATGATGCGAAGTACGGTGATTTCATTCCCGACCAGTCTGCGGAGAACCCGTCCGAACAGACGGCCTACGCGATGCTGAGGGAAAGGCTACAGGAGATTCTGACGACGCTGACCGACCGCGAACGTCAGGTGCTTGACTATCGGTTTGGACTTACCGATGGTTTTTCGCGCACACTTGAAGAGGTCGGAAAACAGTTCAACGTGACGCGTGAGCGAATCCGCCAGATAGAGGCAAAGGCTTTGCGCAAGCTGCGTCACCCGTCCCGGCTCAAGAAACTTGACGGTTTCCTCGGGGCGTAGTTTAGAAAAGGAAAGAGGAGATAGGAAAGATGAACGTACTTATGTTGTCGGCGGCATGCGCAACCAAATGCTACCTGGGATTGGGGGGCGCATTCGTGGCCGGCCTTGTCTTGGGTCGCCTTACGAAGCGGTGCGGTTGCGCCACCGGAAATGGCGGACGCGGAACGGATGGCAAACGCGGCAAGCAGCAGCCACGCAAGGCGCCTTTGCCACGGCAGGAGCCGACCCATCAGCCAGTCCCCGCCGGAAGCGTTGAGATATATGTCGGGAACCTGAATTACGATTTCACGGAAGACGAGCTCAAGAAGCTGTTCGAGAAGCATGGCGTGGTGTCTTCCGCCCGTATCGTGATGAACAGGTATAACGGCAAGTCCAAGGGTTTTGGCTTTGTCGTCATGCCGAATCGCGCAGAGGCCGAGAAGGCCATCGCTGCCTATTCCGAGATGGAGCACATGGGCCGGAAGATGCGCGTCAACGAAGCCAAGAACACAATTACCGGTTGACTGATGAGCGAAGAGAAGAAAGAGACCGAGGCGGCGGCCGAGTCCGCCGCCGATGATGCTACCGTCGGGAAGGCGGATGGAGAGGAACAGGTGGCGGCTCCCGAAGGGGAGCCCGCCGCTGAACCCGCAAAGGAAGATGCTGCCGAAAAGGAGCCTGAGCAGGCAAAGGCGGAGCCCGACTGGAAGGACATGTATGCCAGAACGCTTGCGGACTTCGACAACTACCGCAAGCGCACTGCGCGTGACCGTGAGGAGCTTGTGAAGTTCGCTACTTCGGATGCAGTTAAGGATATGCTCCCTACGGCGGACAACCTCATGATCGCGCTTGACCAGGCCAAGGACAAGGAGGATCCTTTCGTAAAGGGCGTGAGGCTTGCGTACGAAGGCTTCCTGAAGTCGCTCAAGGATCATGGGGCGGAGCCGTTTGACTCGGTTGGGGAGTCGCTTGACCCCAGTCGCCACGAAGCGATAGCGACACTGCCGTCGGATACGATCGATGAGGGCAAGATATCTGCGGAGGTCAAGAGAGGCTGGATGCTCAATGGCCGACTTCTGCGTGCCGCTCAGGTAGTCGTGTCTTCCGGCAAGGGCAAGAAGTGATTTTGGGCGGATGAAATTCCGTTGGTGAGAATATGGCGGACAAGAGAGATTATTACGAGGTTTTGGGCGTAGCGAAGACTGCGAGCGCGGACGAGATAAAGTCCGCATACCGCAAGCTTGCCATGAAGTACCATCCCGACAGGAATCCTGGGGATGAATCCGCGAAGGCAAAGTTTCAGGAGGCTTCCGAGGCGTATGAGGTTCTGTCGAACCCGGAGAAGCGTCAGCGGTACGACCAGTTCGGGCATCAGGGCGTTGAGTTCGGCCCGGGCGGATTCGATTTCTCCCGTGACTTCTCCCACGCTCAGGATGTCGATCTGAGTGACATCCTGAACTCCGTTTTTGGCGGTGCCATGGGCGGCGGCGGATTTGACTTCGGCGGAATGTTCGGCGGAGGAGGAAGACGCCGTGCGGATCCTGAGGCTCCGCAGCGTGGCGCCGACATGTCGATGGAGTTGGAGGTCGATTTCGAGGAGGCCCTGTTTGGCAGTGAGCGCACCATTGAGCTGACCTTGCCCGAACAGTGCCACACGTGTGGCGGAACCGGCGCGGCGAGAGGCGCGAAACGCGTAAAGTGTCCGACCTGTGGCGGCAGGGGCGCAGTCATTCGCGGGAATGGCTTTTTCCAGGTGCGCCAGACGTGCCCGAAATGCGGCGGCGAAGGATCCATAATAGAGCGTCCATGCCCGGATTGCAACGGATCGGGACAGACTCGGGCTCGTCGCAAGGTTTCGCTCAAGATACCAAAAGGCGTTGATACCGGATCGCGTCTCCGGTTGACCGGGAAGGGCGGCGGCGGACTGCGCGGTGGCGAGCCTGGCGACCTTTATGTGATAGTCAGGGTTCGGGATTCCGACATCTTTTCACGTGAAGGCCTTGACCTTGCGGTCGATGTTCCGCTGTCTCCCATCACTGCGGCGGTTGGCGGGTCTGTTGACGTGCCTACGCCGGATGGCATTGCGACGTTGAAGATACCGTCCGGCACCCCGAACGGCAAGCTGTTCCGCATGCGTGGCAAGGGGATGCCGTCCCTGCGCGGGATGTCCAGCGGAGACCTTGTCGTACGAGTCGTGTTTGAGGTGCCTCAGCGGCTCACGGCCAAGCAGCGCGGGCTTCTTGATGAGCTTGACAAGACTCTTGATCCCACCAATTTCCCGGATTCGCAGCGGTTGGCCTCGGCCACCAAGAGATTCTACCTGCGCAAGGATAAGCTCACCAAGTAGGGCCTGCGCATCCTTGCCGTGAAGCCGGATCCTTTGCGCATCCGTGGGTTCTGATTTGTCGTCATGCTTGATTTCCGCAATATCTCTGTGCACTATGGACACCAGAACGTCCTTACCGACGTTACGTTCCGTGTCAACAAGGGAGAGCGGATCGGCGTGGTGGGTCCGAATGGAAGCGGCAAGTCCACGCTTTTCAAGATTGTCCTTGGCGAACTGTCAACCGACCATGGCGAACTGGTCATAGAGGGTTCGCCGACCATCGGCTCCACTAGACAGCATCCTGAACCGGAGTTCCCGGAAGAGACGTTGCTCCAGTATGCGGTGCGTGGCGTTCCCGGCTTCTGCGAAGTAGAGGCGAAGATGAAGAGCCTTGAGGCCCGCATGGATGCCGGCGAGGATGTGTTCGAGGAATACGGCGAAGTGCAGACCGCATTCGAGCACATGGGCGGCTACGACCTTGAAACGAGAGTCAAGGTCGCTCTTGGCGGACTTGGCTTTTCGGTCGAAGAGTTCGGGAAGCCGTTCAATTCGTTTTCAGGCGGATGGCGCATGCGGGCGGAGCTTTCACGTGTATTGGCGTCTTCGCCAGACCTGCTTCTCCTGGACGAGCCGTCAAATTACCTTGACCTTCCAGCCGTGGACTGGCTCCAGAAATACCTGAAGCAGTACCAGGGCACGCTCATGCTCATCTCGCATGACAGGTACCTTCTGCGAACGCTCGCAAGCATCATCGTTGAAGTCGATGCCGAAACGGTCACTCGGTACGAGGGGAATCTGGACTGGTACCTGAAGGAGAGAGAGGTTCGGTACCAGCACCTGAAGGCGGCGAAGGAGAACCAGGATCATCACCGGGAGCAGCTTCAGCGCTTCGTCGACCGGTTCCGGGCTCAGGCGACCAAGGCGGCTCAGGCCCAGAGTCGGCAAAAGCTCATAGACAAGATAGATGAGGCGCGGATCGTATTGCCGAGACGCTATACGCAATCCGGACGGCTTCGGCTTGCCGATCCGCCGTCAAGCGGAATCGAGATGTTCCGCTGCGAGAACCTGTTCTTTTCGTACGACGGGAAGAAGAACGTGCTGCACGACGTGTCGTTCAACATATCGCGAGGCGACAAGGTTGCGCTAATCGGATACAACGGGCTTGGCAAGACCACGCTGATGCGCATAATCGCCGGGACTCGCGCACCGACCGGAGGCAAGGCGGTGCTGGGGCACAACGTTGTGCCGGGCTATCTCTCGCAGGAATTTGCCGAGACGATACCGCCAGACCTTACGGTGTACCGCAACGCGAAGAATGCGATACCGCCAGGCATGAACGAAAAGACGTTCAGGAACCAGCTCGGCGCATTTGGGTTCGACGAGAATGATGTGGAGAAGCCTGCCGGCGTCCTGTCCGGCGGCGAGAAGATACGGTTGGCGTTTTTGCGCCTATTCCTACAGGCCCCTAATTTCCTTCTGTTGGACGAGCCCACAACTCACCTTGACCTTGATGGTCGGCGTCTTCTTCAGGATGCTCTTCAAAGCTACAAGGGGACGATACTGCTCGTCTCGCATGACATAGACTTCGTTCGCGCGGTGGCGACTTCGGTTCTTGAGATAACCCGTGACGGAGTGCGATCATTTCCGGGCGGATACGACTACTACTGCGAAAAGAGGGATGCCGCGAGAAATGCGGTTCCCGCAAAGGGCGGCGCCACATCCGAATCCACGAATGCCGCCAGTTCAACGGCGGCCTCAGAGGGTCAGACGACGGTCTCGAAGAAGGAGCAGCGCCAGCAACGCGCTGCCGAACGCGCGAAGAATGCGCCGATGGTTCGGGAACTCAAGAAGCGTGTTGCCCTTGCCGAAAGCAAGATCGATGAGCTCCAGAAGAATCTTGAGACCGCATCGGAAGAGCTGTTCAATCCGAAGCCGACCACCAATTTCGAAGAGCTGAATCGCACGGTACGTACGCTCCAGTTCGAGATCGACAGGTATACCGCAGACTGGGAAGAGGCGGCCACAGCGTTGGAGAGCCTACAGTGACGCAGCATCCGTCCGTGAAGTTTGCCCTTTCCACAAACTGGAACAATCGCCGCCTGAACGATGGCGCGAAAATCGCGGATGAGGCTGAGGCCCTTGGCTTCGATTCACTTGAACTCGGATTCTGCACACAACCGGAACAGATTGCCGGGTTCAGGAGTCGTCTTGGCCGTATGCCGGTGACGAGCGTACATGCATACTGTCCAGTTCCCATAGGCGCACCGAGCGGACATCCTGAACTGTATCAGCTTTGCTCTCCTGACGCCAATGAAAGGGCGCTGGCCCGGATGCTCCTTGAGAAGACGTTCGCCTGTGCCGCCGACCTCGGCGCAAGCGTTGTGGTGTTCCATGCCGGGTATGCGGATCTTTCGACGCTTTTCGGAGGACTTTTCACTACGGCATGCAAGCTGCGCATAAGGCGCGGGAGAAGGCTTGTGGACGCATTCAAGGCGGAATTCGACAAGCTGTGTCCGAGCCTCGAAAAATTGGGGTTGACGCTTGCGCTGGAAAACCTTCCCCGTAGGGAGGGGTTCCCGTGCCTTGGAGAGGCTCGTGAACTGATGGAGCATTTCAAGGGTGCCCCATTGCGCCTGTGGTTCGATACGGGACACGCCTTGGTGCGCGAGACCCATGGTTGGGCCGGCGAGAGTACGCACATGGCTGCAGAACTGGCTCCATGGATATGCGGCATGCATATCAACGATGTGAAGGGCCCTTGCGACGACCATCGGGAACCGGGTTGGGGTAACGTCGATTTCCATCGCCTCACGTTCCTTGCGAAGCGTGATATCCTGCGCGTATTCGAGCCGCACAGTCATGTGTCTTACGATGACCTGAAGAGTGCCCTTGCGTATATGCGTCGTCTGTGGGGCTGAGCTGGATGGGCTTTGTGGTATAATTATTGGCCTGTGACGAAAGGTCACAGGATTGTAGATGGAGTTGCTTAATGAAAAAGGTTTTCATTGATGGTTCTGCCGGCACGACCGGATTGAGGATAAGGGAAAGGCTTGCCCAGCGCAGCGATTTGGAGGTGGTTGTCCTGCCTGACGAGGTACGCAAGGATGTCGAGGCCCGTAGGGCAGCGCTGAATGCCGCCGATGTGGCGTTCCTGTGCCTACCGGACGCAGCTGCGGTGGAGGCCGTCACTCTTGTCGACAACCCAAACACGGTTGTGATCGACACCTCCACTGCGCACAGAACCGCCGAGGGCTGGGAATATGGGTTTCCTGAATTGGAAGGGCGGCGCGAGCGCATAGCAAAGGCGAAGCGCATCGCGAATCCCGGATGCCACGCGACTGGTTTTATCGCACTTGTCGAGCCGCTTGTGCGCACAGGGTTGCTTTCAGGGGATATTGCGCTCACCGCATTCTCGCTCACCGGCTATTCTGGCGGCGGGAAGAAGATGATTGCGCAGTATGAGGAAATGAAGGGTGAAACGATGTTCCTCGGCGGGCGGCAGTATGCGCTTGGGCAGTCCCACAAGCATTTGCCGGAGATCGTCAAGCAGTGTGGACTGTCCGTTGTGCCTGCGTTCTGTCCGATAGTCGTGCCGCATTACTCCGGCATGGAGACCACCGTGCCTGTGTTTGCCAAGGATATCAGAGGCTCTGTCGAGGATATCAGGCGTACGTATCGCGAAACGTATGCGCAGGGCCTTGTCCGCTTTGTGGAGAATGCAGATGAAGAGGGCTTCCTTTCGTCCGCGAAATTGAGCGGTTCAGATACGCTTGAGGCATCCGTGTACGGCAATCAGGACCGAATCCTGCTCGTATCACGCTTTGACAATCTCGGCAAGGGTGCGTCCGGCGCGGCGATACAGAACATGAACCTTGTGCTTGGCGTTTCTGAAGACGAGGGACTTGCCGTATGACCGACATCTATGTTGCAACGCACAACGCCAACAAGCTTCGTGAGATAGGCGAGATACTGCCGGGGTTCGCCGTTCATGCCGAAGACCCGGATGTGGAAGAGACTGCCGTCGATTTCTCCGGCAATGCCCTAATCAAGGCCCGCGCCATTGCCTCAAGGCACATGGGCGATTGGGTGATGGCGGACGATTCAGGGTTGGAGGTGGATGCGCTCGGCGGCGAACCGGGGGTGCGCAGTGCGCGATACGCGGGTGAACCTTCAGATACCAAGGCGAACAATGCGCTGCTCCTGAAGAACCTTGATAGCGTTGATGACCGCCGTGCGCATTTCACATGCTGTATTGCGCTCATAGATCCGAGCGGACTGGAGTATGTGGTTGAGGGACGCTGCTACGGGACAATCGCGCATGCCGAAGCTGGCGCTGGCGGATTCGGCTACGATCCGCTATTTGTGCCAGATGGCCATTCAAGGTCGTTTGCCGAACTTTCCGCCAAAGAAAAGAATGCGATATCCCATCGTGGCCGGGCCTTGGCTGAAATGAAGAGGCTGATGGCGGAAATCACCGCTCAATAAGCACACGGGTTCCTGGCTTTACGAGTTCGTAGAGCTTTTCGGCGTTCCAATTCGCGAGCCGGAAACATCCGTGCGACTCTGCGCGGCCTATGCGTTCCGGGATCGGGGTTCCGTGGATTCCATATCCGGGAATCGAAAGTCCAAGCCACACGGTTCCTACCGGATTGTTTGGACCGGGAGGGAAGATGTATCGCGAGGCTTTCTTGCCCTTTGGCGTGAAGTCAGGAGTGTACGTGTAGTTTGGATTCGCGATCTGCGTCACGATTTTGACTTCCCCCGTGGGTGGAAGTTTCGCCTTGTCGCGGGCAATGGAGCACGGGAAAAGGGCCATCACCTTGCCTGAGGAGCTTATGGCAGAGACATTGAATCTTGACAGCGACACCTTTACGAGGGATGCCTTGTCGCCTACGGCGACAGGCGATACCTCCGGCAACGTTATCTTCGTTCCAATGGTCACGTTCGACCACGCTATCTTCGGATTGAGCCGCTTCAGCGTGTTGGGCGTCACGTGGCCGCGTTCCGCGAACATCTCTAGGATGGATTCATACCCCATCCTGGGTAGATTGGCTTTCTTTGCGGGCTCTTGCGGAATGTGCGTGATTGCCGCTAGGTCGCCGGCGCTAACCTCCGCCGTGTAGAACAGATCCGGCTCATTGGGGAAATACCTGTCGAAAGCCGAGCCGATCTCATCCTGCCTTGGGGGCGGCAGGCCATTTGCCGAACAGTATGCGGCAAGCGCCGCATACGTCTTTGTTCCCGCCTGACCGTCCATTGCGTTCGGGGAATATCCACGACGGTCAAGGCATATCTGAAGTGCGAGAATCGCGAGAAAAGCTGTCTTGGTCATATGGCGTGTAGTTTACCATATGATCCCAGTTCTGTCCTATTCGGATAGCTTCATGACGACGCTACCTGTCGGCTGCTCTGTGCGCCCCCGGTCATACAGCGGCCTGGTGTCTATCTGCAGCACTTCGCTGGCGGTGCCCTTGCGATCGCCTGGCTCAAGTCTTGCGCCAGTTATGTACTCGCGACCGAGGACGGCGTTCTTCGGAAGCCCGAGATCCTTCGGTAGTTCGGCAGGGTTGGCAATGCCGATAGTGACGAACACGATGATTTCCTTCTGGACCTTCTGGCGGCTCTTCCATCCGAAGAGCGTCTGCCCGATCCATGGGATCTTGTGCAGATAGGGGATGCCAGTATCGACATCCTCCTCGACTGTCCGGCTCAGGCCACCGATCACCGCCGTCGCGCCGTCTTTCATCGTGAAGTCGGTCGAGATCGACTTCATGTTGATTATCGGATAGCGCGAATAGGATGCGTCGTTATCGGAACCGACGATCTTGTAGAATCCGTCCTCCGTCACATCGAGGTCGAGTTGTGAGATCGTAGGCACGATCTCCACCGAGATGAGTCCATCACGGGAGATGCGCGGCTTGACCGAGAGCGTGATGCCCCAGGAGTAGAAAGCCTGGCCGGCGAACATTCCGGTGTCCCTATTGCCGGGAATCTCCTGAATACGCGCGGTGAAGTCGGTGTAGGTCGTGCCGGACTGCGTGTTGCGCTGGCTCGTGAGTTCGACGTTCGGGAACTTGGTCGTCATGTCGACCTTCGCCTCCTTGCCGTTCGATACGATCACTTTCGGGTTGGAGAATATCTTCGCGTCCTGCGTCGACTCGAACGCGCTCAGCGCGAGGCGGAAATCGTCCGCCGAAAGTGTTCCTGAGATGTAGTTGGCCTTGCCGCCGACATCGTGCCGCATGGCGGTGGCGCTGTCGTTATTGAGGCCGACCTTGCCGTTCGGGTTTTCCGACCAGGAGGCTCCGGCCTCCACCTTGTTGATGCTTGCGCCCCAGCTTTCGAGCTGGTTCCATTGCACACCGAGCTTGTGAAGGGCTTGTGACGAGAGTTCTGCGAAGCGTGCCTCGATGCAGATCTGTGCGACGGCTCGATCCACCGCCTTCACTATGCCCGCGCAGTCGGAGATTGTCTTTTCGTCTGCCGTGACGACCACGACGTTTGCGCCCTCGAAGCAGGTCGCGATCGGCTGGATTGGGTTCCCTTTGGCATCTTTACGCGCATAGGCGATGTTGAAGAGTTTGGCAAGTTCTTTCGCCGAGGCGTGGTTCAGCTCGAAGGTCGTGGTCTGGAGTGGAATTACCTGTAGATCCTCTACGACGCGGTAGATGTTGTCGCGCTCGTCGAGGCGGAATCCGCGCGAGTTGAGGATGGATGTGAGGGCCTGTAGCCACGGCACTCGGCGTAGCGTGACGGAGACGCGGCGGAGAAGGTTCGTCGACTCTCCGGATATTATGTTCGCGCCGGTGGTCTTGCGGAATTGACGCAGGACATCCGCGAGCGTCGCGTCGTCGCAGTCGATATCCACGAGCGAGATCGCCCCGGACGACGTTAGCGGCTTGATCTGCGGACGCTTCGAGGCCATGAAGGAATCGTCCTCTTCGAGGTCGATCTCGTCGGCACGGCTTTCGGCAAGCGGAGTGGGTGCGGCGACATCCGCAGGTTTCTCGGCGGCGGCCTGTGGCGTAGTTTCGATGGCCTGCGTGGTAGGAGGCGCAACGGTCTCCACCGGAGCATTGTTTGTCGTGGAGGTCTCATTGGCGAAGATGCCGCATGAGGCGAGGATGGCAAGGACGGCGATCATTTTGTTCATTTGCTGTTTCCTTTCGGTTCTTCATCGCATTCGCGGATGCGGACACGGATCAGGCGCAGGGTCTTGCTGTCCGTCACTTCCTTTACGCGCCATGTGAAGCGGTATCCTTCGTGGTTGACCGATACGAGGTCTCCATCGGCATAGATGCCACCATTTATGGTTATGGCTTGGCGTGATTTTGCCCCTGACATCTTGAGGATGCTGCCGATGCGCAGCGACTTGCGGGCCTTAACCCAGCGGCGCTCCACCGCTTGTGCATCGTCGGCCTCACGTGCGGCTTCGGCTATCGATTCTGCCGTTATGCTCGTTTTCGTGTCTTCATCCGTGACCGGAGTCTCGGATACGACCTTGACGCGAGGCGCATCGACGATTGGTTCGCGCGTGCCGATGTGTCCAATCGGCCAGAAGGGATTGCGGAGCGGAATCGTTGCCGCGAGAAGGAGAAAGACGGCGTTCATTTCGTCGGCGCTCCTTTCTTCTCCATCGGCCATTCAAGGATGAACACGATCTGCTGTGCAGCTGGGTTCGCCCGCGCCGTAATTACAAGGGACTCAAGCGCCACGAGCGGGAACTCCCTCTCGACGCACCGCAGAAATGAAACCGCCGCCTGATAGCTTCCGCTGCAGCTTATCTTGATCGGGCAACGCACAAACCTTTGCGTTGGCGCCTTGCCGACGATAGGCAGATCTATTGTTGGCAGGGCCTCGTATTCCATCCCGCTCAACCCACATCCGGCGGCAATGGAATCCACAAACGATTTGGCTCGCATGGCCGTCGATTCGAGAAGCGGCTTGATCAAGGCTGGTTGGTAGACGGCAAGTGCATCTTCGGATTTTTCCAGTCCGGCACGGACCTGATCGGCGCGCGCGAGGTTGCCCATCTGGGTGCGGTGCCGAAGCGTCTCGCCATGCAGCGTTTTCCGTGCCTTCGCGAGAGCCGTTTCCGTAGACTCTATCGCGAAGAAGTAGATTCCCGCCGCGAGTGCGCCGAAGATCAGGGTAAGGAGCAGGGTGCGCTGGACGTTCGGGGCCATGTTCTGGAGATTCATTGTTCGAACCTCCTTCCTATGAGGCGATATTCCACCTCGAATGCCATAAGGCGGGAACCATCCTCGGCACGGGAGGCATCCTGCCTGAAGGAACGTATTCTCGGGCTTTGCTCCGAGACCTGCGTTGCCGCACGGGTGATGACGACATCATTGGTGAAGGTTTCGGTGGCGAGCGAGTCCATCAGAGAGAGGATCGGCGCCTCTTTCGTGGAGCGTCCGACGAGGATGAGAGATGCGTTCTCCACATAGGATGTTGGACCATATAGCGAAAGGTCCGGCTTGGCCACGACTCTCCTTCTCGTCTTCGCCTTTGGCATCGGAGGGACGGTTATCGGAGGCGGTGCGGGCGCGGGGATTTCGAGTTTTAGAAGCTGGACCTTGAGTGGCATTGCCTCCGCGAGCGAGGTAAGAAGTCCGCTGCGGCGGCGGATGGACGAGCGGTAGCAGTCGAGCTGGGCGAGTTCGGCATCTATCTCGCGGGAGCGATCCATCTGGGCGAGGACGTTCTTGTGGACGGCGTCCCTTGCCGCCATTTCGCCCTTGAGCTGATTTACGTTTGCCTGCACGAGCATGAGCTGACCGCCGAGAATTGCCCACCAGATGGCCATGCCGATGCACGCGAAGATCGCAAGCACGGGCATCATCACACGGAAGCGGATGGGCGAAGAGCTGAACTTCTCGCTCTCCATCAGGAGGTTGAGGTGGTAGGCTGGACTCTTCATGTCTCAGCCTCCTCCCCAAGGAGCGCGAGTGCGGCCCCGAGCGCTCCGAGGAATGCGTTCGCCGCCGCGCCTGAAACTGTGGAATCCGATGCGACCCTGTCATCGACGGCAAGACCATCGAAGGCGTACGGCGCGATGAGCGTCATACGTGAACGCTCTTCGGCAAGCGCCCGCCAGCATTCCGTGCCGGACGGAACCCCCATCAGGAACGTAGACTTAACGTCAATGCCGAGTTTGCTTGCGAGGTAGTCGTGCGAGACCGATAGTTCGTCGAGAATCGGGGCCAAGATGGGTTCGAGGATGGGGCGCGGGTCGATGAGGTTGTCGTTGAGGACATCCGCCACCATCGCATCGTTTATTCCGAGACCGCTCTTGAGCGCATCGCATATGGCCCGCCATCCGGGCGCACGGCGGCATGTGCGCCAAAGCGCGATGTCGCCGTCGCGGTATCCCACGATGTTCGCGCTATCCTCGTTCACGAAAAGCGCAAGCGCGGAACCTTTTGCCGCAGTGAACGCACTTTGCCGCAGGATGCTCGCGGTGAGGGCCGCAGGGCGGAGCTGGATGGACGATGCCGTAGGGCGACGTCCTTCCGGCAGAAGACGCGAGAGCCAGAGAACCTGATACTCCGGGATGCCTGCCTCCATCACGAAGTCGCCTTCGGTCGATATGGGCTTCATCACGAAGCGAGTGCCGCCGTTTGAGACAGGCACCCCAGGTTCGGGTGCTGGCGCATTGGCGTCTGGCGTCGTGGTCGGAGGGGGCACCTTGGCTTTCTCTTCGCGCCGCAGGCTGAATTTCTTTGGCTTGGCGGGCGCATCCTCTTCGATGCGGTGCGTGCCGGCGGAGAAATCCGAGCGGAACGCATCCCGCGTTGTCTGTGCGATGAACATGTTTGGCGACGTGACCGCGAGCGCGGCGTGTGGTGCCTGAAACGCCGCCGGCAACGACCATGTGCAGCCATGAGACGCAGCCTCCCACGAATCTGGAAGGGAGGCTGATGGCGGCGGGACAAATCCAGCCGCGACGACGTGCAGCGCCCCCTTGCGTTCCGACAATCGGATGGCTGGACAGCCACGCTTGTCCCCGGAGAAAAGATCCAAGCCAACAACATCGGCAGGCTTGCGCCTCTTCGGGCCGCCGCCTATCGTGATTGTTTTCGTTTTGGTCAGTTGAATCTCCATCGCAATAAATGTATAGCAGATTCCGTGCCAGTAGTTGGGTAGTTGGTAGATGGTAGTTGATAGTTAGTTGGTAGCGGGTAGATGGTAGTTGGTAGTGGTGCCTAAATCCACAAATGCTGAAATGACAAAATGCAATCGCAAATCGTAAATCGAAAATCGCAAATTCCCCTACCCCCTGCCAACTACCAACTACCCACTATCATCTACCAACTACCCACTACCAACTAATATGATATAATAGTCGCCGTTATGACGAAAATCTTGATTGTTGATGACGAGCCGCGTATCCTTCTTCTGATGAAGAGCCTCCTGAAGGCGAACGGCTACGAAGTCGAATCGGCGAGGGATGGCGCTTCCGCCCTGGAGGTTGTCCGCGCGGGCGGCGCGGATATCGTAGTTACGGATCTTCGCATGCAGCCTATGGACGGCCTTGCGCTATTTAGGGAGATCAAGGCCCTGAACGATTCGATTCCCGTAATTCTCCTTACTGCCTACGCGAGCGTGGAGACCGCCATCGATGCCATGAAAAGCGGCATATTCGACTATCTCACCAAGCCATTCAAGGTGGATGAGATGCTTGCGTGCCTCAAGCGGGCGGAAGAGAAGATCCGCACGAACGCGTCTGTGGCGGCGACGACTGCGGTAGCCCCGCTCCGTTACCGCTTCGAGAGTTTCATAGCCTCGTCACCCGCAATGAACGAAGTGTGCGAGACGATCGCGAAGGTCGCTCCGACTGCCGCCACGGTACTCATAAACGGCGAGTCTGGGACGGGCAAGGAGGTGGTCGCACGTGCCATACACAAGTCATCCTCGCGTGCCGGGAAGCCATGGGTGGCGGTGAATTGCGCCGCGATTCCGGAAAACCTGCTCGAAAGCGAGATGTTCGGGCACGTGAAGGGGGCTTTCACTGGCGCAATCGCCGACAAGGAAGGGCTTTTCGAGGCTGCAAACGGCGGTACGCTGTTTCTGGACGAAATATCGTCCATGCCGCTCATTCTGCAAGGCAAGCTCCTGCGAGTCCTTCAGGAACGTGAGCTTCGCCGCGTTGGCGGCACGAAGAACATCCCCGTGGATGTGCGTGTGATCGCGGCATCCAACGCCAACCTGGAGGAGGCGGTTGTGAAGGGGACATTCCGCAGCGACCTCTTCTACCGCTTCGCCGTAATAACGATAGACATTCCGCCGCTCAGGAAGAGGCCGGAGGACATTCTTCCGCTTGCGCGGCACTTTCTCGCGGAGGAGGTGGGAAAGGGGCATCCAGTCCCCGTAATAGGCGAGGCGGCGGCGAACATCCTGCTGGCCTACGACTGGCCGGGCAATGTGCGTGAGTTGGAGAACTGCGTCAAGCACGCGCTCGCTTTCTGGCAGGGCGGCGAGATAACCCCGCACGAACTGCCCTCGCGCGTTGTCGAGCACAAGCCATCCGCTACTGCGTTCGGTACGCTTGGGTCGGGGGATTCGTCCAACGCCTCGCTCAAGAGTTTCCTCAAGCAGAAGGAACGGGAATACATAGGACAAATCCTTAATGCCTCCGGCGGTGACAAGGAGAAGGCCGCAGAGACGCTTAAGGTCAACCTTTCTACCCTCTATCGCAAGCTCTCGGAGGAGTGAAGGATTCTCGTTTTTGCAAAAACTCTTTTGCAGAAGTGAGAATTAGGCTTCAGGGGATAGGAGAATTTCCGATTTCCGATTTATGATTTCCGATTGCATTTTGCCATTTAGGCATTTGGGGATTTAGGTTGGTATTGCTACCAGCTACCCACTACCCACTACCACCTACCCTCTACCAACTATCAACTACCCACTAACACTGGCACACGATTTGCATAAGGGTTTACAGCGACCGGCGTTGTGCCGATTGCGGCACATAAACCGAAATGAAAGGAAACACAAATATGAATAGGCAGATGATGAAGGGTTTCACCCTCGTCGAAATCATGATCGTGGTCGCAATCATCGCCATCTTGGCAGCCATTGCGATTCCGAACTTCGTGAAGTACCGCACTGAATCGCAGGAGAACGCCTGCAAGAGCAATATGGCGACAATCCGCACGGCGGCAGAGAACTGGGTCTCGAAGCCGGCAAACGCGGCGAAGATTCCGTCGCTGGAAGATCTTGCCCCGACGGACGGCACGGGCTACATGAAGAAGGCGCCGACCTGCCCGAAGGCTGGCACGTACACGATTACGAAGGATACCGCTGGCGCGATTGTCGTGGCCTGCTCGGAACATCCGGATACTGCGGATGACAACGAAAACGCCAATCCGTAACCACATCGGGTGACGCACTACAGAAGGTGCACGAAGCGAGAAGGGCGGTTTTCCCGCCCTTCTTTTTTTGGCATGACATCTGCTTAATATATCCGTATGGCTCTTCGTCTCATAAAGCCCGGCAGACGGCCCATCTCCGAAATCAAGGCGATTTCGGATCCGATCCAGCGTGTCCTCGCGGCGGCAGACTACTTTTCGATGCCGCCCATGGCGTTGCCGCAGGGTTTCGTCCCGGAGGAATCCCTTCTCTGTGGACGGGGAGTCGAGTTTTGGTCAAAGGCGAAGGCCTTGCCGCTCGTGAAGATTGCGGGGCGGCTCACGGTCGCATTCGCCGACCCGTTCGATCTGCCGTCGAGGGAAGAGGTGTCGCGTGTCTCTGGCGGCAACATCTGGAGCGTCGTCGCGGCCGAGAGCGAGGTGTCTGAGGTTCTTAACCGCATCAAGGCGAAGGAGGATGCGACCAATCCCGCGCTGGCTCTTGAGAATATCATGCGCGGACAGGAGGCGGATGTAGAGGTCTCAGCCGTCGATACCGGCAAGGCGGACGAGTTCGACGCATCATTGGATGCGGCGGGCGAGGCTCCCGTCATCCGCATGGTGAACTCGATGATGATCGAGGCACTGAAGACGAAAGCCTCCGACATCCACTTTGAGGCGATGGAGAAGACGTCGCGCCTCCGCTACCGCATCGACGGTGCGCTCGTCGAACGGCCCGCGCCACCGAAGGCCTTGCACAATGCGGTCGTTTCGCGCATCAAGATCATGTCCAACCTTGATATCGCCGAACGCCGCCAGCCGCAGGATGGCCGCTTCAAGATTCGCGCACTGAAGAAGGAGGTAGATGTGCGCGTGTCGATTCTGCCTACGGTGCACGGAGAGAAGGTCGTGATGCGCATCCTCGACAAGGCGAACCTCGCGCCGGGCCTCTCATCCCTAGGGCTGGACGAATACGCCTACAAGGCGATGAAGTTCGCGATCGACCAGCCGCATGGCATAATCCTCGTCACAGGGCCTACAGGTTCGGGCAAGACGACCACGCTCTACTCCTGTCTGCAGGATCTCAACAAGGACGACGTGAACATCGTCACAGCCGAGGATCCCGTAGAATATGAGCTTTCTGGCATCAACCAGTGCCACGTCAATGTTGCGCAGGGCCTCACGTTCGCTGGCATTCTGCGCTCCGTCCTCCGGCAGGATCCAGATATCGTGCTGGTTGGCGAGATCCGTGACGGCGAGACGGCAGACATCGCGGTGAAGGCAGCCCTTACGGGACACCTCGTCCTCTCCACGTTGCACACGAACGACGCGTGCGGTGTCGTCGCCCGCCTCTTCGACATGGGAATCCAGCCGTTCATGCTTGCGAGTTCACTCATACTCGCGCAGGCGCAGCGCCTTTATCGGCGGCTCTGTCCGTATTGCCGCAAACCTGTCGAGGTGGATCGTGCGCTCCTTGAGGCAAACAAGGTGGATCCGGCTCCGTTCGAGGGCGTTGAGATATTTGGCCCGGTCGGGTGCGCGAAGTGCCATGGCACCGGCTACAAGGGACGCGGCGCGATGATGGAGGTGTTGCCGATATCGCCGAAGATCCGGAGCATCATAGAAAAGGGCGGAAACGCTGAACAGCTTCGCGCGGCGGCACTTGAGGAGGGAATGGTGACTCTGAAGGATGCCGGCATGATGAAGGTTCGAGCGGGCCTCACGTCGCTTGAGGCGGCGTTTGCCGTGACGGGAGGGGAGTAGATGTTGGCTTTACAGAAGTGTAGAGTAATTTGATTTTAGGTGGTGGGGATGGAGGAAGCAAAGGAAATAAAGGTAAAGGGCGTCAAGCGTATCCGCCATAAGGAGCTTGTGCCGTTCACGAAGCAGCTGGCATCGATGAATGACGCGGGCATGTCCATACTTGCGACGATGCAGACCCTTGAGGAGCAGTGTGAGAACCCCGAGTTCAAGAAGGTCCTCAGGGAGCTGCTGAAAACGATCGAGAGCGGCGACCCCATATCCAAGGGACTTGCCCGTTTTCCGGGGATATTCGACGAGATGTACGTCAACATGGCGTTCGCCGGTGAGCAGTCGGGCCAGTTCGCGCCGATCCTGAAACGTCTGGCGGACATCCTGCAGAGTTCGGCGCGGCTTCGGCGCAAGGTGAAGAGCGCGATGACGTATCCGACCGTAATCATGTCGATTGCGCTTCTCCTTTGCTGGGGGCTCATCCAGTTCGTCGTGCCGACATTTGCCGAGATGTTCTCTGGCTCTGGGCAGAAGTTACCGGGACTGACCCAGGCGCTCGTCGATATCTCGGACTTTACGAAGGCGTGGTGGTATGTGATAATCCCTTCGATCGCGGCAGCCGTATGGCTCTTCGTACGGTGGAAGAAGACGGAGCGTGGGCATTATATCTTCGACGAGTTCATGCTGAAGATGCCTGTATTCGGCGAGCTGAACCTGAAGTCGTCCATCGGCCGCTTCGCGCGGCTTCTCTCTCAGATGCTTGGCGCGGGTGTGCCGATCCTGAAGTCGCTTGAGGTGGTATCCCGTTCGCTCGGAAATCGCGTCCTGGAGAAGTCCGTAACGCTCGCCCGCCAGGAGGTCGAGCAGGGCAACCAGCTAAACACTGCCCTCACAGGCAAGCCATACATGCCACTCATCCTGATCAGGATGATCGCCGCCGGCGAGAAGGCGGGACGCGTTGAGGATATGCTCAATTCCGTCGCGGATGCCTACGATGAAGAGGTCGAAACGCTCCTTTCCACGCTCACCTCGCTTATGGAGCCGTTCCTCATGGTCTTTCTCGGAAGCATAATAGGCACGGTGGTGATCGCGATGTTCATGCCGATATTCAACATGGGGTCGCTGGCCCATTGAGGGGCGAGAGGAATGCCGGGAGGTACTGGATGGCGGAAGAGACGGATTTGACGAAACGGCTGGAACTGGCCGAGATTAGGGCCGAACGGTCCAAGGTGGTGATGGAGTCCCTTGCGGGATTCTGCCACGCGCTTGGGCAGCCTGCGACCGTGCTGTTGAGTTCGATCGAACTCCTGCGGATGGATGGTGTTGATGATGCAACGCGAAAGGACGTCCTTGACATGTGCTATGACGCGGCGCTGGAGATAAAGTCCCTCCTTGCGCAGATGAAGGAAAAGCGCGAATACGCCAACGAGGCGTACCTCGCCGCGAACGAGGCGGCGGGAACCATGATCGCGCTTAAGGAATGGCGCGACAAGTCGCCGCCGAAGTTTGACTGGGAGAACAAGTAGGGGGTGGTGAATGAGCGAGACCGCACCAAGATTTGACGCTCGGCTGAAGGAAGGCGTCGCATACTTTGAGGAAATGCTCAAGGTTATGCCGGACGACCGCACGACACTTGAGTTCCTTGCCGTAGTCTATCCGCAGCTCGGCGAGACCGAGAAGGCCGAGAAGGTGCTCGCCGCGCTTACGCGCGTCCTCATGGTGGAAGGTGACCTCGAAAGCGCATCGGCCCTTCTGCCCCGTCTGGAAAAGTGTTCGTTGCCGGAGGCAAAGGCGCTTGCGCTCAAGGTACGCGTGGCGTCCGCGCCGCGTCCCGACCTTTCGCCGGAAACGCCCGCTCCTGCGGGCGGCGGCGCGTTCGCATCTGTTGTAGAGAAAGAGTCGGCGCTTGCGGAGGAGATCGGAGAACCTGCGCTCGCGGAACTTCTTCGGAGTCTGCCGGATCCTGGACACCCCGTTTTCGTATCCGCGCTGGCATCGCTTGCGAAGGATCGCCCGGAAGCGTGCGAAAAGGCGATTGCTGGCCTTGCGGACAAATATGGCCTCGCGCCCGTGCCGCTTGAAGCCTTTGAGCCGGATCGTGCCATGGCTTCGCAGTTGCCGGATGAGATGGTTGTCGGTCGTGGCGTCATCCCGTTCGCGCGGCTGGGGGACTTGGCCCTCGTCGTCACGCTCTCTCCGAACGATGCCGATCTGCGGCGGCAGGTCGGCGAGGCCATGGGAATGAAAGTACGCTTCTTTCTTGCCGAGCCGGGAGACGTCGAATCGGCGATAGAGAAGCTCCGTCCATCAAAGGAAGGCAATTGATTCCATTTCACATCCAACCTCATCAACCCATGCGCGACGGTTTCACATTGCTTGAATGCACACTGGCGGGGGCTATCCTCTGCCTCATCTCCCTCGCCCTGCTGAATGGCGTCGGTGTGACGACGCGTGTTGCGCGCGAGAATGCCGAGATGCTTTCCGCCGATGCCGTCTCGTGGGATGCGATATGGACTGCATTCAACATGGATTTCGATCGTCTGAGCGGATATCGGGGGGAATTGAGCGAGACGGCGGCACCTGATCTGTACAACGCTGCGCATCCGGCCACGCTTGATGTGCGGATTGCGGATGTGCCTGGCTTCGCTTCGCTCAAGAGCATCACCGCCGCCGTGGAATGGGGGTCGCCCTCACGACGGAACGGGCTTACGAACTTCGTCTACCGGTCAAACCTGCGGAGAGTGCCATGGCAATGAGTCGGCGAGGTTTTACGATTGTCGAGATGATGCTGGCGACGGTTGTCACCACAGTCCTCTCCGTTGCCCTCGCGACGCTTTTCATCGGCATCCATCGGCTTGTGCGGCAGTCGTACAACGATGCCGAACTGTCGCTCGCATTGCGGGCGGAGCGTGAGAAGGCTTTGTTTAACGCCGTCATGGAGGGTGGGAACGTATTCTGGGCTGGTCTGCTTTCGGGGAAGGACATGGCATTTCCGGGCGGCGATTCGGTGTCGTTTACGGCGACGGGCATACGGACAGACAGCGGCGAACCCATAACACGCGGCAACCAGCGGTGGACAAGGGCGGCTGTCGGCGGCGATGGCCTTGCCGGACCGCTCATCTATGGCCTCACGGTCTCGAAGTCGGTCGGCGGTGAGACGCGTTCGGCGAGGGCCGTCGTGCCCGTGTTCGGCTCTGAACAGTCTTTTGACGCGCTGCGCGTCTTCACGGAAGGAGGAAGCGAATGAGATCCGTATCCTTAAGGCGCGGATTCGCGCTGCCGGTGACGATCGTGATGATGGCGATCGTCGCGATCGTCGTCGCGGCCGTAGGCGGCTTCGTCTCGCACGCCGCACGACAGACGCGGGTATATCTCGCCCGCACACGCTGTCGCCTCGCCGCGCAAAGCGTGCTTGAACAGGCGAAGGTGGAGATACAGGAGGGCTTTGCCCGATATGCGGGCGGCAGCGGTGCGGCATCCATAAAGATAGATCCGCGTCAGGCCGATGTGTACAATTGGTTCGACACTGTATCCAGTGACCGGAAGACGATCGGATCGCCATCCGACAAGTCGGTAACGCTCTCTTCCCCGCCGAACGTGAACGGCTGTAGCGTCATGGTCGCCATCGGCCGTTTCGTCGAGCATGCGGTCGGCAGTCCTGTCGCCATCGTGCCCGTTGTGGCGACGGCCGTCTACCGATATGAGGACGGCCTTGAGGTGACCTCTACGATACAGGAGCGAGTCATTTTCGGGACGGGGCAGAGCCGTGTATTCGACTATGCCTACTTCGTAAACAACTACGGATGGATGAACGGCAGCTCGATTGTCATCAACGGCGATTTGCGCGCGAATGGCAACGTGAGCCTATCAGGCTCTACCGTGAACGGAATGGTCTACGCGGCGGCAAACGACGAGCTGAACGTCCCCGGCAAGGTGACGCTGGCATCCAGTCCGCAGATCAAGGGCCTGTCGGCCTACCGTTCATCCGCCGGCGACCGCGCCAGGCCGGACGTTGGCGACTACGATACGGCCGGGGCCTACGATGCGCCGAGACAGAGCGGCACGATCCGCAGACCGGACTACTACAGTGACCAGTACGACGAGGATGGACGCTGGCGCCCGATACCCATCCCCGGCACGGGGACGGTGGGCGAGAAGTCGGGGCAGCCGATACTTAACGAGGGCGCGGATTCGCTGCCGATGCCGTTCGTCTCCGACTTGGATGCCTACATCGAGTACGCACAGTCCTACGGCGGCGGAGCGGGTGGCAGCCTCACCTATCCGGGCTACACGTATACCGATGCGGCGGGAACATCGCAGACTGTTGCGGGTGGCACCGTCCGCGCACACTATGATGGGACAGGCCCTTCGGGTGACACGGCTCAGGCCGACAGGGGGGCGCTCGTCCTCGTTGGTACGGCGGCTAACCCGATCCGGATCAATGGGCCGGTTGTCGTCGATTCCGACGTTATCATAAAGGGCTATGTGAAGGGGCAGGGGACGATCTACTCTGGCCGCAACATACACATCATCGGCGACATCAGGTACGTTGATGGGCCAAAGTGGTCTCACCCCGATGGCGACGATGCGGCAGTCGAGGCGAGCAATGCGGGCAAAGACATACTTGGGCTTGTCGCAAAGGGAAACATTGTCGTTGGAGACAGCACTACGGCGGCGTGGATGAACTCGATGCGCGAATACATCCGCACGGAGGGTCGCCAGTCTGTCGTGAACCGTTACGGTTGTGATCCAAGCGACGCCAACATCGGCTATCCGTCCACATTCGATGGCGACTACACTGCCATCGAACAGGTTCCGGGGCTCTCGGCCGAGAAGGCGGCCTCCGCACCGGGTGGGTACGACGCGTCGTCTGGGCAGTTCGGCAAAGTGCGCACTCGCACCGTTGAACTCGACACCTGGCACGAGGAGGCGGTCTACGACCGCTGGGGACGCTATCAGGGCACGAAACAGGTGCGCGACACCGCTACCGAAAGTTATGTAGCCTATGACAGACGCTACTACGAGACGGTCTGCGACGACCGCATCCTACAGTCCCTGAAAGATGCATCCGGTACCGCACAGATCGATGCCGTTCTATACAACAACCATGGCATTTTCGGGACGCCCGGCCGTTCAGGCAGCGACTTCAACCTCAATGGCTCTCTCGTCTGCCGCGACGAAGCCCTCATATTTTCGGGCAATGGCATCCGATTCAACTGGGACATGCGCCTGAAGCCGAAGACCGGGAATGCGGTGACCGGGAACCTTGGCCTGCCGGTCGGTCCGCAGGATCCGTACGTGCTTGAGTGGATGGAGATTCCCGATCACCTGAACGCGGCGTATGTCACGCCGTCAGAGTAGTCGAAATGGCAGGTGCATCGGATGGTATAATATCGGACATTCAAACATTCGAAAAGAGAGCAGATGGACACGATATCTCCTGTATTTGCCGTCATGGAGGCTGGAGTGGATGCCGACTATGCCGCGTTGGAGCGGGCCGAGTCGCTATGCACGCCGGCCACGTCTACGGCACCATCGGGAGCGGTCTATCGCCATCGGCGGACATTGGCCGAATTGCCGTCGTCCCCTATGCCCGTCAGATCGGACGCGCCGATTGTCAAGACGGTGGCGCACGAGGCTGTGGAGACGCCGAGCCAGCCTGTAGATCCGCTCGTTCACCTGCGCACGGCGAGGCTTGGTTTCGCTCTGGTAGTCGTTTTGGTGTTGTATGGCCTTTGGATATGGCAACGAAGGAGACGATGAGATGACAGATGGTAGAGGACGCCGGGATGCGCCGGGATTGATGGGGCTGACGGCCTTTGCGAAAGCCGTGCATTCGATCCGTACGCGCTATGCGCTCATGACGGGGTTCTTCCTGTTGCTTTTTCTGGCGGTATTCTATGTCGGTGGACGCTTTGTCCTCTCAAATCTTGTTCAGGATACCGAACGGCAGGTGCATGAGGCTGGACTGCGAATGACGGCGATGGCCCGTAAGCAGGCCGAGGAGGTGCGCACTGCCGCCGTCGGCGCACTTGCGCATCCCGGTGCGGCGTTTGCGGACGCTCGGCGACTCATTACGGACTTTGGCGCTTCGTTTTCGCTTGTTGCCCGATTCGCGTCCGACGGGCGTTCCCGCGACGGTGTGCGGTGTGCGACGGATGGACAGAGCCCTGTGCCGCTTGTGGCCGATGACTTTGCCGCCTACTCCGATGTGCTGAAGGATTGGGTATTGGCGGTTCGTCGCACGGCGACTGAGCGTACTGTCGCGGATGGGACGGTTGGCATCCTGCGGATGGACGGGCATCTGCATGGAGTGGTGCTGTTGCCGCAGGGTGACGGTTTCGTGCTGTTTGGACTGCCGTTCGCCACTTCGGCGTTCGCGGGATTGGGGAAGGGGCCTGGCGCGAACCTTGAGATACGCGTATGCGGGGCGAATGCGGCGGCTGTCCGGCAGGCGAACACGCACCGTGCAGCGCGTTCGCGCGACGGCATCGCGCCGATGTTCACGGGATCGCTTGACGATGCTCCGCAGGATGCTTCGCTTTGGAGATTCCGCACGAATCCGCTGGATGCGACGCTTGTCCTCCGCGACATCTCGGGCCACGCCGTCTCGGTCGTGTCTGTATCCTTGCCGAAGGTGTTCTTGGGCGCGACACGGATGGCAGTATTGCAGTTGGCGTTCTTCGTTGCGCTCGGCGGCATCCTCTTCGTGCTGCCGATCTTCTGGGTTCAGGGACGACTGCTTCTGAACCCGCTGACGCGGATGACGCGGATGATTGCGGAGTTGGGCGTGGGCGCTTCCAGTCTCGACTGCCCTCGCATCGTCTGGGAGGGGAAGGATGAGTTCGCGCTGTTGGCGGAGTCGGTAAACCGGCTCGTCGAGACGATCGCCGCGAAGACTGTCACGCTCGCAAATGTGGAGGCGAGCCATCAGGCTCTCATCGCGGGGGTGCCGGATGCGCTCATCGTCTTCGACACGCAGGGACGGCTGGTGTCCGTCTCCAAGCAGGCCGAGGGCGTGCCGCAGATGCCGGGGCTCTTCGCGGAGGAGCCGCCATCGGCGGCAGTATTTGGTGCGGAGGGCGTTGCCGCTTTCACGCGGGCGATAGATGAGACGTTCCGCACGGGTGCGGTCACCAAGGTCAGCTTGGAGGTGCAGCGTCCGCTCGGCGCGGCGGAGGATGTCACGACGCGGCGCTTTGAATTGCGGATCACGCGGATGGGACCTCGCTTCGCTCTGGCGATTGTTCGCGATGTCACGGCCGAGTACGCAGAGCATATGCAGCGGCTCGCGGCAGAGGCACGAGCGATGGATGTATCCAAGCGCGAGTCGCTGACGATGCTTGCCGCCGGCATCGCGCACGACATGAACAATGTCCTCTCTGTCGTCCTGAATGCGGCCGAATGCTCTGACGCGGGTGACCCGGATGAGGCGGCGAAGGCGCTCGGCACGATACGCGATGCCGTCCGGCGCGGCTCTTCCATGATGCATGAGCTCGTGACTTTCGCGGGGGAGGGCCGGATGACGCTCATGCGCGCCAATCCGAAAATGGTGCTGGAGGACGTTCGGCAGCTTGTCACTCGTGTCGTTGGCGACCGTGTCGAGGTCACGTTTGTGGAGTCGCCGGACGTGCCTGACGTGGATGTCGATTTCAACCAGTTCTGGAAAGTGCTCTTCAACATCGTCAAGAATGCCGGCGAGGCCATGGGCGAAAATCCCGGACATGTCACGCTGAGCGTCGCGCCGTTTAGGATGACGGAGGACGAGGCCACAACGTTCGTCTCCGAGCATCCGCTGCCGCCAGGCGATGGAGTGCTGTTTCGGATCTCGGATGATGGACCGGGAATCCCGGAAGGGATCAGGGATCGCATCTTCGACCCGTATGTGTCCTCCAAATCGCTTGGAAGGGGGTTGGGGCTTGCGACAGTGCGGACGATCATCGAGGCGCATGGCGGCGGCATTGCCGTGGAGAGCCAGATTGATCGCGGCACCACGTTCCGCATATACCTGCCGGTGTCTAAACTGCCGCCGGAGGCGGGGCGGACGCCTTCGGCACCGCAGACAGCGGAGCTTTCTGGGGACATCCTGATTGTTGATGACGAAGAGGCGATCCTGAAGACGACGCAGATACTCTGTCGGGCCTTGAAGCTTACACCCCATGTCGCCCGCGACCGTCGTGAGGCGCTTGCGATCGTCCGGCGGCATGCCGCATACCTTCGGGCAATCATCCTTGACGCACATCTCGGACAGATCGACACCGTGCGGTTGCTTGGCGCGTTCCGGCTTGGTGCGCCGCATGTGCCGGTCATACTGGCATCCGGGGCGTCACCTGAGGCTATGGAGAAGATGTTCCATGCCCATCCCTATGACGTATTCCTGCAAAAGCCGTATACGCTCGAAGAGCTTAAGCGTGCGCTTCTGGATGCGTCATCATCGCCGGTGGCAGACATCAAGTAGTGCACCGTATCCGAGGCTAATTCCCGAAGCGTAGGTTGGGGAGGAAGAAGACCAATTGACTTTTGTGACACTTTGATATATAATGTCACGCTGTCTTTTTAACCCAAGGAAGGTCTAAGAATGAGCAGTCAAAAGGCAATGGCATTGGCGGTGGCTTCCGCCATGTTTTCGACATCGGCGTTTTGTGCCGGCTTCGCCCTGTATGAAGGTTCGGCGAAGGGCACCGCGCTTGGTGGCGCGGTCATGGGCAAGGCCGTAGATGCGTCGGCGAACTTCTACAACCCAGCTACGATGGCCGACTTCACGAATACCGTCGTAACCGTTGGTTTTGTGACTGAACACCCCACTGCCGATACGATAATTGATGGTCGCCCCGGAACCAAGATGGATCCCGGCGCGTTTCTTCTGCCTCACTTCCATCTCGTGCAGCCTCTTCCGTACGATTTTGCGTTCGGTCTCGGCTTTGCCCCTGAATTTGGCCTTGGTACGCACTACAATCCAGGTTGGGCTCTCGACTGGAATACGCAGAAGACAACGGTTAGAGGCCTTACCCTCACGCCGAACCTTTCATACCGCATAACTGAGGACTGGTCGGTTTCTGCCGGTTTTCGGTTGCTTTATTTTGATTTTGAACAGTATTCGTACCAGTATACGGGTGCAAGGAACCTTAATGGCAGCCTGAACAGGGGGCACTTCCGCCTGAGGGGCGACAATGGCTTTACCGATTGGGGATGGCAACTTTCAACCCGCTATCGGATAACGGATACGTTCTCCGTAGGCGCAATGTACAAGTCCTACATCGATTCGAGGATCAAGGGTGAGGCGAGGATGACTGGTGCCGGAAACGCCATAGTGGGGATGGGTCCAACCGGTCCCATAATTGCCAATGTGAATAGCATTGCCACGGGAGACGCGAGTGCGGATATCAGGCTTCCTCAGTCTGTGACGATAGGCGCAAACTGGGATGCGCTTGATACGCTGCACCTTGGAGCGGCGCTTACCTGGACGGAATGGTCTTCCATGCCGGCCATCAACTTCAATCTTCCTACGGGTCGCAAGCCGACCAATCTGGGTTGGGACGATGTTTTCCGCATTGGGTTTGGCGGCACTTGGGATTTCCACGAGAACTTTTCGCTCTTGGGTTCCTATGTGTTCGATATGGATCCGTGCAGCACAAAGGATAATGAGGGTTCCACGATGTTGCCGCCTGGCGATCGTCACATCGGAACGGTCGGTCTCGCATGGCATTATGGCCCCATTGACGTTACCCTCAGCTACGGCATTGTGTTCATGTGTTCGGAGTCTGTCAGGTACACTCATCCGGTAACGGGCCGTCAAGTGCGGTTTGGTACGGAAAACGGCCTTTCGCAGGCGGTTGGCCTTTCCGTGACGTACGCATTCTGATTAGGCTAATGGACAGGGTTTCTCCTGAACAGCGCAGCCGGATAATGAGCCGCATTCACGGGCGCGACACAAAGCCGGAGATGCTTGTGCGGCGGCGGATATTCGCGTCCGGATGGCGGTTTAGGGTGTGCGACAAGCGTCTGCTCGGGAAGCCGGATGTAGTGGTTCCCCGTGCACGTACGATAATCGACATTCGCGGGTGCTTTTGGCATAGGCATGGCTGTGCCGTTTCGACTATGCCAAAGAGCAATGTCGCGTTCTGGATGGAAAAATGGTCCAAGAACGTGTGCAGGGACAAGCGCAACGAGAAGTCTTGGCGTGAAGCCGGCTGGAACCTTATTGTCGTGTGGGAATGCGCACTCGCGAAGCGAAATCTCGAACGTACGCTGATGCGCATCTGCTCCGCCCTCGACATATGGACTGAAGAGCTGTCCGGCTTGAATGCAAAAAGACGCCGTCCACACAGACTTGTGCTTCCGCACTCTCCATAGTGGACGGCTCTATGTGATTCGTCAGGCTGTTCGCCTTGCCGTCAGAGGGTCGCGAATCCGTGCAGGTTCTTGCCGTCGGCAATGGCCCTCACGACAAGGGATGCGCCGGTTGCGCAGTCGCCTACGGCGAATATGCGCTTGCTGGGATCAGATATGATTGCTGTGCGAGGGGTCAATTCAAGCCCAAGTTGCTCGACTATCGGATGGGTCTTTGGAACGCCTGTGAAGCCCATGGCCAGCAGCACGAGATCTGCCTCTATCGTCTCCCTTGTTCCGGGAACGCTTGTGAATTTGGTTGGCTTGCCGGTGGGCGTGAACGCCCATTCCACGGTTTCAACTTCAACTCCCGAAACCTTGCCGCCGTTGCCGATGAACTGGAGCGAATTCAGGTTCCATCTCCGCTGGCATCCTTCCTTGTGGCTTGAGCTTGTGCGGAGCTGATATGGCCAAAGCGGCCAGGGCGTAGAAGGGCTTCGCGTGTCTGGCGGCTTGGGCATGATTTCGATTTGCTCTACGCTTTTCGCGCCTTGGCGTATCGCTGTGCCGACACAGTCGGATCCCGTGTCGCCTCCGCCAATCACAAGCACCTTCTTGCCGGTGGCCGAGACTGGCAGTTCCGGCAGTTCTCCCGTGAGTACCCGATTCTGTCCGGAAAGGAATTCGAGGGCGAGGTGTATTCCGGAGAGTTCACGTCCCGGGATGTTCAGGTCGCGAGCCGCAGGAGTGCCTATGGCGAGGATTACCGCATCGTTCGCCCTTTGCAGGTAAGATGCCGAGATGTCCGTGCCGACTGTGATGCCGGTCTTGAACGTGATGCCTTCCGCCTCAAGGATAGCACGGCGTCGGTCGATTATGGATTTGTCGAGCTTGAAGCACGGTATCCCGTATCTGAGTAGTCCGCCTATCTCCTGGTTGCGTTCGTAGACCGTCACCCTATAGCCCTTGCGGCGGAATGTCACCGCTGCGGAAAGTCCGGCCGGTCCCGCTCCGACGATGGCAATGGACTTGCCGTTTTCAGAAGCTGGAGGGCGCGGCTTGACCCATCCGTTTGCGAATGCAGTCTCGATTATGTGCTTTTCCGATTGCCGAATCATCACCGACTCTTCGTCGAGCTGGTGTACGCAGCTTGCCTCGCACAGCGCAGGGCATACGCGAGCCGTGAATTCCGGGAAGTCGGAACGTTGGCTGAGCAGTTCGTATGCACGGTGGTCGTCGCCATCCGCGACGGCACGGTTCTGGTCGGGAACGAGATTTCCGAGTGGGCATCCGTATGCATGGCAGAATGGCTGCCCGCAGTTCATGCACCGTGATACCTGTTTGCGTATGTCATCCGCAGGAAGATGGCGCTCCACCTCGTTGAAGTCCTTGCACCGCTCGTCTCTGTCGCGGTAAATGTCGTGAATGCGTTCCATTTTAGTTTGGCCGTTGATGGTTTGTTTGCGAAATTCAGTGTTCTGTATTTTTTTGTTTCGTCGGATCTCGCACCGCGATCAGTTCTTGACGGGTGCCACCATGACGAATCTCGGTCTTGCGTTGACCCAATCCGCACGTAGGCGCTTGGCCTTTTCGGATCCGGTTCGCGCTATGTGTTCGTCCATGAGGGATAGAAGATCCGCTTCGTCAGGCGAATTCGCTTCAACCGGCATGAGGTCTATCGATGCAAGGTTGGAGTTGAGATCGAGAGTGCCATCCTCGTCGTAAACGTATGCCACTCCACCCGTCATGCCGGCGGCGAAGTTCACTCCTGTCTTGCCCAGGACAAGCACCTTGCCGCCAGTCATGTATTCGCAGCCGTGGTCGCCGATGCCTTCGGCCACGAGCGTGACGCCGGAATTGCGTATGCCAAACCGCTCTCCGGCCAGGCCGTTCACGAATATCTTGCCGGATGTTCCGCCGTACGCCATCACGTTGCCGGCAATGACGTTGTCCTCTGCGGCGTTCGTGAAGTCCGCCTCTGGCGCAATCGTGATGATTCCGCCGGAAAGGCCCTTGCCTACGTAGTCGTTTGCCGCACCCCTGAGGTTGAACGTTATGCCTTTGGCGAGAAACGCGCCGAACGACTGCCCGCCTACGCCCGTAAAGTTCACCGTTATGGTCTCGTCGGGAAGACCTTTCTCGCCGTGCTTCTCGGCCACTTCGCCGGAAAGCTCCGTGCCGACGGTACGGTTTACGTTCGACACCTTGCGCGATATCGTTTTGGCTTCGCCGCTCAATATCGCAGGCATGAGTTCGGGAAGCAGTTCCTTGCGGTCGTAGTTGTCC
>CAVJWR010000030.1:0-32526 GCA_963653155.1 Limosilactobacillus gorillae
CCAAAACGGCCCTGCGGGCGCAAGGGGTTTCGGGAAGATTTCTCAATGTTTTTTCGGGGAGGCCCGAAACCCCCGGAAAACGGGCACATGGCGCGCATTGAGTTAGTGCGGGCTAACCGAATGGTTGGCAGTGGGTAGATGGTAGTGGGCAGTTGGCAGTGGGAATTTGCGATTTGCGATTTCTCGATTTACGATTGCATTTGATGATTTGAGGATTTTTGATCCGCCCGTCAACCGCCATCCACCGACTATCCCTCTCCACTCCTGCACGGCAATCCTGATGATCCCGTAAATCCTGTCAAAAGGAAACACACACTCTCCGTGCCTTCGTGGCTCTGTGGCTCCGTGTTAAAAAACCATCCGCAGTTTTCGTCTAACACAGAGGCACAAAGGCACGGAGCCACAGAGTTATTTTCCTTTGATGGGATTCCCACGATGATGTGGGCGGCTTCGCCACGGGAGGGACGCGATCCATCGCGTCCGCCACCGACGAACGGTCGCAACAAGTTGCGACCCTCCCGCGCAACACACGACGACGAGGGCGTCATCGCTACGGGGGTAAGTCCCAACTGCAAATAAGCAAATAAAAAAATCCTCAAATGCAATCGTAAATCGCAAATCGAGAAATCGCAAATCCCTTTCTACCAACTATCATCTATCGCCTCAACTCGGCCTGTAGCCGTCCTTGAGCGTGACCGTGCGGTTGAATACGGGATGCCCCGGTTGAGAATCCTTGGAATCGGCGCAGAAGTACCCCGTACGCTCGAATTGGAACGCCTCGCCGGGCTTTGCGGCACCAAGAAGCGGCTCCACGTATGCGGTAACCGTCCTGAGCGAATCCGGATTGAGGTACTTGAGGTAATTCTCGCTACCGTCCTTCAACGGGTCGGGATCGGTGAAGAGCCTGTCGTACAGACGCACCTGGGCCTCAACGCCGGTGGCGCAATCCACCCAATGGATCGTGCCCTTCACCTTGCGGCCGTCAGGCGCATTGCCGCCCCACGATCCTTCGTCCCATGTGCAGTGTATCTCGGTGACACGTCCAGACGCATCCTTCTTCAGCGAACAGCACTTGACTATGCATGCGCCGCGAAGACGCACTTCGCCGCCAGGCACAAGACGGAAGAACTTCTTTTCGGGCACCTCCATGAAGTCCGCCCTGTCGATCCATATCTCCTTCGAGAACCGAATCTTTCTGACTCCCGCCGACTCGTCCATCGGATTGTTCGGCAGCTCCACCTCGCGAACGCCCTCGAAGTTGTCTATCACAAGCTTCACGGGATCGAGTACCGCCATGCGGCGCGGCGCAGTGCGGTTCAATTCCTCGCGCACACACCATTCAAGCAGGGCGGGATCGCTCTCGCTCTCCATCTTCGAAACCCCTACCCGGTCGCAGAACTCCCTTATCGCTCCCGGCGTGAAACCCCTCCGGCGCATGCCGCACACCGTTGGCATCCGGGGATCATCCCATCCCGCCACATGATGCTCCTCGACAAGCTTCAGAAGAAGCCGCTTGGACATGACGGTCCACGTAATGTTCAGCCGCGCAAATTCGCGCTGCTGCGGACGTATCTTCACGCCATTGCGGACAACGAGCAGCCCTTGTTCGTCAAGCCTATCCACCACCCAGTCGTAGAGTGGACGGTGCACCTCGAACTCAAGCGTACACATCGAGTGGGTCACGCCTTCAAGCGCATCCTCGATCGGGTGGGCAAAATCGTACATCGGATATATGCACCACTCGTTTCCAAGGTGATAGTGCGCAACATGGCGGATACGATACAGCACTGGGTCGCGGAAATGGATGTTTGGCGAAGACATATCGATCTTTGCCCGGAGACACCACTCGCCATCAGCATACTTGCCCTCACGCATTTCGCGGAATATCCGCAGATTGCGCTCAGGGGACGTATCGCGGGATGGGGACGGCTTCCCCGGCCTTTCAGGGACGCCGCGATACTCCTTCCACTCGTCCTGCCCGAGATTGCAGCAATAGGCCTGTCCGCGACGGATCAGCTCCTCCGCTATCGAATACATGCGCCCGAACATGTTGCTGGCGTTGTAGAACCCGGCCTCGCCGGAATCGCCCTCTCCAGACCACTTGAAGCCCAGCCAGCGGATGTCGTTCTTTATGTTCTCCGCATACTCGTCGGACTCCTTGGTCGGATTGGTGTCGTCAAGCCGCAGGTGGCATTCGCCGCCAAAAAGCTCGGCCATTCCGAAATCCACGCATATCGCCTTCGCGTGGCCGATATGTATGTAGCCGTTGGGTTCCGGCGGGAAACGGGTCACCACCTTGCCGCCGGTGCGTCCCTCCGCGACACCAGCCTCAATCCACTGGCGAAGAAAATGCCTGCCTGTATCAGCGCCTTCCATCTGAACCGCCTCTAACTTACCAGCCTACATTGATGATCGGCCAAAAGCTCCAAGACCTTTCCAACGTAAAGTTCGCGAGGCCGATCTGGCAACCGTACAACCTGTCAGAGATGTTCACAAGACCTATCTGGCAGCCATAGACGGTAGAGGCTGTATTGGCAAGGCCAACCTGCAAACCGTACAAATGGCCCTCGATCGTGTTCGCCAGGCCAACCTGAAGGCCAGCCATGTCGGTACCCACGCCATTCCACAAGGCATCTATCTGAACGCCTGTCGCGCTGTCACGCGCATACCCTGCCACGCCAAGATCCAAACCATAGAATTCGTGGCACTCTCCGTATATCAGAGAAAGCCGAGCGCCATATATGGAAGATGTCGGCATCGGCAATTCGCCCGGAGAGAACACCGCCAGCATAAAGTTGCCGTCCGTATCGGCATGAAGCACCGTTGCGAAAAGAGCGACCAGCGCTGCGCCCAGAACCTTTTTCATCGAATTCTCCTTTTGGATGTGGTTGAAAACGATCCGCAATTATACATTTATCCAACCGCCATTGCAAGATGCCTTCGCGCTTCCGCAGCCTCAAGAGGCCAGGAAGCGGAGCGCACCTGTCGGGCAGGCATCTACGCACATGTGGCAATCGCGGCATCCCGAAATCGCATCGCCCGTCTTGAACTCTGGCTTGATGACGGTCTTGAAGCCGCGTCCGACCAGACCAAGCAGCCCCTTGTGCGCCATGTTTTCGCACACCCTGACGCAAAGGTTGCAGGTGATGCACTTGCGCTGGTTGCGTTCGATGCACACGAGATCCTTCTCGACGAATCCAGGATGGAAATCACCGCGCAGCCGCTTGGTGTCAGTCTTCAGCAGATTCGCGTAGCGGATGAGCTTGCAGTCCGCAAAATCATGGCAGCCGCATTCCAGGCAACGCTTCGCCTCGGCCATCGCCACTTCCGGGGAAAGCCCAAGGTTCACCTCCTTGAAGTCGTGCCTGCGCTCTTCCGCCGGACGCTGCGGCATCACGGCTCTGGCAATGCGCTCGCGGTCTGTGAAATCGCGCTCAGTCACCTCGCGCTCAGAGAGAACAGGATGGACGGGGCGGTACTCGCGGCCGTGCAGGTACGCATCGACGGCAAGTGCCGCCTCGTTCGCCTGCGCTATCGCCCCGATTGCGATGCCCGCACCCTTGTTCACCGTGTCTCCGCAAGCGAAAACACCCGGCATGGATGTCGCAAAGTTGGCCTCGTCCGCCGCAATCGTGCCCTTGGGCGTCTGCGGCAGGGCGTCAAAGCCCTCCGGATCGTTGCGCTGCCCAATGGCGGCGATCACGCTATCAAGCGCAATCTCCTCGAACTTTCCGGCTACAGGCACCGGCTTGCGGCGCCCACGCTCATCCGGTTCGCCAAGCTCCATCACCTGAAGCCGCATTCCGCAAACCTTCCCGTCCTTGCCAAGTATCTCGTCCGGCGCACAGAGGAACTTGAACTTCACGCCCTCCTCTTCCGCCTCCGCAATCTCGATATCCTCGGCGGGCATCTCCTTGCGGGTACGGCGGTAGACGACGAACACTTCCTTCGCACCGACGCGCACTGCGGTTCGACATGCATCCATGGCGGTGTTTCCTCCGCCGACGACCGCCACGCGCTCGCCGATGTCAGGTGCATTGCCCGTCACCACGGCCCTCAGGAAGTCAATGCCGCCCCACACGCCGGCAAGATCCTCGCCCTTTACGCGCATCGAGGTCGATTTCCACGCCCCGTTCGCGACTATCATGGCGTCAAACTTCGCGCGAAGCTCGTCAAGCGTGGCGTCGCGTCCGATCTTGAAGTTGTTCACGAACTTCACGCCAAGCGATGCGATCGCATCCGTCTCAGCCTTGAGGATCGCCTTGGGCAGACGGTACTCCGGGATGCCGTAGCGCAGCATGCCGCCCATCTCAGGCATCTGGTCGAAAACGGTGACGTCGTGCCCACGTTGCACAAGCTTGAACGCTGCTGTAAGCCCGGCGGGGCCGCCGCCGATGATGCCAACCTTCTTGCCTGTAGGCGAAGCCACCTTGATCGGATGTTCATCGCCATTCTTCCGCACCTGATCCGCAGCAAAGCTCTTGAGCTGCGCGATGGAGATCGGAGCCTCCACGAGCCTACGGCGGCAAGCCTTCTCGCACGGATGCGGACACACCCTGCCGATCGCGGCCGGCAGCGGGAACGTTTCCTTGATCGTCGCCACCGCATCGGCGAAGCGGCCCTCGGCGATCTCCTTCACGTACTTCTGGCAATCCGTGTGGGCCGGGCAGTTGAGTTTGCACGGCCCCTGGCAATCGCCGTCATGGTCGCCCATCAACAGCTCAAAGGCCAGCTTGCGGGCCTTAAGGGCCCGTTCGCCGTTGGTATGCACAACCATCCCCTCGGCAACCTTCGTCGCGCATGCGCGGAGCAGCTTCGGGCACTTCTCCACCTCGACAACGCAAACGCCGCATGCGCCGTAAGGCTTCATTTCCTTCTTGAAGCAGAGATTGGGGATCTCGATCCCCGCCTTCTCTGCGGCGGCAAGTATCGTGGTGCCTTCGTCAACAGACACCTGAACGCCATCAATCGTCAAATTCACGGTTCCCATGACCATCCCTTTCATCCAACAACAACCGCACCGAACCTGCATGTGGCCGCACATGCGCCGCACCTTATGCACTTCGCCGCATCAATCGAATGCGGAGCCTTCACCGTACCGGATATCGCGCCGGCCGGACACTTCCTTGCGCACATTGTGCAGCCCTTGCACTTGGTGGCATCAATGGAATATGTGCGCAATGCCGCGCACTCGTGCGCCGGACAGCGCCGCTCGCGGATATGCGCGTCATACTCGTCGCGGAAATAGCGGATCGTAGTGAGTACGGGATTCGGGGCCGTCTGCCCAAGCCCGCAAAGCGCACCGTCCTTTATCCCCCTGCAAAGCTCTTCCAGAAGCTCAACGTCGCCCTCACGGCCATTGCCCTCCGTGATGCGCACCAGAGTCTCGTGGAGGCGCTTCGTGCCTATGCGGCAATGTACGCACTTTCCGCAGCTCTCCTTGGCGGTGAAGTCGAGGAAGAACCTCGCCATGTTCACCATGCATGTGCGGTCATCCATCACCACCATGCCACCAGACCCCATGATGGCGCCTGTCGCGCCAAGGGCCTTGTAGTCGATCTGCGTATCAAGCAGCGATTCGGGGATGCATCCGCCGGATGGGCCGCCCATCTGCACGGCCTTGAACTTGCGTCCGTCGCGCACCCCGCCGCCGATACCGAAGATCACATCGCGCAAGGTAAGCCCCATCGGCACTTCAACGAGTCCGCCGCGCCGGATCTTGCCGGTGAGGGCAAACACCTTCGTCCCCTTGGAGAACTCGGTGCCCATCGCGGAGAACGCCGCGCCGCCGTTGAGGATGATCCACGCCACGTTCGCGAACGTCTCCACATTGTTGATGTTCGACGGCTTGTCGACGAATCCCTTCTCGGCGGGGAATGGCGGCTTCAGTCGCGGCATGCCGCGACTGCCCTCCAGCGACTCGATGAGCGCGGTTTCCTCTCCGCAGACGAACGCCCCCGCACCAGCCTTGATGCGCAGTTCGCACGAGAAATCGGATCCAAGGATGTTCTTGCCAAGGAGATTTGCCGCAGTCGCGTCGCGTATGGCCTTCTCAAGCCGCACGATCGCGAGCGGATACTCGGCACGCACGTACACGAACGCCCTGGAGGCGCCAATCGCGTACGCCGCGATGAGCATTCCCTCGATGAGCGAGTGGGGGTCGCCCTCGATGACCGCACGATCCATGAACGCTCCGGGATCGCCCTCGTCGGCGTTGCAGATCAGGTACTTCTCGGTTCCCGCCGACTTGCGGGCCGCGTTCCACTTGAACCACGTGGGGAATCCAGCTCCACCGCGTCCGGCAAGGCCCGATACCTTGATCTCTTCGATCACCTGTTCGGGCGTCATAGCCACACCGCCATCCTTGCCAAGGATCTTGGCGATGGCGCGGTAGCCATCCGAAGCCCTGTAGGACTCTATCGATTCCGGGTCTATCACGCCGCAGTGGCGGAGCGCAATGCGCGTCTGCTTATCAAGGAACTCCTTGTCTTCCGCCGAAATCTCAAGGTCCTTCACGCCCGAAAGGTCGCCGCTCGCCGCCGCATCGGCAATGCGCTTGGCATCCTTCTCCTGCACGCGCACAAGCCTCGCCGCAAGCGTGTCGCCATCATAGATATCCACGATCGGCTCAAGGTAGCACATGCCGATGCAACCCGTGACCCCGATTTCAGATGCGGTGCCGAGCGCTTCCAGTGCGGAGCGCACCTTGCGGGCCCCTGCCGCTATGCCGCAGCTTCCTTCACCAACAACGATCCTCATTCCGCCACTCCTTCCGCCTTGATCTTGCGAACGATTGCGCGAGCCTTGTCCGGCGTAAGGGAACCGTACGCAGTCTCGTTTATCATCATCACCGGAGACAGCGAGCAGCATCCAAGGCACGCCACCTCCTTGAGTGAGAAGAGACCATCCTTGGTAGTCTCTCCATCTCCTATGCCAAGCTCCTCCTGCAAGGCCTTCGCGATCGAGTCTGCGCCGTTCACGTGACACGCAGTGCCCTTGCACAGCATGATGAGGTTCTTGCCGACTGGCTGCAGCCTGAACTGCGTGTAGAACGTAGCCACGCCCATCACCTTCGCGGGGCTTGCTCCGACATGCTCCGCAACGGCATATATCACATCCGTCGGCAGATAGCCGTATATTTCCTGGGCTTTCTGCAATATGGATATGAGGGCGTGTCCATCGCCCTCAAACTCCTTAAACACCGCATCAAGCTTGGTCAAATCGCTCTTTGCACATGACTCGCACATCGGTTGCCACTCTCTTTCCATAAAAAATGAACTGTTGATTATATCATATATTCGCCTATTCGTACACCCGCGCCCACGATTCATGGGCAAAAGCACCACATCCTATGCACTGGGGTCTGACCCCAGTGGCCCGAAGACACATGCGCCGCCAGTCACGCCGCATCCCAAGCGGCGAGAGGACAACACTGGCGTAATGATGGCCTATCGAATCATTCCGGGACGCACAGCAGCAGCGGGTACACGTAGCTTGCGAACCCGTGGCAGCAGCTTGCCGTGGGGGAGTCGTGCTCCCAGAGCGTTCCGGTCGCTTCGGCCATCTTGCCGAAATACGCGGCGATCTCTTCCCTTAGCGCCGCATGCTCGCCGTATTGGCGCAGGAGGTCCAGGCGCAGGAAATGCCCGATGAACGCGTTCGACGGATAGACGGACGCGTCGCGCCGGTCTCCTGGCGCCAGCGGGCCGAAGTCCCCCAGCAGCCTGCGCCAGAGCGCCGGACGGCTTTCTGGAGTGGCGGTCTTGAAGAAGAACGCATAGTATTGGCAGGTCTCCGTGACGTCCTTCGGCTCCACGGCAAGGCGCCCATCCCTCCGGACGGCGTGGTCACGGTAGTACGTGCCGTCAAAGCTCAACGAATTGACGGCCTTGCGGACGCGGGCGGCCTTCTCCCGGAGTCCGGGCGTCCCGTAAAGGTGCGCCACGGCATCCAGCATCGCCGCATACGCCATGTTCGCCGGGAAGTTCACGTCCTGGACGAAATCATTCGCCCTGCTCCATTCGATGAAGTTCCATCCCGGCAGGCGTTCCAGCAGCCCCTCTTCGTTTTCATGGGCCGCAAACCAGTCTGTCAGGCCTAGGATGCGTGGCCTTAGCCGCTCGACGAGCTGCCTGTCGCCATTCCGCCCGAACGCGAACTCCTCCACCTGGAAGACCAGCCACATTGCCCAGTTCGGGATGAAGTTCCCGTTCGTGTGGTCGGCCGGATAGCACATCGGCACCATCCCGGGCACTATATCCGGGAAATGCGTGGCCAGTGCATAGTTCTCAAGGAAGAGACGTTCCATATCGGCGTTCCCCGTCAGCCGGATGCTTGTCCTCGCCATCCAGAAGCTGTCGCAGAGCCACCCCGCGCGCTCACGGCTCGGACAGTCCGTGAAGGTGTCCACGGCGTTCTGCGCGAACGTGCGCTTCGCCGCCAGCTCGATCTCGCGGAAACGCCCATCTATCCGCCCGTCGGGGCGGACGTCCAGCGGGTAGGCGTATTCCCTCAGCGACGGCAGCGAGATCTCCACGTCCCCGCCGAATGCCGTAACCGTAAGGTACTTTAGGCAATACGGCTCGAACGTCTCAAGCCCATACGAACCACCGGAAACGAAATCCCAACGGACAATGTTGCCGCACGGGCTTCGCATCGGATCGATTGCGCCATCCACGAGGATCTCGTCAAACGTCGCCCAGACCGCAGATCCGGCAGCCGCCCTGACATCCAGGCGGATGAATCCGGTATTGACGTTCTGCGCCGCAAAATGGATCTGCTCCCCGGCCTTCAGCCGGAAGGTGCCGGCGGAAGACGTGAACGGCTCGCGGGACCTGCTTTCCAGCCGGCGGAAATCGTCGAGAAGGTTCACGTCCAGGTCGGACTGCGCGAACCCCTTCAGCACCCCATCCGGCTTCGCGAGCCCGACGCTGCGATCCATCTTCACCTTGCCGTCCTTCCGTGCCGCAAGACCACGCGCATATGGACGGAAGTCGCGCCTCACCTCGAAGCGCGGCATGGGTGCACGGCGCGGCAGAAGCCTCACGTCGGGCAGAACCGTCAGATCCGTGACCTTGGAGGGTGCCGCCCCTGCGGCGTCCATCCGGTAGGCCTCGCCGAACGGACGCTGGAAGCTGTACCGCGACACCCTCTGCACCCGCGAGACGTCCCTGTAGGCCTCCGTCTTCGCCGACGTCTCCCACAGGGTCCTGCCGCCGGCCACGACCTCGGCACGCAGAAACGGGGTCAGGTCCAGCAGATAGTAGCTGTTGACGTTGTATCCCGCGACCGTAAACGAGACCCTGTTCGTCCCATCCACGAGAAACGGCGCAAGGTCGAGGACATCCTCCCGGAAATGGCCGTGCGGGCCACGCGCCGGGCCATATGAGGCGAAGCGTCCGTTCACTTCGACCCGGTAGATCGACGAGCCGGTCGAGCGCAGGACCGGCGGCGGATCGCCCTTCGTCCAGGCGAATGCTCCCTGGAACAGGTACGTACGGTTCATCTCCTTCAGCGCTTCCGTGGGCCAGATGCATTTCGCGTCCGCAAATGCGGCGTCGGTGGCCAGCGACGCGGCAACAAGAAGCGCAATGGGCAATCGCCTTATTTCATCAATAAAAGTCATAACGGCCCCAACATCAATCCGCAACAATCAACACTCCTGCGCAGGATTCAATCGAAAAAGAATACACGCCATCATCGCATCTCTTCAAATCGACCTTGCCGTTTGCGCCAAACGCACGAACATTCGTTGATTCGCAGCGGAATTCCACGGTCCGCATCTTGTGTGCCTTGTCAAATGGATCGTCCGCCGCACAAACGAAGAGAGCGCAGGTGCGTGGATCGCCATTCCTCGGCTCCATCGTGCCAACCAGAAGAGCCAACCCATCGTCCGCGCAAAGGCCCTTGAACTGGCAGAAGTCGAGTGTGCGAACCGATGCCTTCTCCGTAACTAATGCGAGTGCATTAGGCTGACTGTCAAATCCTACATAATCCGTCCCGACATTCTTGAAACGCATGTACTTCGACGCCATCATCCTGATTTCGCCATTGACCTTTTTGAGCTTCCAATACTGCTGCGTCTTGTTTCCTTCGCGATCCAACACCTGGTTGCTCCACCATCCCGCGCAGTAACACGCCCAATTTATGCTTTCGCAGCCAAAAGCCATCGCCGAGAAGGCCTGAAAGCGAAGCCTGTTTTCGCTTGTCCACTCGTCTGGGCGGCGACCATTCACCTGCGGAATATACCAGAAGCTACGTCCCGTAGAGCGACACGCGTCCGCCACAATCTGGTAATTGGAATACATCTTCGGCAGCAAATGTTCATCCGGTGGCCCATAGACGTAGAAGTCATATGAAATGTAATCCAACGGGATGTACCTGCAGTAGAGATCGATGTACTCCTTGTAATTCCTGCATCCAAGCTGGGATCTCGCCGAATCGGGAGAGTCTTCGTAGGCTGTCGCATAGTTCGGATACAGGTTCAGATACGGCAAGACGTCCGGCATCAACTCACGTTCAAGCGCAATCGCCTTTCCGAGATGCGGAAAATCCTTCGCTGACGGCTCGTCGCCGGCATATCCGCCTTGAAAGCTCGAATAGTCTTCATACCCGTTTTCGCTGAACTTCATGGCTTTCGCACGGATCTTCTCCAACGGCCATGATTCGTGAAACGTACCAGCCTTAAGCCCGCCTGGATGTGGCCAGCACCCTATGTAGGCGGCAAGGCCATACTTGTCGAACAGGTTCAGCACTTCCCGCATCCGCACAGGAGTGTCCGCCTCAATGCAGGTGACGAAATCCAGTCCACAGTCGCGGACATCGCGAATGTGCGCTTCATCAGTCGCGTACTTCATCAAGTAATAGCCGCCAATGTGAAACCTCGAACGATCAACACGGCTTGGCGTTCGATTCACGTCAACCACAGTCTGCCCAACCGCCGCAGTCATGGCAAAGGCCATCGCAGCCATCCACATAATCCTGTTCATTTCAGCAACCTTCCTTTCTCACTCTACAATTTTCAACGCACAATCAAAATGGTTCCAAGGCGTGTGATCCTTATGCCGCCATCGACAACCGAAACGGTGTAGCAAGTCTTAATCTTGCCGTTCACCAAAACACGCCAATTACTTAGGTTCTCAATCGCCTCCACACATTCAAGGGAGATTGGCAACGTAATGCTGGCAACACCCGCATCCATCCCGTCAAAGGCGATAGTGCCGACTTCACCAAACGTGAACCCGCGAATCGTGCCATTCGGCCCGCCATTGAGGCGCAATGCCGTAAGCTCAACAAGCCCATCCGCCTCAAGCGTCGCTCCGCTTGCCACTGAAACGAAATTTGTGCATACGAACACCTCTCCAGAAGTATGCCCGACAACTTCACGTCCACCGACATGTTGCGCGGCGCCACCAGTCGAATGTTCCCCCTGAGAGAACGACCATTGCGACGAATAGCTGTTGTTCCACGGCCAAGGCGCATCATCGACATCATCGCATGCGACCCATGCCTTTCCATCCGTACTGCCCTCCAGCTTCCAACTGCGGGGAAATGTACCGCCACGCGTTCCCCAACAGGCAACGTCATAGCTTTTCACCTCTTCTTCGTTCGGATCAAGGCGCATGACAAACGAAATCCATGAATTCGGGTCGTTTGTCGAACATGGAGCCATCACAAGCTGGCCGTTTACGGTTTCCTTGGGAATCATGCAAAGCAGGTTATCCCCGCCAACGGTATCATTGAACATCTTTTCTGGAGTCCGCGTAGGTCCTCCACCCCAATCCCAATAGGAAAGCTTACGACCTAAAGCGACCTGCCCAACTCCGATCTTGTAATAGTCGGACGGATCCAAATTGTATTCCTTTGCCAACTGAAGTCCTCCGCCCACTCTGCTCCCATTCATGTCGTATAAGCCAAACTCACAGACGTTTATCTGGGAATTGGTCTGCGGCGGATTCAAGTCCAAACAGCGCGATTGTCGGATCGTCCAACGATACCAGGTGAACTTGCGACCGGAGGAACCTCGTATCACAAATGTGCCTTCCTTGACATCAATCGGCCCAGAGAATGAATTGGCCCCGTCAAGGATCCACGTGCCAATCCCCTCTTTCGCGAGACCAACAGAACCGATCATGCCGTCGGAAACAGCCTCAAGCACGTTGTTCTCAGATGTTCCGTAGAGAGACAACGTGTGCAACCCCTCCGCAACCGAAGAGACACCGCCAAAAACGAACGGTGCCTCCCGCCCATCACTATCGGTGCCACTGTTGCAAAGGCCTCCATCTCCGGCGAGCGCAATCGGACGTGTGGTGCAGGAAACAGAACTGTCCATCGTGCCCGTGTATTCGAGATTGCCACGGGATGTAGCCGTCCCCAACCTGAATTGATACGGCACATTCATCAGGTCTGTAGCGTCAACGCTACGTGCGTCAACAGTAAAAATGTCCCCATTGCCGATTGCGCACATTACGCCTCGTTCCCTAAGGGAATCTATGGCAAGCGTACCATCTTCGATACCTATTCCAACAATGCCGGAACGATTCTGGGAATCCGACAGGCGCCATTTCCCGCTCCCCTTCTTGTTCAGATAGAGATAGTGTGCCTTGCCATCAGACACATAAGGAGCAACATTGCCTGCAATGACGCACTCATTGATGTTTGATCCCGTCAGGTGCAGACGTTCGACTGCGGCGGCAATCGGATAGAACCGTCCCGTGAACGTAAGGCCGCCAGTAGCGCCGGCATCTATGACGCCCGGATAACCGACTTCATCCGTGACACTGCTCATGATCTGAACATCCTTGTCCGTAGTCTCGCCATCGCCCAGATAGAGAAGCCTTCCTCCCTGCTCCACGAGAAGGATGCTTTGGCAGACACCCATGGAGGACATGGCATCCTCCGCCATGCCGATCTTCATCAGGCCAGTTACGCCCCTTTCAAGGCTTCCTCCGTTACTGTGGATGCGGAAGCCTCCCTTAAACGTCGATTCCGTCCCTGTCAAGAGTTCATTGCCATGCGCATACCATCTGATGCGGTCAAGTATCTTTCCCGAAAACTCAACTGGCGTTCCATCCCCATAGCCTGGCAATATGACGCAATTTGAGGCCGTGCCCAGACCATTTGTGACAATGCCTGATCCGGTCAAGTTGACCATCCAGTTCTGCGTACAGGCAGACGAATCTGCCCCTGGGATTAGCGTGCCATTCAATCCAACGTTGATGCGGCCATAGAAATGATCCTGACGGGATCCCCTCGGCGTCAGGCAAAGAGTACCTTCCTGGATGTCAATGTCAGTGAAATAGGCCGAAGCGTCCGTAGAACAGCTCAACGTGACTGTGCCTCGCCCCGTCTTCATGATTTTGCCACGTGTCGAACAGTCGGAACTGTCACGTCGAGGTTCATAGCGGACTGCACACCCAAGTTCAGCCACGCCATCAACGTCTACCTTAAGCACAGAGGTATCTTTCGCCAGCGGCTTGATCTGGGCGAAACCGGAGACGAAACCGATTGAATCGTCAGTCACAACAGCTGTCATGTCCGCAGGGAGTTCCACTTCGTCCGTCTTGACACCCTTCGGTGCTGTGCCACCGCCATAAAAGTCGCCTGACTGCCAGTCAGCAAGCGTAGAAGGCGCTTTGACAAGCGTAAAAGTCGCCGCTTCAGAAACAAGCGCACCCGTCAATGCAAAGCAAGTAATTATGGCACTCTTGACGATTTGGGCGCATTCCACCGTAGCAACCCGCATACGTGGGGTTTTCCTTATTGTCATGGTTCCGCTTCTCCTTATGGTTAGAAATGGCGGCAATTATAACGGTTTTTTTTTGTTGTCAAATCAGCGTTCTTGGCATATTCGTCCACGCAAGCGACCATGGCGGATCTTCATGGATTCTACCTCCGGGAAAAACAAAATGACACCATGACATCAGCCTCGATCGGCACGAGCAGATCGGCGGCCTTCTCGGCCTCCGTCACAGGGGCGGCCCCCCCTGCGGAAGCAGCATGTTGCGAGCGCAGCGGATGCCCTTCTTGACCTGGCGCGGCTGCATCGATGTTACGCCAGTTCCACTTGTGGTAAAATACAATGCAACAAGAAAAGGAAAACATGACGATGTCAGAAGAGAATTGCGAACACGACTGCTCATCCTGCGGCAAGGATTGTCCGAGCCGCAATGGGAATACCGACTTCTCGGCAAAGCTGAACGCCGCCTCAAAGGTAAGGCGCGTGATTGCCGTCGCGAGCGGCAAGGGTGGCGTAGGCAAGAGCTTCGTCACCACCATGCTCGCTGTCGCCGCGTCCCGTCGCGGGCTTGCCGTTGGCATCCTCGATGCGGACATCACCGGGCCATCCATCCCAAAGGCGTTCGGCATCACCGGCGGCACAGTGCAGAGCGAGCATGGCATTGAGCCTGCTGTGTCCAATGGCGGCATTCGCATAATGTCCCTCAACATGCTCATCGAGGATCCCTCTGCACCTGTAGTGTGGCGCGGGCCAGTAATCGCCGGCGCGGTCAAGCAGTTCTGGACGGACGTCCACTGGGGCGATCTCGACGTGATGTTTGTGGATATGCCGCCTGGGACCGGCGACGTTCCGCTCACGGTCTTCCAGAGCCTTCCGGTGGATGGGGTGGTGGTGGTCTCGTCTCCGCAGAAGCTCGTTGAGATGATCGTCGGCAAGTCCGTGAAGATGGTGCAGATGATGGGCAAGAAGGTGCTTGGTCTCGTCGAGAACATGAGCTACTTCACATGTCCGAACTGCTCCACAAGGCATCACATATTCGGTGAAAGCGTGGCGGACGAGATAGCCAATAACTTCGGGATCCCAAACACGCTGAAGCTCCCGATCAACCCCGATTTCGCAAAGGCGATAGATGCGGGCGCCGCCGAATCCCTTAGCATACCCATGGTTGAATCATTCGTGGATTCAATCATGAGTTAGTGGGTAGTTGATAGTTGATAGTGGGTAGTGGGAATTTACGATTTGCGATTTTTCGATTTACGATTGCATTTAATCATTGGGCCATTTGTTGATTTACCGTAGCGACGACGCCTCGTCGTCGTGTGTTGCACGGGAGGGTCGCAACTTGTTGCGACCGTTACCCCGGAAGGTGGACGCGGACGCAATGAATTGCGTCCCTCCCGCTCTGTGGCCTTGTGCCTCTGTGTTAAAAAGCCTACCGACGGCTATCACACGCCGCAATCAGCCGAGGGCAGCAACTGCGGCGTCAAGGGACGCAAGGTCGGCAACATTTACCGCCGTGAGGGATGCGTCTATCTTCTTGATCAGGCCTGAAAGCACCTTGCCAGGGCCGAACTCGACGAACCTTGTGCACCCAAGAGACTTTGCCGCCTCGATGTCCGCAGCCCAGTTGGTCGTGCCAGTCACCTGCTCAAGCATAGTGGCCTTGATGACAGCCGGATCGGAAGAATGCGGCTTGCCGGTCACGTTGGAAAGCACGGGTATCTTCGGTGCGCAGAATGTCACCTCGTCCAGTACCGGCGCAAGCTTCTCACGTGCGGACGCCATGAACTTCGAGTGGAACGCTCCCGCCGTCGCGAGCGGTATCGCACGCTTGATGCCAAGCTCCTTTGCGACGGAAGCGGCGGCGGCAATCTCGTCCTTCGAGCCGGAGAGCACTTGCTGCGCGGCGGAGTTCACGTTAGCGACCGTGCATCCCGTCTTGGCGCAAAGCTCGTCAAGCTGCGCAGGAGATGCCCCCACGATCGCGATCATGCCGGATGGCGTAGCCTCGCAGGCCTCCTGCATGAACCTTCCGCGAGCCTCCAGCACCTTGAGCGTGGAATCGAAGTCAAGCGCACCTGCCGCGCAGAGCGCTCCCCATTCGCCAAGGGAAAGTCCGGCAGCGGCGGCAAACGGCGCGGGATGACTCTTCTGGAAGGCGAGGAACGCGGCGTAGCTCGTCACGAATATCGCGGGCTGGCACACGTTAGACTTGGTAAGCTCCTCTGCCGGGCCCTCAAAGCATATCTTCTTGAGGTCAAAGCCAAGCACGGCGTTCGCCTTATCGAAAAGCGACATAAGCTCAACATCGCTCTCGGCAAAATCCTTGCCCATTCCCGGAACCTGAGCTCCCTGACCGGCAAATACGCAGCAATCTCCCATTTCTCATCTCTCCTGTTGTTTATTTATATTGCCGCTGATTATACCACGTCCCTCTGAACGCCGTCAAATCGAGGATAGATAGTAGTTGGTAGATGATAGTTGGGTAGGGGGTAGGGGGATTTACGATTTTTCGATTTACGATTTGCGATTGCATGATTTTAGTGGGTAGGTGGTAGTTGGTAGTGGGTAGTTTTGTCCTCATGCGTCGGTGCCGTAGCGACGACGCCCCGTCGTCGTGCATGGCACGGGAGGGTCGCAACTTGTTGCGACCGTTGCTGGTTGCCAGCGCATGGCGGACATGGACGCAATGAATTGCGTCCCTCCCGCCATCGGGCCACAAATGGCCATGTAGAAAGATAGGTTTCCCCGTGTGTCTCTGCGGCGGTTTCATCGAAACCGCCCTACCATTTATGCCGCAAATAAGAAAATGCCTCAATTTCCAAATGCAATCGCAAATCGGAAATCGCAGATCACAAATCTTCATCCCCCATAACCTGCATTTCTACACTTCTACACGGCTAAAATCCAAATCGATAAATCAACAAATCCCTAAATGCAATCGTAAATCGTAAATCGAAAAATCGTAAATGACCTACCACTACCATCTACCCTCTACCAACTACCCACTACGGATAAGGCCAAGGTTCACTTGCCGACGCAGAAGCGGGAGAAGATGGATTCCAGAAGATCCTCAGAGTAGACCTTGCCGACAATCTGCCCGACGGATTCGGCCGCACACCTGAGCGAATTCGCGGCGAGAACCGGTTCCGTCGCATCAACCGTGCCCAATGCGGCGTAAGCACGCTCCAGCAGGGCCACTTGCCGCGCCGTAACGTCGGCGACAGCATCGGACGGCTTGGCGGCAAGCGACTCAAGTCTCTCAACGATCCTGCGCTTGAGGGCATCAAGGCCCTCTCCAGTCTTTGACGACACCCTAATCGCGGCATCGCCCCCGCCATGTGCGGACACAGCGGACTGGCCATCGAGATCGCATTTCGCATGAACCGCTATGGCACCCTTCACGTCGCAATCCAAGGCCACGACCACATCCGCCCTGTCCATAAGCGACTCCGCCCGCCGAACACCTTCCGCCTCGATCGGATCCATGGTCGCACGAAGCCCGGCGGTATCGACGAGCCGGATAGGCCACCCGTCAATGTCCAAGCCCTCCTCGATGGAATCGCGCGTTGTCCCGGCGCAAGCGGAGACTATCGCCCGGCTCTCGCCAAGCAATGCGTTCATGAGCGAGCTCTTCCCTGCGTTTGGGGCACCCGCAAGCACGACAAGCGCACCTTCGCGCAGCACCTTGCCCTCATGCGCCGTAGACAGCAGACTTGCGATCCTGTGTTTGGCGCCACTGATGCCTTCCGCGATGCCGTCCATCATCCCTTCCGGGATCTCGTCCTCACTCACGTCAAGAAGATGCTCGACCCTTGAGGACATGTCCATCAGTTCGTCATATAGCCGCCCGTATATCGGCATTAGCGCCCCGTGCAACCGCGCCTGCGCATCGTCTGCGGCGCGTCCAGTGCGGGCATCTATGAGATCTATCACAGCCTCCGCCGCCGAAAGATCCAGTTTCCCGTTGAGAAACGCGCGTTCCGTAAACTCACCGCGATTCGCAAGCCTTGCACTGGCGGCAAAGCACGCCTCCAGCACTCGACGCGGAGAAACGCTTCCGCCATGCCCATGGAACTCGACGACATCCTCGCCCGTATACGAGCGCGGGCCCTTGAACACAAGCACGATACCACTATCCGCCATCCGCCCGCCACCATCAGGCGCTACGGCACACGGCGCAGCCATGAATCTCGAAAAGAAGAAACGGCCCGCATCTTCCTCGCGGATCTTCCGTCCAGACACCCTTTCGGCGACGAGCCATGCGTCCGGACCGCTCACGCGCACTACGGCGACGCCGCCGCGTCCAGGAGCCGTGGCGATCGCCGCGATGGTGTCGCTTCCGGTCATGTGGCGCGGAACATCGCCTTTATCTCCCCGGAAAGGATATCAAGGCATCGCTTCAGGTTTGCGGCATATTGGCCGGACATCGTACCGAGTCCAGCGACATCCGATATGGCCTTCCAGGCGTAGAGCAGCACACCGGCGCGGGATGCGACGTGCGCGATCGCGCCAAGCTCCATCTCCCGCACATTGGCGTCGAACGTCCTGTGCAGGAATGCGACTTCACCTTCGTCATCGGTGAACCTGTCACCCGTCGCGACGATGGCATCTGGCCAAGGCCCTGCCTTGGCCAGCACGAAGAACGGATCGGAACACTCGTTCGGCGTACCGATTGGCGTGCCGTTTATCTTCGAGAGGTCGAAATCGTACTGCACGGCGCGGTCGATGCGATATATCTCGCCCACATTCATGCCCGGCACAAGTCCGCCGGCGACGCCAACGTTCAGGAGGATGTCGGCACCGAGCGAAGACATGGCCAGTTGAGCACCGGCCGCCGCGTTCACCTTGCCTACGCCGGCGACGACAACCGCCGTGCCTTCGCCATCGATCGTGCCCCGCACCACCTTGCGGCCAAACATCGCCGAGGCGGCGCAATCCGCCATGTTGCGGATCACGGCATCCGCCTCGCACTCCATCGCAACGACAAACGCCTTCATCGGGTTTTCCACATCAACGGCGACGGGACGTCACCTCGATCACGTTCACCTGGTTCTGGAGCTGGAGTGTTATCTGATTGACCTCCCGCTCTCCGCCAAGCACATCAATCTTCATCCTCGACACCGTTCCATCCTCGGTAGGCCCAACGGAAAGCGTCTGTATGTTGTAGCCGCGCCCGGATATCAGCCCTACGATCCTCGCCAGCACGCCCGGCCTGTTCTCAACGTAACAGTTCAGCCTGTATATCTGCTCTTTCATCCGAAAATCATTCCTTCCACCGGCTGTCCGCCGGGCTGCATCGGGTACACGTTTGCGCGTGGCTCGACTATCACCTCCACAAATGTGGTGCGCTTCGAGTTCATGGCCTTGCGGATCGTGGAATCCAGCTTCGCCGGATCGATGACGCGGTATGCTTCGGCCCCATGTGCCTCCGCGAGCCTCTTCATGTCCGGGAGATAGTCGTACTTCAGATCCTGCTCAAGCCGCTCGTTCGCGAGCCGCCCCTTAACGGAGAGTATCGACCCGGAATAGCGCTTGCCGTAGAAAAGCTCCTGCCACTGGCGAACCATTCCGAGACATTCGTTGTTTATCACCACAAACGTGACGGGGAGCTTGTGCTCAACAGCGACCACCACCTCCTCGAACGTCATCTGTGCGCCGCCGTCGCCACACACGGCAACCGTCTTGTGGTCAGGCCGCGCAATCGCCGCCCCGATGGCGGCTGGGATGCCGAACCCCATGGTGCCCATTCCGCCGGACGTGAGGAAGTGCCTCGCCCGGTTGTGGCGGAAGAACTGCGCCGACCACATCTGGTGCTGGCCCACGTCGGTCACGATGACGGCGCGTCCCTTGGACACGCGGTCTATCGACTCTATGACCTGCTGCGGCATGATCACGTTCTTGTGCATCGGACTGTACGATATGGGGTGCTTGCGCCGCCACTCGTCTATCTTGGCGAGCCATTCGCCGTGCTCCGCATGCCTTATCCTCGAATTCACGGTGGTGAGCACATCCTTCACGTCCGCGACGATTCCGAGATCGACCGGCACGTTCTTCCCGATGGAGCTTGGATCGCAATCCACATGGATTATCTTGGCATGGCGCGCATACGCGGCAAGCTTGCCGGTGACGCGGTCGGAGAAGCGCACCCCAAGCGCGACTATGAGATCGGCCTGGTCTATCGCCATGTTGGCGGCATACGCCCCGTGCATTCCCGCAAAGCGCAGCGACAGCGGATCATGCTCGTCGAAGGCCCCAAGCCCCATGAGCGTGGTGGCGACCGGTATCTGGGCCTTGTGGGCGAGATGGGCAAGGTCGTTCGCCGCCCCCGCCGCTATCACTCCGCCGCCGGCGTAGAGCACAGGACGCTTCGCCTCGTTGACGAGCTTCGCGAATCTCGTCATCTGCGACGACGTGGCCATCGATTCCGGATGGTACGCCCTCAGCGACACGCGCTCCGGATACTGCGCGGACGTCATGGCCCTCTGCACGTTCTTCGGGATGTCAATCACCACCGGGCCAGGCTTGCCGTGCGTAGCGATGTAGAATGCCTCGGCGACAGTCTCCGGAATCTCGTCCGCGCTCTGCACGAGAAAACTGTGCTTCGTGACTGCGCGGCAGATGCCGTTCATGTCGGCCTCCTGGAACGCATCCGTGCCAATCTGATCCATCGGCACCTGACCCGTGATGCACACGAGCGGCACGCCGTCCATGTTGGCCGTAGCGAGGCCGGTTATCGTATTTGTCGCCCCCGGACCTGACGTCACGAGGCACACGCCCACCTTGCCGAGCGAACGGGCATACCCATCCGCCATATGCACGCACCCCTGCTCGTGCCGCCCCAGTATGAACTGGAAAGGGGCCTCCGGCAAGCAGTTGAATATGTCCAGCGCCTGCCCGCCCGGATAGCCAAACAGCACTTCAGTGCCGGCCTTCGCGAGCGAATCCACGAGCGCCTGTGCGCCCGATTTCTCTTCCTTCTTCATCTCCGTCTTTCTTTGTCGTTCTGCATAAGCCAGGCCTGCGCGGCCCTGTCGCCGCGCGCCGCCTTGGACCTTATGCGCCAAATCATGGCCTTCTTGTCATCGGCCTTCACGCCATTGCCCTTCTCGTAGCAGGAGGCGAGGTTCTCCATCGCCGGCGGGAAGCCGGCTGCGGCCGCACGCTCGAATGCCTTTATGGCCTCGATGCCGTCCTTCTCAACTCCCTCTCCGCGCAGGAGCGCAAGCCCATACGAATTCACGGCCTCCACGCAGCCGCCATCCATTGCCAGCCTGAAATACTTTGCCGCCTCGGCATCGTCCCGCTTCACGCCTTCGCCGCGATGGAGGGCAAGCCCATAGTTGTATTCGCCGTATGCGTTCTGGAAATCAGCAGACTTCTTGAACCACTTCGCGGAAAGCACAAGATCCTTGTCCACGATGCGCCCCTCGCGGAAGAACCATCCGATGTTGTTGATCGCCTCCGGATGCCCCTTCTCCGCAGAGGACCTGAAGCAGCTGAACGCCTTCTCGTCATTGCGGGGAGTGCCCAGTCCGCGAGCGTAGCACATGCCGAGGTTGTACAGTCCATTGGCGTCGCCCAGACCCGCCGACTTCTTGAAGAACTCCACCGCATCCCCAAAGGCCCTTGCTATCTCATTCGTGGAGCGGCCATCCCGTACAGCATTGTTAACGAGCATGGAACCCCATGCGTTCATGGCCTGCACGTTCCCGCCGATCGCCGCCCGCTGAAGGAGATTCGTATCGCCGGAATCTATCGACAGCAGATACCAGGCGAGAGAGTTGTTCGTCCTTCTGGCAAGGGCGTCGATCTTCTCGCGGCTCGCGGCAAGGTACCGTTCGCGGGTCTCGTCGTCAAGCCTTGCGGCCGGTGGCGCATCGGGTTCCCTCGACACTATCGCGAGGACGAAGGCCTGCAGCGGCTTTCCTGCGGCCGCATCCGCCGCTATCTCCTTCGCCGCGTCCGCATATTCCCTCGGAGAACCGGACGCACGCGAGTTGAGCAGACGCACGATGGCATTAGCCTGGTCCCCGAAGGACGCGAGCGAAAGCGCGGTGGCCAGCAGTGTCACATATCCATACTTCATGCGATGCGTCCTTTCATTGTGGCGGCGATTGACTACGCGAGCGGTATCTCCGTCTCTTCCCTCGTCGCGAGATCCTTCATCCTGGCCTTGCCGGCGGCCACGTCATCCGGACCGAGGAACACGGCCCTTGCGCACGTGCCGGAACCGGCGTGCGCGAAGAACTGCTTCGGCTTCTGCTTCCTGAGCGCGAGATCCACGCACTCCCCCTCCGCGCGAAGTCTGCACGCGAGCGCAAGCGCGGCATCGCGCTGCTCCGGGAACATGTAGCCGATGTACACTCCGCGCTTCGGGAGCGGGGCTTCCGCACCGAACTTCGCCTTGAGGAGTTCGGTCACTACCACGTCGCCAAAGCCAAGGCCCACCGCCGTGGCGGGATCGCCGCCTATGGTGGTAAGCAGGTTGTCGTACCGCCCGCCACCGAATATCGCGCGGAACTCGCGCTTCACGTCGAAGGCCTCGAAGACTATGCCCGTGTAGTACGAAAGGCCGCGTATCACCGATATGTCGAACTCAAGGCACTCGGCGAAACCCGCGATTGCGGCAAGCCTGAAAAGTTCGGCAAGCCGTTCCTTCGCAGGGCCTTCCGGCAGATCGTCGAGCGACTTCAGATCCATGATGGAGAAAGTCTTGGCGACGCCGGCCTCGTCAAGCCCGCCATCGCGCAACATCGCCGCGATCTCTGAATCCGGCATCTTGCCGCGCTTGTCCAGCGCCAGGAACACCTGCGAATGGCGCTCGGCGGGTATGCCGCTTGAGGCAAGCAGCTCCGAAAGGAGGGCGCGGTTCGAGACGTGTATCCTGTAATCCTCTTTCGTGAGACCCATGCGGCGGAGCGCATCGACGGCGGCCCCAAGCACCTCCACCTCGGCCAGAACGGACTCCTCGCCGATTATGTCGCAGTTCCACTGGTAGTGCTCGCGCTTGCGGCCTTTCGTCGAACGCTCGTAGCGGAAGCACTGCGCTATCGCGTTCCACTTCAGCGGGAAACGCAGCTCGTGCTGGCGGGCGGCGACCATGCGCGCCAGGGTCGGGGTCATCTCCGCCCGAAGCGCGAGGTGGCGGTCGCTCTTGTCGTTGAAGTGGTATATCTGCTCACCGACCTCTTCGCCGGCCTTGCGGGCAAGAAGCTCGTAGCTCTCCACCACGCAGGCATCGTAGGGCTGGAAGCCGGCCGCCTCGCCCGCCGCGCGAAACGCATCGAACACCCTGTTCCGCCAGGCCATGTCCTCCGGATAGAAATCCCTCATGCCGCGAGGCGGCTCAAAACTAATCTCTCCCATATGACTCCTTTAACAAAACAACGGTCAGGCCACATATTGGCTGACGATCTCCACGCCTGCGCTACAGCCAAGACGGTTCGCACCGGCGGCCAGCATCTTGAGCGCATCGTCGAGCGTGCGTATCCCACCAGCCGCCTTCACGCCCATGCCCTTGCCAACGGCCTTGCGCATGAGGGCCACATCCTCGACCGTCGCACCGCCAGACCCAAAGCCCGTGGAGGTCTTCACGAAATCGAAGCCAGCCCTCTTCGCAAGCCTGCACGCGAGAACCTTCTCGTCATCGGAAAGGTAGCAGCACTCGATGATCAGCTTCGTGACCACATCGTCGCTCACCTTCTTCGGCGCAAGGTTCATCAGCTCAAGATCCTCCTTGACGGATTCCGATGGCTTTGACCTGAGGTCGCGGATATTAAGCACATAGTCGATATCCAGCGCACCGTTCCTGACCGCCTCGACGGCTTCGTAGCACTTTACCGCCACAGTGTTCTGCCCAAGGGGGAAGCCGACAACCGTGCCAACCCTCACGCCTGAGCCTTCAAGGAGCGCGGCAGCCCGCGCGACCTCGGCGGGGTTCACCATCGCACACATGAAACGGTACCTACGCGCCTCTTCGCACAGCCGCTCTACGGCACCGACGTCGCCTGCGGCCTTGAGGAACGTGTGGTCTATGCAGGATGCAAGTTCGCGTCTGGTCATTCGTCTACTTGCCTTTGCCGCAGCACTTCTTGTATTTCTTGCCGCTCCCGCACGGGCACGGATCGTTCCGCCCGATCTTCGGCTCTTCACGCACGTAGGGATCGAGATTCTCGATCTTGCCGTCAATGAACTTCCATTCGCCGTCGATCTTCTTGAAGTACGAATGCTCGTGGTGATCCACCTTCTGGCCGTTGGAGGCATAGTGCGCCATGAACTCCACGTAGCCCTCGTCATCGTCCTCGCCGCCGCGATCCGTGCTCATGATGTCGATTCCGCTCCATGTGGAGGCATCCGCCCATTCCTTGCAGGCCTTCTCGTCGAACTCCGCCTGCACCTCCGGGCCGGCGGACGTCTTGAGGAACGGAATGCGCTTCACCGCGTACGCGGAGTATCTTGCCCGCATAAGGGCCTCCGCCGTCTTCGCCTTCACCGTTCCGTCATGAATCGGGCCGCAGCACTCGCCGTACGTCGCACCGCTGCCGCATGGACATTTTTCTGTGTTTTCCATCTCGCTTCTCACACTGCCGGGCCATCGAGCAGATGGCCCATTTTGACTCTTTTGGTTTCCAGATAGTTCCTGTCGTGCTCCGTTGCGGGAATCACGACGGGGATTCGCTCCGATATCTCTATGCCGTAGCCGGCAAGCCCCTTGATCTTCCTCGGATTGTTCGTTATCAGCCTGACCTTGGATACTCCGAGGTCCTCAAGGATCTGCGCACCCTCGCCATACTCGCGCAGATCGGGCGCAAAGCCAAGCGCGACATTCGCCTCAACCGTATCCAACCCCGCCTCCTGCTTGCGGTAGGCGTGAAGCTTGTTCGCGAGACCGATCCCACGACCCTCCTGACGCATGTAGAGGATTACACCGCGACCGGCCTTCTCGACCATCCTCATGGCCGCGTGGAGCTGCGAGCCGCAGTCGCACCGCTCGGACCCAAGCACGTCACCGGTGAAGCACTCGGAGTGGACGCGCACGAGCACCGGATCTCCGCCGGACACATTGCCCTTCACTAGCGCAAGGTGTTCAAGCCCAGTGACCAGCGAACGGTACATCGACAGCCTGAAGTGTCCCCAGGCCGTAGGCATATCAACCTCTTCGACCTTCTCCACCAGCCGCTCGTTGCGGCGGCGATATGCGATGAGTTGCGCGATGGACATCAGCTTGAGACCGTGCTTCGCGGTGAATTCCCTGATGTCGCCTAGACGAGCCATGGTGCCGTCGTCCTTCATTATCTCGCAGCAAAGGCCAACCTCCTCAAGGCCGGCGAGGCGGCACAGATCGACGGTCGCCTCGGTGTGCCCGGCCCGCTTCAGTACGCCGCCCTTGCGGGCCTCCAGCGGGAACATGTGCCCAGGCCGACGGAAATCCTTCGGCCCAACGCCTGGACGCACACAGGCAAGGGCCGTCATCGAACGCTCCTCCGCAGATATCCCGGTGGTCGTCGACACGGCATCTATCGAGACCGTAAACGCCGTCTGGTGATTGTCGGTATTTTCCTCCACCATCTGGTGGAGATCCAGCCTATGGCACCACTCGCTCGACATGGGCATGCATATCAGCCCCTTTGCGTGGGTGGCCATGAAGTTAACGTTCGCCGTGGTGGCGAAACGGGCCGCACAGATGCAATCGCCCTCGTTCTCGCGATCCTCATCGTCGGTCACTACGACTATCTCGCCTCGCGCCAATGCCGCAAGGCAATCCTCAACCTTGTCAAATTCCTCTTTCAAAGTAGGCGATATTTTACCATATCCGGCCAATTCTGGCACGTCAATCTGATCAATCGCGGGGAATGGACGCAAATGCCCTTCACGTACGGACATCCCACATGCCGGAAATGAAAACGAAACAGGTGGACGAATGATCGCCCACCTGCCTTGTTTTCCAATGAAGAGGCACCGTTGAAAACGGCTCCTCCGTCATGTTCACATCTCCGCCATGCGGCGGCGCGAACGGGCGCGGATGCGAGCGCGCGCAGATTTCTTGCGCGCCTTCACGCACGGCTTCTCGAAGTAGCGCGTCTCGCGCAACGTCTTGATCAGACCCTCCTTGTCGAGAATCTTCTTGAGCCGCTTCAATCCGCGTTCAACGGATTCGCCCTTTTTCAGCTTGAGCTGGATTGCCATTGCCTCTTCACCCCCTTCCCTATGGCCTTGTTCCCATTTTAGGGAAAGAGACGGGGAACCCGAAAGTCCCCCGCATCGTGGTCCATGAAGTTACTTCGCGATCACGCGGACCATTTCGAGCACCTTGTTCGAGTAGCCCCACTCGTTGTCGTACCAGGAGCAGACCTTCACGAAGGTCTTGTCGAGCTGGATGCCGGCCTTGACGTCGAAGATCGACGTACGGGAGTCGCCACGGAAGTCGGTGGAGACGACCGCCTCGTCCGTATAGCCGAGAACGCCCTTGAGCTCGCCTTCCGACGCAGCCTTCATCGCCGCGCAGATTTCCTCGTAGGTCGCTTCCTTTTCAAGCTCAACCGTGAGGTCGACGAACGAGACGTCGCTCGTGGGAACGCGCACGGACATGCCCGTGAGCTTGCCGTTGAGCTGCGGGAGAACCTTGCCAACGGCCTTCGCCGCGCCCGTGGAGGACGGGATCATGTTCTCAAGAATGCCGCGACCGCCGCGCCAATCCTTCTTGGACGGGCCATCGACCGTCTTCTGCGTCGCCGTGGCGGCGTGAATCGTGGTCATGAGGCCACGCTTGATGCCGAACGTGTCGTTGAGGACCTTGGAGATCGGCGCGAGGCAGTTCGTCGTGCAGGAAGCGTTGGAGATGATGTCCTGGCCGGCGTACGTCTTGTCGTTCACGCCATAGACGAACATCGGCGTAGCGTCCTTGGAAGGAGCGCTCATGATTACCTTCTTGGCGCCAGCCGTGATGTGGGCGCGAGCCTTCTCGTCCGTAAGGAAGAGACCAGTGGACTCGACGACGACATCGACGTTGAGCTCCTTCCAGGGAAGAGCAGCCGGATCCTTCTCGGCCGAAACCTTGATCTCCTTGCCGTCAACGATGAGAACCTTCTTCTCGTTGCAAGCCGAAACCTCGTGATTGAAGATGCCGTGCACGGAATCGTACTTGAGCATGTACGCGAGGTAATCGGGATCGAGAAGATCGTTGATGCCGACCACTTCGATGTCGTTCGCGAAGTTTTCAACCGCCGCGCGGAAAACCATGCGGCCGATACGGCCAAAGCCGTTAATGCCAACCTTGATAGCCATTTTATACCTTTTCTTTCTTGATTACCCCGTAGGGACACTCCCTAACGGAAAAAACAGGTGGGTAGTATAGCCTAAAGCGACGGTGAAGTCAAGCCATGACCAACCGCCAGCGAAAACCATTTACCCTTGCCCAACACCCATGTGCGCCAGCGACTGGCGGAGAGGGAGGGATTCGAACCCCCGGTCCCTTGCGGGACAACGGTTTTCAAGACCGCCGCGATCGACCGCTCCGCCACCTCTCCCCGACAATCATTCCGAAATGGAATGGGTGGTAAGTATACCACAAAAGGGCCTTGATTTGTCATGCGAATTTGTAGAACTTCAAATCGTCGATATTGTGCTATAATGGGCAACATGGATATTGTAGAGAGTAATTCGTTGCCATTGCCTACGATACGGCGATACCCGATATACCTGCGCACCATCAACAAGCTGATGGCCGAGGGTGAATTGTTCATCTCAAGCTATGCCCTCGCGGAAAGGCTCGGCCTCGACACCGTCCTTACGAGGAAAGACCTTGCGATGGCAGGAGTCCCCGGAAGGCCCCGCAGGGGCTATCCCGCAAAAGAGCTGAGCGAAGCCATAAACCGTGCGCTCGGATGGGATAGCGCAACAGATGCCGCGCTCATAGGGGTGGGATCCCTCGGCAGCGCACTTCTAGGCTACTCCGGGTTTGAGGAGCAGAACCTGTCCGTCGCCGTGGCTTTCGATGCCGACAAGCGCCTCCAGATGACGTCCATACACGGCGTGAAGGTGCATCCGATGGAAGACCTCAAGCGACTCGTCCGTCAGCTTAAGATAAAACTCGCCATCCTTGCTGTACCAAGCGCGGCTGCGCAGGACTGCGCCGACGAGCTCGTTGACGCCAAAATCAAGGGTATACTCAACTTCACCGCCGTCCACCTATCCGTGCCCAAAGGCGTGATCGTGCAGAATGTCGACCTTGCGCAGCCGCTTGCCGTACTCTCGCACGCCATCGCCAGAAACGCATGAATGGGAGGCGCATCTTCCGACGCGTCTCCCACCCTGTTCCCTTGACTTAGGCAGATTGTCCCAGATCACTCGAAGAGCCACGTCGAGAGGTACCGTTCGCCCGTATCCGGCAAGAGCGCAACGATGGTCTTGCCTGCGAATTCCGGACGCTTGGAGAGTTCCAGTGCAGCCCAAAGCGCTGCGCCGGACGATATTCCGACAAGCAGACCCTCCTTTGCCGCAGCGGCACGGGCCGTCGATCCGGCATCAGCTGCCGACACCTTTATGATTTCGTCATATACTGACGTATCAAGCGTCTTCGGGATGAAACCGGCCCCGATGCCCTGAATTTTGTGCGGTCCGGACGGCTCGCCCGACAGAACAGCCGAGGTATCAGGCTCAACCGCAAACACCTTGACATTCGCGTTCTTCGACTTGAGGAACTTGCCCACGCCAGTCAACGTCCCGCCGGTGCCGACGCCAGCGACAAACGCCGCGACTTCTCCATCCGTGTCGTTCCATATTTCAGGGCCGGTGGTCGCCTCGTGTTTCGCGGGATTCGCCGGATTCTCGAACTGTTGCAGGATCACTGCCCCAGGCGTCGCATCGCGCAGCTCATTGGCTTTCGCTATCGCACCCTTCATGCCGTTCGCCCCGGGCGTGAGGACGATCTCCGCCCCATACGCCGCCGCAAGCTTGCGACGCTCGATGCTCATGGTTTCGGGCATCGTGAGGATCAGGTGATATCCCTTGACCGCGCTCACGAGGGCGAGTCCTACGCCCGTGTTCCCGCTTGTCGGCTCAATTATCGTCGCTCCCGGCTTGAGTACGCCGGACTTCTCCGCCGCCTCTACCATCGCAACCGCGATTCGATCCTTGACGCTCCCTCCCGGGTTGAAGAACTCAACCTTCGCTAGTACCCGCGCCTGGCCCTTGTTCACCTTGCTGGATATCTCCACCAAAGGCGTTCCGCCTACGCGCTCCAAAATGTTCTTTGCTATCTTGCTCATGACTATCCTCCTTGATTTGCTTTACGTATTATACACTTTTAGATCCAACTTAAGTTCAGAACTGGTACTGGATCGAGAATACCGCGCCAGACCCGACACCAAGGTTCTTCGCGCTACCGTCCCGGTAAAACTTGTCCTTGTCACCAGTCTCCGCGAACGCCGCGACAAGCGTAAGCTGCTTCGTGACGAACCAGGCGACATGCGCATCCCAGTAGTCGTGGTTGCGGATGCCATCTCCCGCATCAACGCCCTGCTTGTACTCCACGCCGATCGCGACGTTATCCGCCGGCAGAATGTCTATGTTGCCGAAGCCGACGACATCATAGTCGTTGTGTCCCACAACGCCATTGACGACTTCATCGGACAGCAGAAGGCCCGCCGACAGTAATATCGGCCATGGCGTCTGCGTGATGAGCTTCGAGGCGACGACATAGGCATCAAATCCGTCGTTGTCCAGATTGAGCGCCTTGACCGTACGCGAATCGCTGTACTTGTATACGCCGCCAACCGCAATCGCGGGAACCCAGGACGTGTCGAACGCATTTTCGTCCAGAAGCCTCACCTTGGCTCCGAGATTGTAGGTGTTTATGCTCTTGTCACCATACTTGTGGGCATTCACGAACCCGTAGCCGGCGGAGACCTCAAGCCGCTTCGCAAACGTGAGGGCGGCAGATCCTGCCCACCAGTTCACCCCTGCGTCATTGAGATTGACGTACCATGCGCCGACCTGCGGTTTCGAGACCACCTTGTTGAGGTCATTCGAAGCGCCTCCGTCCCACGGCAACCCTGCCGTGTACGCCAAAGGGTTGAACGCAATGCCGCCCGTACCTTGCAGGTTGTTCAGCGGCACTCCACCTTTCGCGGTCGCCGCAATGCTTGCGATTGCGAAGAGCGCAATCGACCCCTTAGACAGTTTTTCGTAGATATAGTTCATCTGTAGATCCTCCTAGATCTTGGTTTTCGCTGCGCCGCAGCCCCTTGCTGCGGCATTTTTGCATGATTGTTCGGTCAGATGTGCGCGAACGCCTCGTCAAGCGCACCAATGATATCGTCGATATGCTCAATGCCTATCGAGAGGCGAATCATCTCAGGCGATATTCCACACTTGCGAAGATCCTCTTCCGACAGCTGCGAGTGTGTCGTCGATGCCGGATGGATTATGAGGCTCTTGGCGTCGCCCACGTTCGCAAGGAGCGAGAATATCTCGCCGTTTGCGGCATCGGCAAGGCGTCTCGCCTCGTCGGCACCGCCCTTCACGCCAAACACCACCATGCCGCCTGCGCCATTGGGCAGATACTTCGCCGCGAGTTCCTGCTGCGTGAGCGACGGGTAGCGCACCCACGCGACCTTTGGATGGTTCTGCAGGTACTTCGCCACCGCAAGCGCATTCTCGCAATGCTTGGCCGTGCGCAGGGAAAGCGACTCCACGCCTTGCAGGAACAGCCACGCCGCATCTGGCGCAAGCGTCGGCCCCTGGTTGCGGATTCCAACCGTGAGAAGCCGTATCGTGAACGCGATGGGACTCAGCGCCTCCGGCAGGTCGTGCGCGAAGCGCAGACCGTGATAGCCGCGATCGGGTTCATTGTAGAGGGCGAACTTCGGATCGGTCCAGTCGAACTTCCCGGCATCAACCACTACGCCGCCAATGCCCGCGCCATGGCCACCTATCCACTTGGAAAGCGAATGTATCACCAGATCGGCGCCATGCTCGATCGGACGCAGAATGGTCGGAGGCGTGAAAGTGGAATCGACTACGAGTGGCAGGTGGTGGCGCTTCGCGATCGCCGCATACCCCTCTATGTCGGCGATGTCAAGCGCAGGGTTCCCGACCGTCTCGATGAAGATGAGCCTCGTCTTCTCGTTGATCGCCGCCTCGACTGCGGCGAAATCATTCACCGGCGTGAATCGCGCCGTTATCCCGGCATTAGGCAGAATCGTATCGAACTGCGAGAACGTGCCGCCGTACAGGTTCTCCGCCGCGACAATCTCGTCACCGGCCTTCGCTATGTTGGTGACCGTGAAGTATATCGCCGCCGTTCCAGAGGCAAGCGTCTTCGCCGCCGCACCGCCCTCAAGCGCCGCAAGGCGCTTCTCAAGGACGTCATTCGTGGGGTTCATCAGCCGAGCGTAAATGTTGCCAAGCTCCTTGAGTCCGAAAAGGTCTGCGCCGTGCTTGGAGTCGCGGAAGTTGTAGGCCGTGGTGCGATATACCGGCACAGCCCTCGCATATGTGGCAGGATCCCCGTGCACGCCCTGTCCAGCATGGACCGCCAACGTCTCAATGTGATACTTTCTGTCGCTCATCGTTTTGCTCCTTTCGCTGTTTCACGTAAACGGCGCAAAGTATATCACGCCCCGGCGCATATCGGAGCATTAGAAGTTTGCATTGCCACCCATAGGAGATTCCTATGCCGTGGCAAGGGATGTGATGCGCAATTCCAGATGCGGTTCCTCTCCGCCGCCCCAGTCCGACACCTCAATCGTGAACGTGATGTCGAAACGCTCCGAAGACCGAGAGCGCAGCTGTTCCGCAAGCGCGCCATGGCCCCACCAAACCGCGCGGGGGATGCGGTGGTCGGCAAATTGAAACGATGCGTGCTTCCCGCTTTCGCCAATGAGCCTTATGCCGGAAAACAGTACGCCGCGCAACCCAAACTCCGGCTCCGAGTTGCCTTCGCCGAACGGAGCCATGACCTGCAGCTCTTCGTGAAGGGCAAGCGTAAGATCCTTGGGCGAAATCCACAAGTCAGGCTCACGCAATCCCATCGACCGTTGCGTCGGTCTTCCACTCGCCTCACGCTGGGATCCGCATGCCGCAATGAACGCAGCCTTGAACTCATCGAATTTGCCGGGCTTGACCGTAAACCCGCCGGCGGCGACATGTCCGCCAAACCTCAGAAGAGAATCCGAGCAGCCCATCAGCGCGTCATACACGTTGTAGCCGTCAGGAGCGCGTACGCTCCCGATGCCGTTCACCACGACCGCCGCCGGCACCCCGTATCTCTCGGCCAATCTGGATGCCACGTTGCCCGCAACCCCGGTATGCCAACCGGGAATGCTGTCGCCCTTCCCGCAGCCGACGACAATTGCGGCAAGGTCGTCTTCAGCCAGCTGCTCATCCACGGACGAGAGCATTCGGCCTTCGACGGTCTTACGTTCCGCATTGTGGACATCGACACGCTGCGCCAGATTGCGGGCCTGTTCCCGATCTTCGGCCATCAGAAGGTCGCAAGCGTCCCTTGCCGTAGCCATGCGGCCGGCGGCATTTATTCTCGGCCCAAGCAGAAATCCGAAGTCTCGCGAAGTAACGGCCCCTGAGCGGCGCTGTGCCCTCGAAAGCAACTCCAAAAGGCCGACGGGGGCCACGCGGAACATCCTGAGCGCATTCGCCGCAAGTATCCTGTTCTGCCCGACAAGCGGAACTATGTCCACAACGGTGGCCAGGCCCGCAAGCACAAGAAGCGGAGCGGCGAACTTCTCTCCAGAATACATGCCGAGACTTGTGGCGCGGGCCACAAG
>CAVJWR010000031.1:0-2089 GCA_963653155.1 Limosilactobacillus gorillae
GGTCTCGGCATATGCAGAAAAATACGAGATCTCAAAACTCAAGTGGATCGTGACCGTTGGAGAAACTGGGCAAGAATCCATACGGAACGGAGTCTATAACCTTGAAGGGATATGCAATGCGGAAGACATTGTGGTTATACACGATGGGATTCGCCCTATTGTTGAACCCGTTGTCTTGGATGACGTCATTTGCAAGGCGCGGCAATATGGCAATGCGGTCACCTCAATGGAATATAACGAACAAATATTTATGATAGACCCCGATTCGCCGACCACAACCACAAGGTACGTCCCAAGGGAAACCATTCGACGAGTCTCAACCCCACAGGCATATAGATTTGACCTGCTTGACGAAAAGTATCATGAGGCATTCGCGAAAGGGATTGGCATCTACGGTTCGTCATACGCAAACACAATGATGGCCGAACTTGGCGTACGGCTGCATCTTGCCATCGGCTCCGACCGTAATATCAAATTGACTACGCCCTGCGACATCGACATATTCAAGGGGATCATATCCAGAGAGGATAACGCGAGCCGCACATGAAAAGACTTCTGGACATTCAAGCTTACTGCGACGATGTTAAACGCGTAGCCGAATTGGATTTGCCGTGGTGGAAATCCAGAGGGAAAACGGTGCTTATCACAGGAGGCACTGGTTTAATAGGCAGTTTCCTGATCGACGTGCTTCACATGGTTGGCAACGGTTGCAAGATAATCCTTTTGGGCAGGAACAAAGAAAAGGCAAAAAAACGATTTGAGGAGTATTGGACAGACTCTTTCATAACCTTTGTGCAATGGAATGCCCATGAAAGGCAACTTCCGGAAATTACCGGGGCTGTCGATTATGTCATCCATTTGGCCAGCAACACCCACCCTGTTGCCTATGCAACAGATCCAATAGGCACAATTGCCGCAAATGTGATTTCCCTTAACAATCTTCTCAGCCTTGCAACGGAGAAAAAGAGCAATCGCTTTTTATATGCCTCTTCTAACGAAATCTACGGAGACAATCGAGGGGATGTAGAATTGTTTGACGAAAAATACTGCGGGTACATCGATTGCAACACTTTACGTGCGGGCTATCCCGAATCAAAAAGATGCGGTGAATCATTGTGCCAAGCGTATATCAAGCAAAAAGGGCTCGATTGCGTAATTGCACGCTTAACCCGCACATTTGGGCCAACAATCCTTCCGACAGACACAAAAGCGATTTCCCAGTTCTTCAACAACGCCCTTCTCGGGGAAGATATCATTTTGAAGAGCACTGGAACCCAATTTTATTCCTACCAATACGTTTCGGATTCAGTCGCGGGATTGCTGACCATTTTATTGAAAGGTGAAAGTGGAGAAGCATACAATGTCGCAGACAAATCTGGCGACATAACCTTACGCGACCTCGCCACGACTATAGCATCAGTTGCGAAACGCAAGGTGGTGTTCAACCTTCCCGACCCAGTTGAGGCTGTGGGATTTTCTACGGCAACAAAAGCACTGTTAGACGGAACCAAGCTTCGCTCTTTGGGATGGAAGCCTACATACAACATCACGGATGCAGTTGTTAGAAATTACAAGATTTTATCAAGCCGCCAACAGGAAATTTAAAACTGCGACAGACTGTTGGCTTAATTTGACGATGCATACGATAATTGAATCCACCTTCTTAATGAAACTTGTCACGTGCCTGATTCCGGGACGAAAACGGCGCAAGCGCATTCGGACTGCGCTACGGTCTTGGGCATATGGACGAAGGCTTAGGCGCAAGGCCAAGCGAATCGGGTCTGAGCTGTATTGTGGTGGTCTCGTCAAGGTATATTGCGACAATGTATATCTCGGCGACCACGTGTGCTTCAACGGGGCGACACTAATTGGACGAGGGCGCATCTGCATCGGGCACCACTTCCATTCCGGCGGTGGCCTTGTGATCTTGACCGAGAGCCATAACTATGAAGGTTCTGCGGTGCCGTATGACGATACGTTCATCGTGAAGGATGTCGAGATTGCCGAATGCGTCTGGGTAGGATATGGCGTCACGATTCTTCCCGGGACAAGGATAGGCAAGGGTGCCATCATTCAGGCCGGCTCTGTA
>CAVJWR010000031.1:2099-8448 GCA_963653155.1 Limosilactobacillus gorillae
CTGTAGTGCACGGGGAGATACCACCCTACACAATCGCCGGCGGCAATCCCGCAAAGGTGTTTGCCCATCGTAACGGCGACCATTACGAGAAACTTGCCGCAGAAGGCAAATTCCACTGACAGGGAGTTAAAATGCCTAAGAGCATCTTCATATGGTCAACCACACGGGTACGGCGGTTCATTCGCGACGCGACTGGAGTGGAATTGCCGTTGGGGCACATTAGGCTTTCCAAAGACTGTTCGTTTGAATGTCCATGCCGTCTAACAGGCGACATCGACTTCAAGTCGGCAATATCATTCGGCGCGTTCTCCAGCGTGGACGGCGTGAAAGGCACTGGCGTTTTGCGCAATGTGTCGGTCGGACGCTACACATCAATAGGCCGCCATGTGGAGATAGGGCTCACGAATCATCCCACAACGTGGCTCTCAACGTCGGCACGGCAATACAATGCGCACTACCTTGGATGGGAGAGACTGACAGGAAAGACCGTTGCCACCTGTTCGCACGAGATATCCAAACCTGTGGCCATCGGCAATGACGTTTGGATAGGCGACCATGCCACAATCATGGGTGGCGTGACCATAGGGGATGGAGCCGTGGTGGCGGCATCCGCCGTGGTTACAAAGGATGTCCCGCCATATGCCATAGTCGGAGGCGTTCCGGCCCGTGTCATCAAGTTCAGGTTCGGCGAGGATGCCGTTCACCAACTTCAGGAACTTAAATGGTGGCGTTATGACCTTGCTGATTTTGGGGACGTGGACTGGCCTGACGTCTCCGTGGCGGCGGCAAACATCAAAGCCAGAATGCAATCTGTTTCTCCGTATGCGCCTCAAAGAGTGGACATCTCAACGTTATCACCGTATGCATTCTGGCGGCTTTTCCATTTTGAGTTCCGACGGAGTGCCATCAGGATAAAGGTTTTTGGAATATGGATAGTCCACAAGGTATCATGAAAATCGCCATCTATAAAGATACGCTCGCAAACAACCGTGGGGCGGACATCGCGGTAAGGAACCTTGCCGCCGGGTTGTCCGAACGAGGGCATGACGTAACGCTTTTCGAAAAGACCGAATTGCGCGAAAAGGCCCATGGCGGATACGATGTGATGATCGCCGCCGGGACGAACGAGATACTTGACCTTGCGAAAATGGACGGGCTTCCGCCAATCGTACTCCAGTTCCACACGGATCCCGCCTACCAGTTCCGCCACTGGATCAAGAAGTGGCGCAGAAACCGCGCCATCAAGGCCGCCATGAGGAAGTGTGCCGCGATACAGGTGTTGCGCGACGCGCATGTGCCGTTCGTCACGAAGATTGCACCGGATGTTCCAGTCTCCGTAATCGGCAACTGGTCAGAATATGGCACGGAGGTGGCGATTTCATCGAAATCGCCCTACCAAGCCGAACAGCCTCAATCACCAAATAGCCAAATCCCTAAATGCAATCGTAAATCGGAAATCGAAAAATCGCAAATCGGAGGGTTCCCGTCCTCGGCCACCACCATCCTCTACCCTGCGGCCCTCAACAAAGATAAGAACCAGCGGCTGCTGGTGGAGGCATTTCGCTCAATCGCAGACGATTTCCCGGAATGGGATGTGCATCTCTACGGGAAAGGCAAGCCACGCTTCAGACCGTACCCACGTGTCAGACTCATGGGCTTTGCCGATCTCAAGAAACCATTCGAGAGATGCGCCTTTGTCGCTTTCCCGTCGAAGACAGAAGGCTTTCCGCTTGCGATTGCCGATGCGGCGGCGTTCGGCAAACCCGCAGTGATGATCCGCGACTGGATCGGCACGTGCGCCGCAGGGGGCGGGATCACGACCGCGCCAACCGTAAAGGCTTTCGCCGCAGGGTTGCGCACCATGATGCAAGATGCCTCATTGCGGCGGCAGATGGGCGAAGCGGCTAAAGCGTACTGCTCACAGCGGCATTCGCGCGAGAAGATACTTGACCTGTGGGAGACATTGCTCAAAGGAGTGTAAGACAATGATATGTCTCACACCATTCTCACTTTTAATTAAAAGTGAGAATGGTGTTTTTCTGTCCTTCCAATGGTCAAACGCTTGCCATCCACACGTTTGTCTACATCTGTTTTCGGCGCAACAAGTGGCACCCATCACATGCAACATACGACGACGAGGGCGTACCCCTCTAGCGACCGCATGCGCGGCTCACTTCGTTCGGGGGATATTTCGCTACGGTAAACTGTGATTGGGTACACCCGCCCCACATGAAATGGTAAACATAGAATCTAATCCCTAAAATCTACATCTTCTACACGGCCATTTTCTGCACCTGCGGGAGGGACGCAATTCATTGCGTCCTCGTCCAACATCGGTCGCAACAAGTTGCGACCCTCCCGTACGACATACGACAAGTGCGACCCTCCCGTGTGAAGCGTTGGCAGCGGGCTACTTCGCGAGAACCTTGTTGCGGGAGCAAAACGCAAGGACAACCCCGATGCCAAGAAGCGCAAGGGAGATTGTCTGCGAGATCGAGAATGGCCCCACGGCCGCACGCGGATCACCTCTCAAGTATTCCATCGAGAAGCGGATCACCGCATAGCCGACAAGGTAAAGGGCTGCTGTTCCGCCACGGAAGCGCCGGTAGAATATGAACAGGACGGCAAAAAGCGCCGCGTTCGCCGCCGCCTCGAACAGTTGCGTCGGCAGAACCGGCAGACTCTGCTGCGCAGCTGAGGATATTTGCCCGAGATTGAGCTGTTCATACCATGCGGGAGACCCACGCGGAAACGAGACGGCAAATGCCGATGCTGACTGCTTTCCATAGCAGCAACCGTAGAAGAAGCATCCTATGCGCCCAAAGGCATGGCCTATCGGAATCGCCACGCACAGCAAATCGCCCACGGACAAGGGATTCTCCCTCTTGAATGCGCACCAGCACCCGAACACAATCGTCGCGAGTATCAGTCCACCATAGAACATCAGTCCGCCATGGTCTATGCGTATCACATCCATCGGATGTGCCGCAAACTCCGTCTGCCAATGCTCTATCACATAGGCGATGCGGCTACCGACCACACCGGAGACCATCAGCGCCACCAGAAGATTCCCAAGCGGCTCAAATGGACGCCCGGTACGGCGGCACAGATGCACAAGCACCTGCCACGCCACAAAGAATCCGAGCGCCATGCAGCACCCGTACGTCTTCACGTGCAGGAATCCGATGGAAAACAGGTCGGGATGCATCGGTCAGCCGCGTATGAGGGCCAGCATCGCGTCACGCCGCTCTTCCATCAGGGGCTGCGTCTTGGCCTCAAGGTTGAGGCGCACAAGCGGCTCCGTGTTTGACATGCGCACATTGAACCACCAGCCTTCGCTGTCCCAGCGATCCACGGAAACGCCATCAAGCTCGAAGAAATCCGGGAACTGCCGCCGGATCTTCTCCAGGACTGCTGCCGCATCCGCGACCTTGGAGTTGATCTCGCCGGACTGCGAATACTTCCGCAACGGCGCGATCAGCTCGGAAAGCGGCTTGCCGCTCTTGGATACGATATTGGCGAGCGCGAACGTGGCCATGGAAGAAGATTCCGCCGTGAAGTTCGCCTTGAAATAGTAGTGGCCTGAAAGCTCGCCCGCGAATACCGCATCGCTCTCGCGCATCTGCGCCTTTATGAACGAATGCCCCACGCGACTCATCATAGGCTTGCCGCCAGCCGCCAGAATCGTCTCCTGACACACCTTCGAGGAACGAAGGTCGTAGAAGCACACCGCGCCCGGATTCGCGGCAATCATGTCCTGGGCAATCAAAGCAGTCGTGAAGTCCATCGGGATCACATCGCCCTTCTCGTCCACGAAACCGGCACGGTCCGCATCGCCATCAAACGCGACGCCGAACGCATACTTGCCGGGGTTGGCCTTTATCATGGCCTGCAGGTCCCTAAGCGTCTCCACATGAAGCGGGTTCGCGTCATGGTTCGGGAAGTCGCCATCATACTCGCCGTAGAGGGCATCATACGTTATGTCGCTGCCTTCGAACGCGATGGACTCCGCAATGCCCATCCCGTTCGCGAAGTCCATCGCCAGATGCAAAGGCTTCGCAAGGCGCGCAAATGTGCGTACATGCTCGCCATAGGCCTTTGAGACATCAACCTTCTCAATGGATCCCCTGACGGCGGCATCTTCACCAAGATCGCCGGACATCACCATCTTCTCGATATCCTTTATCCCGGTGGCGCCGGAAATCGGCACGGCGTTGGCGCGGCACAGCTTGCATCCGTTCCATTCCTCCGTGTTGTGCGAGGCCGTTATCATCACAGACCCATCCGGCTTGAGCGTACCGTTCGCAAAATAGCTCATGGGCGTGGAGGCGAGGCCAACGTCGATCACGTCCACCCCAACATCGTTGAGTCCCTTGGCGAACGCCTCGAAAAGCGAGTCTGACGACTTTCGGCAGTCCCTTGCGACGGCGATCTTCTTCGGGGAACCGAGAAAGCGGGCGTATGCCCGCGCAATCTTGTAGAACATGTCCTCCGTAAGGTCGTCGCCATATATGCCACGGATGTCATATGCCTTGAAAATGCCCATGTGATCTTTCCTGCCTTCCTGTTTCCTGTTGTGATTGATCCTATGCGTTGAAAATCATTTCGCGAAACCGCTGTAAAGCATCTCAAGATGCCGCCCGATGTGCTTTTCGAGCCTCTGGGCATATTCCTCGTCGTGTTCGCGCCACAGCCTGAAGAGCCTTTCGCGGAAGCGGAACGTGCCGTCCGCGTTCTTCACGGTCAGGATCAGCCCGTAGGTGATGTGTATCAGCTGTCGCGCATCGTTCTGCTCGAAAAGGCCCTCAAGCTCGTCATCCTTGAGCGAATCGAGCGGCGGTATCTTCGAGAGATCCGTCGTGACGTGATAATACTTCCTTGCCTCCGCAAAGGCGGTGTCAAGGGCGTACGAGTGTATTTCCCTGTATAGCGAAGGCGCACACATCGCGACCACCCGCATCGCCTCCAGCCAGTTCGTGCCGGCGGTCTTGAGATGGAAATGGCCGTTCGTAAGCCGCCCTATGATCGGGAACGTCGAGAACTTGTCCGACCCGGAGTGTATCGAGAGCTTGTAGCCGAACTTGCGGGCAATGGCCGCATGTACCGCCATCTCCTTCTCGAACTGGGCAAGGTCTCCGATGTAGTCGATGCCCTTCTGGAACTCGCCGCAGAACCGAGGCGCGACAGTGGCGATCTTCACGCCACGGCGCGTAAGCTCGTTTGCCACAAAGTAGTGCTGCACCGGCGTTGTGGGCGTCATCGTCTCGTCGATGGACACCTCGAAATCAACTGGGCGCCCCTCTACGTGCTTCCTGTATATCGCGACGGCGTGGTCTATCGCCTTGCAGTAGATGAGGCACGTGCGCTTGAACTCGTCGGCGCCGAACGTCACATCCTGCCCCTCCACGGAGAACGTCTTGCCGAGGTAAATCGACTCAAGCTCTGCATCGGCGCGATATTCAGCCCCGACCTGCTCGTCGGTCTTCGAAAGCACGTCGTTGCGTATGTGTTCCGAGCAGTCGAGCGTGAGCATCGTGTACCCTTCGCCGAGGGCATACTCCACTTCCGCATCGGTCTTCAGGTGATCGCCGTCCGCACCATAGCCACGCTGGAAGTCCTCGCGGAACACGGCTCTCGTCGCGCAGTCGAGCACATCGCCGAACGTGCGGTTGGTGAGGGTGAGTTCACGGATCGACTGCTGGGCGAGGACGGGAACAGCGTCATACTTCTCGAACACGCGGAGATGGCCTGGGGTGGCGATGCCGAGCCTATCGCCCACGCCGACCGTCCGGACGTTCGTCAGCACCGGCTTCGGTGCGCAGAACGGGAACAGTTTGCGAAGCAGCGCGGTATTGGAATGGTCGAGCGGGAAATAGCCCTCGCCCGCCGGACATGTCCCCGAAAATCCAGGATTGGGGCCTACGACCTTGAGGAAATCGGCGTCTTCGCCGCGAACCATCGATACGGTCGCATCTCCATACCTATGGGCAGAACGTGGGTATTCGAACATAATACTGAAAGCCTTTCTTGCGTAGTTAAATTACAGACTCTAAAAAATTCTCTTGATGGCGCGGTATTTTATAACATGCCACACCGTGCGTCAAATGCCACGAGGCGTTTAAACCTTTCATTCATGGAAATCTCCATCCATCGGCGGCGGTCCCGGCTCACACGAGGCAAGGTCGCGGATCGCGGCGCATATCTTTGCAATGGTCGCCGTATCCGAGACGAGCGGCGGCATTGTGTATATGAAGTTGCAGAACGGCCTAAGCCACACCCCGTGCGAATCTATCACCCGCTCGATGTCATCGCGGGCCGGCATGGCTTCCACCTCGACAATTCCAACGGC
>CAVJWR010000031.1:8458-31206 GCA_963653155.1 Limosilactobacillus gorillae
CGGCTCCCTTGATGCGTACGTCCCGCACGTTCGGCATTGCGCGGCAGGACGAAAGCCCTTCGCCAAGCTCATGCTCGATCCGCGCCACCTTGGCGGCGTAGTCGCCCTCCCTGAATAGCTTTAGGGACGCTATGCCGGCAGCGCATGCAAGCGGATTGGCCATGTACGTCGGGCCGTGCATGAACGCGGATGGGCTTCCCGACGATATCGTCTCGCCGACCTCCGATGACGCGATCGTCGCCGCAAGCGTGATGTGTCCGCCCGTCAGCGCCTTCCCCACGCACATGATGTCGGGGACAACGTCCGCCCATCCCCCGGCCCAGAGCGGGCCGGTGCGATGGAATCCTGCGGCAATCTCGTCGAATATGAGCAGAAGCCCCTTTTCCGTACAGAATGCGCGGAGCTTTCGCAGATACTCCGGATCGTAAAATCTCATGGCGTTCGCCGCCTGGAAAATCGGCTCGCATATCACCGCCGCTATCTCATCCGAATGCCGATCCACCATTTCCACCACCGTATCGAAGGAAAGCGGCGAAGCGAAATAGTGTTTGGGCATTATTTGCCTAAAAAGCGAGTGCATGCCATCAGGGTCGCTGAGCGCCATTGCGCAACAGGTATCTCCGTGGTATCCGCCCTTGAGGGCGAGTAGTTTCCCCTTCGCAGGAAAGCCTCGCGCGTTCTGGTACTGCACCGCCATCTTGGCGGCGACCTCCACCGCTATCGATCCAGAATCGGCGAAGAACACGCGGTCAAGTCCAGGCGGCGCAATCTCCACGAGAGCCTGCGCAAGCTCAATCGCCGGTTCGTGCGTAAAGCCCCCGAACATCACGTGGGGAAGCCTTTCGCCCTGACGGCGGATCGCCTCCACGATTGCGGGATGACGATGCCCGTGCGCAACACACCACCAGCTCGACACCGCATCCGTGAGGGTGCGGCCGTCTTCAAGCTCAAGCTCGGTGCCGCTTGCGGACTTCACTAGGCGCACGGGCGGCGGATTGGCGAGCGATGCGTACGGATGCCAGATGTGCCGACGGTCAAATTCAAGGGCTTGCATTCTTCACTCTCCAAACAACGCACCGAAATTCGGCGCATGGGCATCGGATACGTCGGGCAGGACAATTACCGGGCACCGCTCATTGCGTCCGTCAAGATATCGCGCCACGGCCTTCATGGCATCGTCAAAAAGAAGCATGTCTGGCTTTGGATATGCATTCATCACTATCCCGGCAAGCGGGATGCCACGGGACGCAGCCGCCTCAAGCGACAGCAGGATGTGGTTTATCGCGCCAAGCCTTCCGCTCGCCACAAGCACGAGGGGCCATCCCTGTTGGGCGGCGAAATCGACCGTAAGCAGATCCTCCGTAAGCGGAACGCACAATCCTCCAGCCCCTTCCACAATCACGATGTCATGCCTTGCGGCGCACTCGCGCACGGACTTCGCGATCTTGCCGACATCGACGGCGCGTCCCTCAAGGACCGCCGACAGCAGCGGCGATGACGGGAACTTGAATATCTGGGGCGCAGTGAGTCCCGCATCGTCTTCAGGGAATCGTCCCACTCCTGCCATCTCACGGTGAGAATCAAGATCCTCCGAGAAGCCGTCGCATCCAGTCTGCACCATCTTCACGGAAATCCAGTCGCGTCCCGACTTCTGCAAGGCGCGGCACATCGCACCGACGGCGACCGTCTTGCCTATGCCGGTGTCTATTCCCGATACGAAATATACCTTCCCCATTCCTGTACCCTGTTGCCTACCAACTACCCTCTACCCAACTTCAAAATCGCCGCGTACGGGTCTTCGCTCTGGCATACGGCCCTCACTACGGCATAGTTCCGCGCACCTGCGGCAATCACGTCCGGAAGCCGCGAAGCGTCAATGCCTCCAATGGCAACGGCAGGATGGGTCGCCGCCGCTATCATCTGAGACATCGTGTCGAGACCGAGCGTCGGGTCGGGGATGTCCTTCGTGGGGGTAGCATACACCGGCCCCACGCCTATGTAGTCGATTGGCTGGCCGTTGGAGGCGCGAACCTGCTCCATGTTGTGCGTGGAGAGACCGACCACCTTCAATTCCGGATAGCGCGAGCGCACCTCCGCAGGAGCCATGTCGCCCTGCCCCACATGCACACCGTCCGCCCCGACCTCGGAGGCGATGGATGGATCGTCGTTCACGATGAAAAGCGTGCCGGTGCCAGCCGTCACGCGGCGCATCTCGCGCCCCTCGCGCAAGATATCCTCGCGAGAGGCGTGCTTCATGCGGAGCTGCACTATCTTCACGCCAGCCCTGACGGCGGCCTCCGCGCATTTCGCGTAGCCGACGACAGGGTTGGTTATCACAAGATAGAACCCGAAGTCCGTCACTTGCCGAGATCCTTGAGGATTATCTGCGCGATCTTGCGGCCACTCTTGAACATGCCTCCGAAGATCGGCCCCATGCGGAAGCCTCCCTGGGCATTGTTCGCGGCCATTCCCGAAGCGTAGAGGCCTGGATACAGGCGCTTGGTGTTCTCGACGGTCGTGCGCTCCCCATCCTCCATCCACATCGGCTTTTCGCCGAGGATGCCGCCCGTCGGGGAATCGATCTTCACTCCGGCCTTGTTTACGGCCTTGTTGATGATCTCGCTCGGATGGCCTGTACCGTCTATGAGCGCACGGGTCGTCACCACTATCGGATCGACGTGCATCTCAAGGCGGGCGACAGGGTTCCAGTTTATGACCACGCCGCACACCACGCCGTCATGGATCACGATATCCTCCACCCTTACGGCATTGAAGATCGTCGCGCCGGCCTTGCGTGCGCCGAAAATCAGTCCGCTCGCCAACTCCACGGAATCGACGGTGTGATAGGTGCCGTCCACGGGAACCGTGGTGATGCCAAACTCGTGTAGGATTTCGGCCGCATCGTTCTGCACCACGACCTCGTTCATGAGCATTCCGCCGCCCCATGTTCCGCCGCCAGGCGCGAGCTTGGACTCGAACACCGCGACCTTGCACCCCGCGAGCGCGAGATCGCGTGCGGCGACAAGACCCGAAGGGCCGGCCCCCACAATCGCGACGTCAACCGCAAGGTTGTCTTCGAGCTTCTTGAAATAACTCCGGACAATGGCGCCGGAGATGGTTTCCTCCATCACTTCCATCAGTTTCACTCCTTTCCTACGCAGGCATTACCCTGGTCAGGTTTTACGGGTCTTTTCTCAGCATCCGGAACCGTTCCGGTAGCACCCCGATTGGCGTGATATTATAGCACAAAAGGGTCGTAGCCTGTTGCGACCGAAGACGGTCTACTCATGCCAATAGTCGAGGATCCACTTCGTCGGCTTGCAGGTCAAGTGCATCTTCACGGGAACCTTGGCGGAAGTCGTCGAGGCGACCTCCTTGAGATAGTACCCCTCAATCGCCTGCGGAAGATCCGGCTGTCCATGGAACGCCACTATCGACGCACTTTTCGGAGGCCGCCGTGGCGTGAATATCTTGTTCAGCGGGAATATCGGCACCAATTGCCGCTTGAAGGAACACACCCAATCGTCCGGCCACCAGTTGACGGTTCCCGCCTTCATCATCGCGAAGGTCTGGAACTTCTGCGATCCGAAAAGGAACCGCTTCCTCTCGTTGGGATCGTCCTTCATCTTAAGGAAGAGATTGTACACTTCGCCAGACTTGCCGGCCTCAAAGCGGAAGCATGAAGAATTGCCGATGTTGGGCAGACGCCTGAACAGGTTCTTGCGGCGTTCGACCCAGTTGTGGATTATGCAAAACTCGCCCGGACGATAATCGAAGAACTTGTCCAGCGGCCCCGTCACGAGCAGATCCACGTCAAAGAACAGTGTGGGGCCGACGAGATTGGCGAAACCGTCCTTGAACAGGAGCAGCTTCACGAAGATGTTCGGCCATGGACGGCCTATGACATGCGGGTCTTCAGGGAACGGTACGCACTCGACCTCAGGCCTTACGCCCTCCGACGAATCCGTCACGCACACGAAGCGGAACGGCCTCGAAAGGTTACGCGCCACGCCAGCATACAGGCGATTCACATAATCGGCGGAATAGTAGTTCCCCCACTTAAGGCACAAGACATTTACGGCATTCTCTTTCACGGCTCAAGTACTCCTTCATTTTCCCTAAGATACACATCCCGATACCGGGCGACTCGGCGGCGAAGCTTCATCCTGACATAATCGGGGCACAAACTGTCCACCGGTATCAGGGTGCGCGTCGCCGGCTCAAAATCGACGATGCGCAACCGTTCATCGCCATTCTCGCCCCTCTGGACCAACACATTCTGTGGATCGTAGAAACGGACGGCAAAATCGCCGAGACCCGCCATCAGGGCATCAAACCGAGACACAAGTCTACGGCGCCCATCGGGCGTCGCATCGCGGAAGGCGGCTGACAGGCGACGCGGCGCAGACCCGTCTGCATTCGCAATCTCGTTCTCCACAAGGCACCAGCCTCGCGACGGGACAAAAACGCGCTCAAGCACATCAGGAAACACGCCCAACAGATTCGGAGGCAACATTTGCCTTAGCTCCTGATGATAACGCCACTCCTGACACGAGGTATTCGACTTGTCGGAGCGGCGGCACCTGCGTATCTCGCGCAAGACGGATGCCCTTGGCGGATGGGTCTCAATGGTGCCGTCCGGACGCATGCGGGTATCAAGCTCGTCATCGCTACGATAGCACTTCACGCACAGTCCGGTGCCGGGAAGTCGATAGCATATGCGGCGGGAACCATCGCCGAGGCGCACAAGATCGCCTGATGCGAAATGCCGTTTCAATTCCTCTGCGGACGGGATGTGCCACCGGGCACGTTCGGCGAGCCAGTCGGCGATCGGCTTGCCGAAAAGCGCCTTGGCCTCCATTTCAGTCTCTTCGGAATTCACCGAGCAGTGGAAACGGTTGCTGTGCCCAGTCATGCGGCGGCATATGCGCTTCATGTGGCTGACGCGCACATCCATCATCGCTTTCCGCCCATACATGCTGGTCGCGCATTGCCACTGCGGTGACTGATCCTCGAATGCGATTACCTTGAACGCGCCACGTCCGCATCTGCGGGCCTTGTTCCACCAGCAGAACCAATCCTGCCATCCGTAGAACTCCGCGAGCTTCCCAGTGAACAGCTTGCGTGGCCAGAAGCATTCGGTCTCGGCGAGGATAGTGAAGTCCTTTGCGATCTCGGCACGTATGGCAGATTCAAACGGACGCGCCTTTTCCCATATCACTGCCAGAAACACAGCACGACAATCCGGCACGTCTGTGCCGGAATCTGGAATCTTGTGAATGTCCGCCAATGTCTCTTTCACAATATCGGGTATTCTACCACATACCGCAACTTGCCGCCGCAAATAACGTCGGCAAAACGGCTCGCTTTACGATCCGCGATTTTGATTGCATTTGGTTGATAGTGGGTAGTTGATAGTTGGTAGTTGGCAACGCAGAGGCGCGGAGAACGCAGAGGTTCTTGACAGGATTTACAGGATTATCAGGATTGAAGTAGTGGGATTTGCGACATTCACCTTATCCTGTCCAACGGTTGATTTTAACACAGCGGCACAGAGCCACAAAGTCACAGAGACTCTAAACGACTGCGCCCCCGCCGTCGTGTGTGGCACGGGAGGGTCGCAGTTTACTGCGTAAATTCCTACCAACTACCCACTACCATCTACCCACTATATCTAAATGCAATCGAAAATGCTACGACTTGAGCATATACACCAGCACCGACACTACAGTTGTCGTCATGCCAACAAGCGTACCGTACGGAAACAGCTTAAGCCTTTCCTTCACGCTCATGCCTACCGCCCCGGCGGTCGCGTGGAAGAAGCTGCCGTGGGGAAGCGCATCAAAGATCGTTCCGCCGGCATGCAGCATCGCCGCTGCGGAAAGCGCCGGAACCCCAGCCTGTACAAGCACCCCTGAAAACGTCTGCGCGGCAATCGTGACCCCGGCAGTGGTGGATGCCGTCGCTCCCGACAGCAACACGCTGGACAGCGGCGCAAGTGCGAAGGCCGGAAGGTGACAGGTGTTGAGCAGTGATATCATGTCGGCGTTCAGCCCAGAACCTTTGATGATTCCGGCAACCATGCCCGTGCCTACGAGAAGTATCGAGACTCCGGCCACCTTCGACAGGCCATATTCGCATATGCCCGTCACGTTGCGCCAATGGCCGCAGGCCAGCATCGACACAATTCCGCCCGCCGGCAACGCCACGAGCGGATCTACGGCAAAGCCGCATGCCGGACGGAGTGCGAGCAGCAGCACAACAACAAGCGGACCAGCAACAGCCGCAACAACGGAAGGGAGCCGCGTACCCCTGTCATCCGGCTCCTCAGAACCGGCTTCGTCCACATCGTGTTTCATGCTCCTTTTGGCGACAAATGTCGATAATGCCACCGTCACGGCAAGGGCGCAAACAGCCGGCACCAGATTTGCCGCCATTACGGACGTAAGATCGAGCCCGAACGCATCCGCTGCGGCAATGGCATTTGGATTTGGCGATATGACGTTTCCGGCCTTCCCACCACCGACCATCGCAACAAGCAGGGCGGATACCGGAAGCCCTGCGCGATGTCCAACCGCAAGCGCGACAGGTGCGACCGTTATCACCGCTATGTCCACGAACACGCCCACCGCCGTAACGACCATTGTCGCCACGGCAATTGCCGCGAGCGCGAAACGGCTGCCAAACGCCTTCACGATCACGTCCGCAATCCTCTCCGCACTCCCGGTCTTCACCAACGCCCCCGCCAATACGCCGGACGTGAGTATCCGCAAAATGCTTGGCACCATGGACTGGGCGCCGGAAATCATCGCGGAAACCGTATCGGCAAGCCCCCCGCCGCCAAGCAGTCCACCCGCCAGCGCCCCAATCGCCAGCGCGTACACGGGCGTTGACTTCCGCACGATAAGCAATATCGCGACAGCGAGTCCCGTCAATGCGCCCCAAGTCGAAAACATCTGAACACCTGTTCTGCCGTTGCGGCAAGGTTGGTTGCCGCGTTTCCTTTGTCAAGAGCCTCTTCAAGGGATGTCGGGGCACGCAGTATCGGGAAGAATGCGTCAATCCCGTGATCGTTCACGATGCCCGCATCGGGCGTTACGCATCCAGAGAACGCAATCACCTTCTTGCCATACTTTTTTGCCATGTGTGCGACACCGATGGGAGCCTTGCCCATGATCGTCTGCGAATCCAACCGCCCCTCGCCGGTCACAACCACATCTGCTCGGCGCACCGCATCCTCGAAACGGATCTCATCAAGCACGATGTCAACGCCGCTCTTCAGTTCGCCGCCAAGAAACTCCCGGAAGGCATAGCCGAGTCCGCCAGCCGCACCGGAACCAGGGATGGACGCATCGCCGCCAGATACGGACGCGAAATGCGCGAGCGCGGCGTCAAGCGTCACAACCATTTCCGGAGTTGCGCCCTTCTGCGGACCGAACACCGCGCTCGCCCCGTTTTCTCCGCAAAGCGGATTCGTCACGTCGCAAGCCACCCGGAACGAGCATTCCGCCAATTCAGGGATGGCTTCATTGCGTTCCACCCTGTCCAACGCAAGGAGTGCCGCACCGCCGCGCCCGACATCCCTTCCATTGCGGTCAAGCAACCTGAATCCAAGCGCCTGAAGCATTCCCGCGCCGCCATCGTTCGTCGCACTGCCGCCAATGCCAACGATGAACCTGCGGCAGCCATGCGATATCGCATCGCGAATCATCTCCCCTACGCCGAACGTCGTCGTGACGAGAGGGTTCATCTCCGCACCCGAGACAAGCGTAATGCCGGCTGCCTGCGCCATCTCCATTACGGCCAAGTCGCCGACAACTCCATATTGGGCGACAACTGTACGCCCAGCCGGACCCGTCACGGCAACGCTGCGGAGTTCGCCGTGCAGACCATCCACAAGCGCCGCGACTGTTCCCTCACCACCATCCGCAAGCGGATAAACCTCAAATTCCGCAGTCGGGAACACACGCTTCGCGCCTTCAGTCGCAGCCAGCCCGGCCTCCATGGAGCTAAGGCTTCCCTTGAAGGAATCTATCGCAAATACAAATCGCAAATCGTAAGTCATTAGTGGATAGTTGGTAGTTGGCAGTTGATAGTTGGTAGTGGGTAGGGATTTACGATTGCATTGGAGAATTTGGTCATTTGCCGTAGCGACGACGCCCCCGTCGTCGTGCATGACTAGGTGATTTTGTCATTTCACAGAAGGATAAATTTTCAAATCCATAAATAACTAAATGCAATCGCAAATCGAAAAATCGTAAATCGTAAATTCTACATCCTGCCTTTCATCTTCCGGAATTCATCATAGCCGCGATTGCGCAACAGGCAGGAGGGACACTTGCCGCACCCCTTGCCGGGGATGCCGTTGTAGCAGGTTACCGTATCGTTCTCGATAACGTCAAGGATGCCAAGCCTGTCGGCCAGCGCCCACTCCTGCGCCTTGGACATGTGCATGAATGGCGTGACGATCCTGATTGGCCATTCAAGGGCAAGGCGAAGCATGCGCTGCTGGGCCTTGATGAACGCCTCGCGGCAGTCCGGATAGCCGGAATAGTCCGCCTCGGAAACCCCCGTATACAGTTCCGTCGCGCCAAGCCCCTTCGCCCAGACCGCCGCCGCAAGCAGGAAGAACGCATTGCGCCCCTCGACTACGGTTGTCGGACATTTCGCGCCCTTCTTCCTTTCGATCGGCACATCGTTCGACATCAGCGCGTTCGTGGTGATGTGGCGGTAGAAATCGAGAGACACCACCTTGTGCGCCGCAATGCCGAAACGCTTCGCGAGCCGCTTGGCGTACCTCACCTCAAGCGCATGCCTCTGGCCATACCCGAACGTGATGGCCGCGACATTCGCCGCCCCATGTTTCCGCACCGCAAGCGCAAGGCAGGTCGCAGAGTCCTGCCCGCCCGAAAGAACAACCACAGCCTTCATCCGATCATCATCCCCTTTCATGGTTCCGCCCTGTACACGTACGAATGCCAGCCATAATTTCTGGCGGCATCCACATTGGCCTTCGTGTCGTCGAGGAACAGCAGCTCATCCGGCTCAAGCCCGATCCTGCGGGCGGCAAGATCGTATATCTGCCTATCTGGCTTCACCATACGCTCTATGCCCGATATGATTTTCGCGTCCGCAAGCGCAATGTACTCGGCGCAACGCGGCACGAAAAGCCTGTCGTGGAAATCCTCCGACATGTTGGAGAGTATGCCGATCCTCTTCCCTACGCTTTTCAGGTCCTTCATGAGATTCAGAGTATGGCGCGACAGGGTGCGCACCCACCCTTCCGCATCAAGCTTCCAGAGCTCTTCGAACTGCGCTTCAGTCGGGGGCGGCAAACCTGCGTTCGCAAACATCATGCGGTAGAGATCCCTGAACGTACATTCTCCGCCATCCCACTTTGCGCGGAACTTGCGCCACCCTTCGTCAAAAGCCGCCCTTGACAGGCCTATTGTCTCACAATACGACCTCAACTCGTCTCCACTCAAGAATGGCGACAGTGAAATCACTCCTCCGAAATCGAACACCACGCCCTTCGCCTCCACAAAGTCGGCCACGACAGGCGGGACGAGATCGCGCATAGTCTCGCCGTCCGACAGGCGGCGACGAACCTCGCTCGACGACTCCGGCGTACGCGGAAACGTCACGAACCTCACGAGACGGGCAAGCTCGTCGGCATCTTTCCACCGGGCCGTCTCGGCTGCGTTGTCCTCGCCTATGATGAAGAACAGCTCCGCCTCTGGATATAGGGACTTCACCTCGCGGACAGTATCGATCGTGTACGACTTGCCGCCGCGCTTCAGTTCGATGTCGCACGGCTCAAGCAGAGGGTGTCCTGCGCATGCGTACTCCACGAGCGTCCAGCGCAATGCGTTCAGTCCGCTATCCCCCTTGAAGGGATTGCGGGCGGCTGGCACCACAAGCACCTTGTCGAGGGAATGCTCGGCGGCGGCGCGGAGCGCGACGCCGATGTGCCCAGAATGTATCGGGTTGAAGGAGCCTCCGAATATTCCGATGCGCATAGTGATCAAGCCTCTTCGATCTTCAGTATGCGCAAAATCGCCGGATGCCCGTAATCGCGCTTGCCGAGGCCCGTCCCAATCCCGACAACCCGATACGCGGGCGGCAGTTCGCTCCGGGTGCGGAATGTCGCCGCAAGCGCAATGCCCGTGGGCGTAACGCACTCGCCCTTCGTCTCGGAAGTGCGCAAAGGTATGCCAGAGGACATGGCGATGTTCAGCACGGCAGGTACTGGCACGGGCAGTTCCCCATGCGCACACATCACCGTGCCACGCCCCTCCGTCAATCCGGTCACGACACATTCCGCATCTCCGATGTCATCAAACAGCACGGCTGCGGAAACGACGTCCACGATGGAGTCTATCGCACCGACTTCATGGAAGTGGACTTCATTCAACGGCTTTCCGTGGGCCTTTGCCTCCGCCTCGGCAACGAACCTGAACGCACGCTTCGCCAGCATCCTTGCATTGTCGCTCAGTTCGCCACGGTCTATTATCGCCTCCACGTCGGCAAGGTTCCGGTGCTCGTGATGGTGATGATGTCCATGATCGGCATCGTGGTGATGGTGATGCCCATGCGGAAGGATCACGTCGAAATCGGTGCCGGCGATCCCATGCGAGGATTTTTCGGCCACCACATACGAGAATTCATCGCCAAGACCAAGCGATCCCAGCGCATCCCGTAGCCTATCCGCACTCGCCCCAAGCGACAAGAGCGCACCTACCGTCATGTCGCCAGAAATCCCGGCCGATCCCTCAATGTACAGCATTTCGTCCTTTCCCTCCATTCATTCGCCGCAACATGCGGCAGGCGACGACTGCCGCCCCGAATCCATTGTCTATGTTGACTACGCTCACGCCTTCCGCGCACGAGTTCAGCATGGCGAGGGCCGCCGCCACGCCGCCCGCTCCTGCGCCATACCCAACCGAAGTCGGAACAGCCACGACCGGAGCGGAGACAAGCCCCGAAACGACGCTAGGAAGCGCCCCCTCCATCCCGGCGACAGCCACCACCACATCGACCTTCCGCACTTCATCGATAACAGAAAGGAGCCGATGCAGTCCGGCTATTCCCACGTCAAAGAAGCGACTCACCTTACCGCCGAAGAACTCTATCGTTCCGGCGCATTCCTCCGCCACGGGGATATCAGCAGTGCCGCCGGTGAGTACGGCAACAGTCCCCTTGAGAGTCCGCCTTGCGCCGCCAGACTGCAGTAGCCGGCCAGTTTTGAGATGCCGCACCTTCAGGCCTGAGGCAATCACGGCATCCGCTTGTTCCTGCGTAACGCGCGTGGCAAGCACAGGCATCCCGCGCTTCGCAAAAGAGGCGAATATCTCCGCGAGCTGGGCAGGCGTCTTCCCCGGACCGAACACAGTCTCGCCAAAGCCAGTCCGTTCACGCCGTCCGAAATCAAGACGCGCGAACTGCGCTTCCTCCGCTTTCCTATTTGGCAATCCCTTCACTATCCACATTCTCGCATTCACGCCATGTGGCGCTTTATTGCCCCTTTGGCGTCATGGAAATCGGGATTTCCGGATACTTTCTCAAGAAATCCGCCGAAAGCCCAACTACACGTTCTGCCCGCTTTGCTGCGGCAAGCACCGACTGGTCAACCTTCTTGTCACCCGAAGATTCTATGATCCTGTATCCCTTGATCTCGCCGCCGTTGCCGAAGCGGACAAGTATGACCACTGGCTTAAGCCCCGGCGACCAGGTGAAGTCCGTCCAGCATTCATAGAATCTGCGCGATATCAGCGAAACGCAACGCTGTTCCTCACTCGACGCAAGCTGGTTTGATGCGCCAAACTTCGCACCTCCCGCCAACGCCTTCATTATTTCCGCCTGCGACAGGGGCTTGTCCCTCGACGTTCCCTTGCCGGGCGGCAACTTGACTGGAGGCTTGACCTTCGGAGGCTTTATTACCTTGCCGCGCTTGAACTCCTTTTTCGGCTTCTCAACCTTCTTCGTGGGCTGCTTCACCTCGCTTCGGTTGAACACCTTCTTCTTTGGCTTCTCCTTGATCTTTTCGACCGCCTCGACCTGTTCCTTCGGTTCGGGCTTGGGTTCCGGTTCCGGCTCTGGTGGCTTCGGTTTCGGTGGCTCAGGCTTCTCCGGCTCTTCCGGCGGCGGATTCGGGTCGGGGTCAGGATCGTCAGGATCCTGCTCTGCCCATGGCGGGACGATCGTCATGTCTATCGGTATCACGACATCAGGTGCGCGGTAGATGATTTTCGAGGCAATCCAGAAAAACGCGAATGCCGCGAGATGGAGGCACAGCGCGATGGCGAGCGTTCGGGCATTCAGCGGACTCGACGCATCCCTGTCATGCCGTTCCTCCTCGTAGAACTTGTCTATCTCAAGCTCCATCGCCCGCCGAACCCGTCATTTCTCGACAGTGACAAGGGCCATCTTCCTGACCTTGCACTTGTACACAAGCTTCACAACGTCCATTACCGCCCCGTATGTGAGGCGTTCGTCTCCGCGCACGAGAACGGGCACATCCGGATCCTCCTTGACCTTCGCGAGAAGATCCTGCTCAAGGGCCTCAAGGGTCACAGGCGTATTGTTCATGAAGGTGCCGGTCTGGCTGATTGTGATCGTATTCGCCTTGTTGTTCTTGTTCGGGAGTGTATCGGTCTTCGCCCTCGGCAACATTATCGATATGCCCTGCTCAAGGGCAGGGATCGTGAGGATGAATGTGACAAGCAGCAGGAACGTAAGGTCGATCAGCGAAGTCATGTCGATGTTCGCCTTGGCCCCATCAGAGCGTCCCCTATTTCTTCTTCTGAGGCTCACTGTCTTGATCCTCCCAGTGCAAATGCCATCACAACACGAACCCCGCTACGACTGGAACTCAAGCGCAATGCGCCCTACCAGATCATCGGCAAAGCCTTCCATATCCGCCGAAAGACCGCGCACAGTCGCGCTCAGGCGGTTGAAAGCGCACACGCCGGGAATGGCTATCAGCAAACCGACCACCGTCGTCACGAGGGCGGAAGATATTGCCGGTGCCATCGTCGCGATCGTAGCCGACCCGGCTGTACCCATGTCCGCAAAGGCATCCAACACGCCCCACACCGTGCCGAGCAGACCGAGCATCGGCGCAAGGGCCACGACCGTGGCGATCACGCCCATGCCGTGCTCGATTCTCAGCTCCTCCTCGTCAAGGATATGCTCGCAATGGGACTTCACAAGCTCCACCTCATTGCGCGTGAGCGCAGCGCCACCTATCCCGTCGCCGCGCGAAAGCGTATGGCGCGTATCGGGCGAAAGCAGCTTGAGTAGGCGCTCGCACGTTCCCTGATAGATGTTCTCTATGGCGGTTTTCGAGCTGGGATGGCGGGCAAGGTAATACTCAAGCACATCGCGTCCGGTCATGACATCACGGCTTACGCGACGGGTGAGACGCCCGACCCGCGCAAGCTCCTTGACCTTCCCGATTATCACCGCAACCATCACGACGCTCGCCGCAAGCTGCACAAGCACAATGCCCTTTCCCATCATGCTCGACTGGAGGTAGCCATCCACCAGCGAATCAGCAAAAAACTCCACCATCTTCTTTTATACTCCTATTGAATGTGCAATTATATCACACTGGCAATGCAAGCTCCAACGAGAATCCTGGCGGAACATGTTCTGGACGGTGCGCAACGCAGATCGCAGCAGCGCGGGGATTGCGATCCAGCCACGCACCTATCTCGCGAAGGATGCGCTTTGACGCCGCATTTGACAGGTTATAGCACGGTTCGTCGAGCAAAAGGAGTTTGGGATCCTTTGCGGTTGCCGCCGCAAACTGCTCCTCGGATGTTTCCCCAAGGTATATCTGCCGTTCTGCGGACACCATGCCTATCTTCGATCGCACATCATTGAGCGTAACGCCCTCTGCCCCACGCCGTCTGCCAAACACCGAGATGTCGTACGCATAGCTGCGCGGCATATCGCCGGAGATAAGCGCGAGCAGAGTGGTTTTGCCGCTACCGTTGGGACCGCGCAGAAGCCACCGTTCCCCCTCGCGCACAGTCCACGAAAAATCCTTGAACAGCACACGTCTTCCGAACGACACGTTCACGTTGTGCATCTCCAGAACCGATGCCGCATTGGACAGGCGTTTCCCCCGGCCCTTTCTTGCGACAGGGGTACCGTCGCGACCGGCCTTCGGCTCCATGCTTTCGCCTGATGTCGTCACGATCTCCACCCCGCGTCTGCCAAGCGCAGCCACGATTTCCCGCATCTTCTTCCGACGCGAGGGATCGAGTCCACCAAGCGGGTCATCAAGCACGAGCCTCTTCAGGCCCTTCAGCAACACCCTGGCGAAAAGCACTCGGCGCATTTCACCGTTCGAGAGCGACGTGAATGGGCGGTTCGCGAGCGTCCTAACGTCGAGAAGCCGCTCCACCACGCGCTTGCGCTCCATGTAGCCGCGTCGCTCATCGGCATGGTCAACACCCACCTCGAACGGATTGATCTCGAACACCGACTTGAAGGACAGCATATCCGCCACGGTATCGCCATCCTCCGAATGGTACCGTCCCTGCAGCCACCCGCCGCTCACGGCATCCATCTGTTCCTCGAATCCAAAATGCAGTTCACTTTCCATGTCGCGAAATTGTATCAGAAGGACGCATATGATACAATGTCTGAATATGAACCTTTTTGATACACATGCACATTTCACCGAAGACGAAGACAAGGTGCGCGACACGCTTGAACGGGCCTTCAAGGCCGGAGTATCCCAGCTGATGGCCGTGGGAGGATCTCCAGAGCTGAACCGAGCGGCGCTTCTTGCCGCCGGGATGGAGGCCGAAACAAACCCATTGCCCAATGTGCGGCTCGCCCTCGGATTCGACAGGGATCAGGCAAACGACGACAAGACCGTATGCCCTAGATACGACCTCTCCTGCGTGATTGACAACAGGAAGCGAATCTCCGCGATAGGCGAGATCGGCCTCGACTTTCACTACCCCGGAGCATCCACTAAAGCCCAATGCGACCTTTTCGCCGCCCAGCTTGAGCTCGCGAAGGAACTTGGCCTCCCTGTGGTGATACACACGCGCGATGCGGATGACGCAACGATAGGCGTACTCGACGAGAACGATTTTCACAACGGCATAATACACTGCTTCACTGGATCCGTTCCCTTCGAGAGGAAACTTCTGGATCGCGGGTTCATGATATCGATATCCGGCATCGTCACGTTCCGTGCGGCGGAGAACGTGCGCGATGCCGCGCGATATGTTCCGGACGACAGGCTACTCGTGGAGACGGATTCGCCGTTTCTTGCCCCAGTGCCGATGCGCGGCAACGAAAACGAGCCTGCGTTCATAGGGCATACCGTGCGCTTCATCGCGAAGTTGAGGGATACATCTGCCGATGCCCTCGCGGAACTTACGACAAAGAATGCAGAGGAGATGCTACCATGCTTGCCCCGTCAACGATAACACACATACGGGAACTGATGGTACGGGCCTCCATCGTCGAGAGCGATCTTGACGAGTCGTTCATTCTCGGCGGAGGTCCGGGAGGCCAAAAGACAAACAAGACCTCGAACGTCGTACGCCTGAAGCATCGTCCGAGCGACATTCAGATACGTTTCGGGGAGTCCCGTTCGCGGGAAGACAACAGGTGGCTTGCGCGTCGCGCACTCGCCGAGACTCTGCTTGAGCGGGAACAGAATATAAAGTCGGCAAAGCAACAACTCATCGAAAAGAAGCGGCGGCAAAAGCGGCGGCGTTCACGTCGACAAAAGCAAAGGATGCTTGACGACAAACACGCGCACTCGGAAAAGAAGTCCGCACGCAAAGCAGTCGATTGGTGAGACGCGCCTACCTGAAGATGAATCGCGACTGCACGCGATATCCGGCAAGGCACAATACTACGTCACAGGCGAACTTCGCGAATCCGCGCGGTACGCCAACCATCGACAGCAAAGACACCCCGGCGTTGCTCAGCACTATCACGGCAATGCACAGGAGCGCATACTTCCAGACTGATGACGCCACTGATCTGGACGAGCGGAACACAAACGCCCGGTTCATCGAATAGTTGAACACTGAACTGAGCAGACGCGCCGCAAGTCCGCTCGCCCAGATGACCCCATGGCGCTCTACGCGGCATGCGGCAAGGATGGACGCAAACGCCCATGCCAAGAACTGATCTATCACGAACGATGCGATCGACACGCCCGCAAAGCGGAAGAAGTCCGCAAACACGAGCCTGTTTATTCGGATCGTATCCTTCAGTGGACTGAAATGCGTGCCGGCGTTGCCGTTTTCGTAGATCGTTCGGATGGGAACGACGCCAAACGGAATCCCTTTTCTCGCGGCGGCAATCAGCACACCCATCTCATACTCAAACCTGTCACCTTCCACGCCAAGGAGAAACGGCAGCATCGATGACGAGAACGCCCGCAAGCCAGTTTGGGTATCCGGCAGCCATTTGCCATGTATCAACCCGAACGTGACTGTCGCCCAGCGGTTGCCCCACCACGAAAGGAACGGAACCGAGGATTGCGAGAAATCCCTGCTTCCGAGATAGAGCTTGCCCGAATCGCCAAGCATCGCTTCGGCGATCCTAACGCAATCCTCCACGTCATGCTGTCCATCGGAGTCGGCGGTCACGATGCCTTTGGCATCCGCAAAGTTGGACTGTATGAACGCAAGACCCGTCTTAAGCGCCGCGCCTTTGCCTCGATTCACGTCGTGGCGCAGCACCGTGCAGTCGGCTTTGGCGGCAATCGCATCAAATATCGAACCATACGCCTCGCCCGAACCGTCATCAACGACGACAATGCGGCGAAAGCCATGTTCAGATAGCCTATCGACATAATCAACCAGGCCAGCCACAGGCTCGTAGGCCGGTATCAGCAACACGACATCCATCGCCGTCAATCCCTGCGCGGCACGAGCATGGCTACGGCATGCACCTCGATCCCGATGCCAGCGCCAACGGCATCCATGCCCTCGTTCGTCTTTCCCTTCACGGAAACGGAAGTCTCAGGGACATCTAGATATGCCGCGAGCCTTGCCCTTATCGCGTTAACGAAAGGACGAATCTTTGGCCGCTCGCATATCACCGTGGCGTCAACGTTGCCGACGTCATACCCGGCATCGCCGATCTCCTTTACTATCGAGCACAGCATGGCCGCAGAGTCGGCTCCGCGCCAACGGGGATCGGTATCAGGGAAATGGGAGCCGATGTCGCCCAGGGCCGCAGCCCCAAGCAGGGCATCGATCACGGCATGTATCAGCACGTCGGCATCCGAATGCCCGATTAGCCTTGGGCATCCGTGGATGGGAACGCCGCCCAGCTTCTGGGCAACGTCCCCATCAAACGGCTCATCCGCCGCAAACCGATGCGAATCATATCCGAAACCAACTCTCATCCGTTGCTACGGCAATGAAAGCCATATCCATTTATGTTGCCCCGAAGACGGGGAGACCTGCGGCATCAGCCAATCTTGATGTGGATGCCATTCGGCGGCGGTGCGGACTGCGACGCGCCGGAGGACGGATTCACCACTATCGACGGCTTGGACGGAGCACCGCCCTTCTTTGCACGCGGCGGCCCGATAAGGCAACTGTGGACGCGCCCGTCGGTACGCGGAGCGTGCTCCACCGTGCATTCGTCCTTGAGCATCTCCAGCACTTCCGTGATCTTGTCCTCGCCGATGTCGCGATGGGCGTTTTCACGGCCACGGAACTGGAGGGAGAGTCGAACCTTGTTGCCGTCACCGAGGAACTGGCGGATCTGACGCAACTTGTGCTTCAGGTCTCCGACATCCGTTCCGGGATGGAACTTGACTTCCTTCACCTGTGTGGTCTTCTGGGCCTTGCGTTGCTGCTTCGCCTTAATCGACTCCTCATAGCGGAATTTGCCGTAGTCCATTATCTTACAGACCGGCGGCTGTGCATTCGGAGTTATTTCAACCAGATCAAGCCCCTGGCTTTCCGCCATGCGCTGGGCCTGGTTCGTCGGCATTACGCCGAGCATCTGACCATTTGCGTCAAGAACGCGCACCGCAGGTACGCGAATCTTGTAGTTGACGCGAGTGAATGTAGCGATACCTCACCTCTCGTTGTTGTTTGCGTATTAGTTTCTTTTCGCTTCCAAGCGAAAACGTGCCACATTATAGCACATATGCACTGTGCGCCGCAACCCCTGCCCGGAACTTGCCGGATCACTTCTCGATGGTGAACGCGCCAAGCGGCAGACAGGCATCGCTGTAGAGTGCGCCAAACCATGGCCTTGAATGGAGGTAACGGAGTTTGACCGGCTCCTTCACGCCGTCCGCCACGACGATCAGGTCTTTGCCGTCCACCGGACCAAGCCACTGCGGCTTGCCTTCACGTGTCTTGCTCATGCGGAGATTCTGTATCTTCGCCTTTTTCCATACGCCATCGGCGCCGCACACTTCGAATCCCACATCAAGTGAACGGTCGGGATTGTAGACATACCAGCCATCGGCATCGTTGAACGACAGGACAAACCTGTCGCCCTCGACCTTCCATCCCTTGAGCGTGGGCGAGTTGTCCCTTACGGACTCCCAGCCATAGTCGCGACGAAGCGCATGGAGGGAAAGTCTCTTGGCGACAGTACGCTTGTCGTTCGGATGGATGTCCCGCAGGTTTCCAACGTCGTTTATGACGGCCATCCCGGCATTAGGCTCTTCCTTGTCGAACTGTGCCTGAGCCATCTGGATGTTGGCGATGCCTTCGTAGCCCCACGGCGCAAGCTGCACGAAATAGAGCTTCATCTCGGGATTCGCGAACTCCTTCGCCCATCCGTTGTAGAGCGCATGCATCTTGACGCAGTAGCGCTGGTACTCGCCCGCGTTGTGGCAGCCCTGATACCAGATGAAGCCTCGGCAGGCCATCGGCGAGTAGGCGGCGACCATGCCGTTCCAGAGGGCGGACGGCTGCTGGATCCATCTGTTGATCGGGCCCTTGCGCATTTCGTCCTTCCAGTCCTTCGCGGCGATGATCTTCCAATCGCGTTCGGCATCAAGGCCCTGAAGCCCCTCATAGCCTGAACGCGGAGTCCAGGCATCGATGTTTGTGCCGCCCCACGAGCTGTCGACGAGGCCAATCGGGATGTCGAGGGCGTTGGCGAGTTCAAGCGCATAGTAGTAGCCCATCGCGGACGGCATTCGCTTCCCCTTCTTGAATCCTTCAAGCATGGCTGGGGTCATCTTCATCCATTCTGCCTTATAGCCGTAGCGCGGCGTTTCCGAAGCAACAAGCGGAGTCTTCACGATCCGCACGAAGGGCTTGTCGGTGCTTGAAAGGGTCATCGCACCCCAGCCATCGCGATAGCGAGGGCTGGGACCCCAGATCGGACAATCGGCGTTGGACTGACCGGAACACATCCACACCTCACCAACAAGCACATCAGAGATCTCGACCACATCCGTCTCGTCATCCCAAAGCCATCCAGACACACACTCGGCAACACGCAGCACACGGCTTTCCTTCGATGCCGCCATCTTCGGCAGTTTCACAGACCAGGTTCCATCCGCCGCAGCGACCGTCTCGACACACGAATCGGCAAAGGACACCTTTACTTTCCTTCCGGGTTCAGCCTTGCCCCACACCGGAACATCCATCTCACGCTGAAGCACCATGCCATCCGCAAAAGGCGTCGCCATTTCGATTTTTGCGAAAAGCGAAGGCGCCAGCAAGACTGCGGAAAAAGCGAACACTACCGATGTTTTCACGACTCGATTCCTTTCTTTGTTTTCATCCCGATGCCTGAGATTATATCAAAAAGCTTCCCACCTGAAGCACACTGGATTTCCATCGCACGGGAGGGACGCAATTCATTGCGTCCGTGACTGCTCACCGCGAACGTGTAGCGAAAAGCGTCTCAAGCTCATCCAACGACTTCCCCTTCGTCTCCGGGATAAGTCGCGCCGTCGCGAAATACAGTATGCCCATCGCCGCGAAAAACAGGAACACCAGACCGAATCCACCAATGTTCGCGACCGGCAGAAATGCCGACGCAAGCCCCCAAGCAACAAACTGGTTGGAGAAGAGCGCAATGGACATCCCCTTTGCGCGAATCCTCGTTGGCATCAGTTCCGAAAGCACAAGCCACACGCATACGCCTGGACCGAATGCGTAGAAGAACACAAGGGCGAGAAAAGACATGAGCGTAAGGCACCCTGTCCCAAATGACGGTGCAAGCCACCCTCGCTCCATGGCAAAGAAAATCAAGCCTATGAATGCCAGCGAGACCGAAAGCCCTGCCGTCCCGATACGCAACAGGAACGTGCGGCCCTTCCGTTCCACAAGGCCAACGATAAGAAGCGTGACGGCAAGATTCAGAACCTTGATGGCACAGTCCCCCGCATTACCCCATGCCCCTGCAAGGCCCGCCTTCTGGAACAGCACCACCGCATACGGAACCACGCATCCGAAGCCGATAAGCTTGTTGAGCGTAAGCACCGCCAGCGCCAGTAGGAACGGGATTACATACTTGCGTTGGAACAATGTATCCGAAGCCATCATGATGGATGGTGTACCCGTCCGATCTCGATTTTCCACACCCACACCATTCAGATTCGCTTTCCGTCCTATCCATACAGGCGACTCTGAAGCGAAATATGTGCATGCGAGTAAGGCTGCACCCGGCAGGAGAGTCCACCAGAAACTGATCCGCCAGGCCATCGACTTCGCCGTATCCAAAACCTGATCTGCCACCGCATCCGCAGCGCCAAAGACATTCGCAAGCACAATTCCGGAAATGGATGCAAGGACAAGTCCAATGCCAAGGAACAGCTGAAATATCGCCGTTCCCCTTCCACGGCAATCCGCCGGAAGCGCCTCCGTGAGATAAAGCGGCATCGCCATGCTGAGCAGTCCGCAACTCATGCCCTGTAGTATTCGCCCAACCATTATCACGCCGAAACTACGCCCCGACAGACAGATTACTGGAATCGCAACAAGGAAAAGCAAGGCCGCAAGCAGAAGTGTAGTCCGTCTGCCAAGCCTGTCGCACAGGCATCCCCCAACTGCCGACGCGAATATGCCGCCAAGCATGACCCCGCCGACAATCCAGCCAATCTGCACGTCCGTATAGAACGCAAGTGCGCGGATGTACGGCAATGATACGGCAATTATCCCGAAGTCGATGCCGCACATTAGGCCACCAAGGCCTCCGACAAGCAGCAGGAAACGAACAGAACGTCTCATCGCGTCAGTCCAGCGTCTCACATATCTGGCGAATCTTCGCGACGGACGCCGCGAAGAAGTTCTTCTCGAAGTCGCACGAGAATGCCGCAATGTGCGGCGTGACAAGGCATTTCGGATGCTGGAGAAGGCGGCTCTTCACGTCCGGCGGCTCGTCGCACATGACGTCAATCGCCGCGCCGCCGATAGTCCCCGCGTCAAGCGCGTCCGCAAGTGCCTCTTCGTCGACGACAGGCCCTCGGCTCGTGTTGACGAGAATCGCGTGAGGCTTCATGAGCTTCAGCCGCCGCGCGTCGATAAGCCCTTTCGTTTCGGACGTGAGCGGACAGTGGATGCTCACGTAGTCGCTTTCTCTCAGCAGCGTCTCCAAGTCGGTCGAATCCGGCGCGAACGGATCGTAGTGGAGCGTCTTCATGTCGAAGCCGCCCATCATCTTCTCGACGCGCCGCGCGATGTTGCCGTAGCCGATCAAGCCAAGCGTGCGATGCGATATGTGCCAGTCCATGCCCTCAACCTTGCCCCATTCGTAACCGGCCTTCGCTCGTGCGTTGTACTGCGGAATCTGACGAATGTAGCTGATGAGCAGCGCGACCGCATGTTCCGCGACGCTTTCGGCAATGGACTCCGGCGTGTTGTAGACGCCAATGCCGTGCGCCTTCGCCCAGTCGCAAGGTAGCGCATCCAATCCAGAACCCGAACGCAGAAGAGCCTTTACGGACGGCATCTTCTCCAAGGCTTCTGGCTTGAGGCAAAGGTTCGGCCCGAACATCCAGAGGACTTCCGCGTCCGGGAACGTCGCAAGCAACGCCTCCGGCGTCTCGCACCGCTGTGCCTTGAAGTCGCAGAACGTATTCAATTCATCCGCTGTCCCAGAGGGCAGCCGGTCTTCGCCGCTTGTCACCAATCTGACTTTCTTCATTTCCGATTCGTCTTTCGCTTTCGTTCGTCCTCGTCCGCTTACGCCTGTTCACACGCCGCGCGAAACGCACGGATGCCCGCCGCCATCGCGCCCCAGTCGCTCGTGCCGGCGAACCAGTCGACGCCACGCGCCTTCCAGCGCGGGAAGTCGCCCGCCGCAGTGCCAAGGATCTTGCCCGCCTTCTTGATTTTCAGGGCGATCTCATCAATAACCCTGTTGAGTTCAGGATTGTCCATCTGGTTCAGGATGCCCATCGAGCCAGAGAGGTCGCACGGGCCAATGCAGAATGAATCGACGCCGGGAACCTTCAGGATCTTGTCGAGATTCTTCACCGCATCGACGTGCTCGATCTGGCAGATGACGAGCGGCCATTTCTCGGACGCCTTTACGTAGTCGAAAAAGTCGACGGCCCCGTAGCGCACGGCACGGCGAACGCCACAGCCGCGAACGCCCGTCGGCGGATAGCGGCAAGCAGCGACGGCGGCCTCGGCGAGTTCGGGCGTGTTGACCATCGGCACGATGATGCCGTCCGGCGCGAGGTCGAGGTACGGCTTGATCAGCATCGGTTCGTCGGCACGGACGCGCACAAGGCCCGCGCAGCCCGTGCCGCGCAAGGCGATCAGATG
>CAVJWR010000031.1:31216-31884 GCA_963653155.1 Limosilactobacillus gorillae
ATCGTGTGCGGCGCATGCTCCGCGTCAATCCAGCAGAAGTCCATCCCGCAGTCGCCCGCAAGTTCGCTCACGATCAGGTCACTCATCGTCACCACGCAACCGATGGACGTTTTTCCCGCCTTCAAATTGTCAAACAGCCTGTTTCCAATCTCCATTGCCTTTGCTCCTTTTCCCGTTTAGGAGATGCCACAAGGTCGCCTAAACTTATGCGCGAAATTGTATCAAAACCGAAAAATACATGACATCCGATAGTTTCAAATTACAATGATAATTGTTTTTTGAAACTTGCCGAAAACCACAATGGCAAGCACCTTGATGGGCGAGCAAACGGTATCCTAAACCATGCGATGGTGCGCCATTTGCATGGCATTACAGTTGGTTATAGATTTTACATTTTCATAATTGACAGTTCTACATTGCAGTGGTACATTACGCGCCATGGAACTAAGGCATATTAGGTCATTTGCAATGATCGCTCGCGAGGGGAACATTTCGCGGGCGGCGAAGAGGCTCGGCATCAGCCAGCCTGCGCTCTCGAAGCAGCTGGGCGAACTCGAAGCCTGCCTCCGGCAGACGCTGTTCGAGCGCGGCGCGCGCGCCGTGAAGCTCACGACGAAGGGCGAGGTCTTCCGCAAGCGGGCGGACGAAATCCTCTCCCTCGTCGACTG
>CAVJWR010000032.1:0-1688 GCA_963653155.1 Limosilactobacillus gorillae
CTGCCGACAAGTCCTTTTTCGTCCCGTCTTGGAACTTCTCATAGGGCACCCCATCAGAACCTCATCTAGTTTTCGAACTAATAGAACACCTGTGCCCCCCCCCCATCCGAAAGTCGGGAGTTTAGGACCGACCTCGTCCAGACCCTTGTAAATGAGGAAGGGACGAGGATCAATCCGGCGCATTTCGTTATTCAAAATTGAATTGTTCAAATATGAGCAAGAAAATATGGTATAATGTCCGCATGAAAAACCCATTCAGATACGGATCGAAAGTCACGGGAGGGGAGTTCTACGACCGCATTGAAATCAAGAAGTCCATCCTGAACGTGATCGATGGCGGCAACAACGTCGTCCTTTACGGTCCCCGTCGCTACGGGAAATCGTCTCTCATGGCGGAGGTCGTTGAGCATCTGCAGTCGCAGGGCGTTCTCTGCGTTTGCCTGAACCTGATGGATGTCGCCTCTCTCAATGACTTTGTTCTTTCCTATTCCCGTGCCGTCTACCGTGTTGCCGCGCCAAAGGCTTCGGCTCTGCGGCATGTCGCGGATCTCTTCAAGCGACTGCGCCCCGTTCTGGGCTTTGACGAAAGCGGCTCGCCAGAACTGTCCTTTCAGTTCGCGTCGCGAAAGATGGGTGCGCAGGAGCTACGCGAAGTCTTGGCGTTGCCGCAGGCGCTTTGTCCAAGGGGACGTCAGATGGTCATCGTGCTCGACGAGTTTCAGGAAGTCGCTTCGCTGGGGCTTGGCGCGAAGTTTGAGCAGATCATGCGCAGCGTCATCGAATCGCACACAGACATCAGCTATGTGTTCCTGGGGTCGAAGTGCCATCTGATGAAGCGCATGTTCCTGTTGCCGGCAAGGCCGTTTTACCGCAGCGCACAGACCTTCTCCCTGTCCCTGCCGCCGCCGAACGAGAGTGCGGCCTTTCTCGTGGAGAAATTCGGGGCGGTCAAGATGCGGCTCTCTGCCGAGCTGGCGTCCGTCATGGTCGAAAAGGCGGGCAACGTGCCGTACTATCTTCAGGCGCTGGGCTCGTGGGTTTTCCGCATGGTTAGCGAGCGGGCGGGGAAGGACGTCACGGGTTCTGACGTACAGACAGGATTTGATCTCATGTACGAGGCCGAGCGCGAACTTTTCGAGAATGTCTTCCAGTCACTCCCAGAATCGCAGCGCCTGGTTGCCCGCGCCATCGCGCAAGAGCCTACGGCACAGTTCACCGAAGACTACCGCGCACGGCACTTCCTGCCGTTGCCTTCGACCGTGAACACGGCCGTGCGGCGCTTGGTGGACGATTCTCGCATCGACAGCCTCGATGGCATCTATCGTCTCATCGACCCGCTCCTTGCCCATCACCTGCGCGTCTCGGCCACAACGTAGGCTACAGGGGCGGGATGGCGCGTACAACGGGCTACAAGACCATTCAGCCCCCTCTGAGAGATGGTTAAAGGCAATATATTGCTGATAAGTGCATAGGGACATTGATAAGAACAATATATTGAAGTCTCCTTTCATTTTGCCGTTGAGGCATTTGCCTTTTGCCCTCTCATGCGCATTTCACGGAAATGCGCCCACCGATTCCAAGCCCACGTGTGTCACGCATGGGTAATGGTCGCAACAAGTGCGACCCTCCCGTGTCCGCCAGCGGTCGCAGTGGACTGCGACTCTCTCGTATGCCGTGGCGCGTGTGCC
>CAVJWR010000032.1:1698-6135 GCA_963653155.1 Limosilactobacillus gorillae
CTCACCCTCTCAACTTCTCAACCTCATCATGCAATCGTAAATCGCAAATCCCAACTACCCACCACCAACTACCATCTACCAACTACCCACCACCAACTACCATCTACCAACTACCAACTATCATCTACCATCTGACATCGTATAATCCTCATCCGTATGGAATCGGTAGACTTCCTTCATCTCATCCACGGCAGAGGGATTGGCCTTGGATTCGATTATCCGCACCGCAGTCGCGACCGCCAACGCACTGTCCGAAAGGGCTTTCAGTTGTCCTGAAAGCATGGATAGGCCGTCCTTTCCGCACACACCCTTGAGCATAAGCATCGTCTCTATGTGCTTGGCCTTTTCCCCCTCATCCTCAACCTGCATAAGGGCCTGTTCCACGGCATTCATCGCAGCCGAATGGACATCCTCATCCGCATCGGCAAGGTATGGCATAAGTTCCGGCAAGGCCTTTTCGCCGAACCACTGAAGCGCCTCCACGGCCTTCTGCCGTACCTCGGCGGACGGGTTGGACTGTGCAGACATGGCGAGTTTGCTTACCGCCTCGAACTTCTCGTCATCCAAAGCCGACTGAATCGAATCCATCGTTTTCTGGTCTTCCGCAGAGAGAGTATTGTCGTTGTCACTCGCCTCTGACTCAGGCATGTCTGAGGACGCAGAGCCCTGCGCATTTGGACTTGTCTCTGTAATGCGCTTTGTCCGAGCGCGTTTTGCGCTGTCTTTCGGCTTGGACGTCTTCTCTATCATACGGCCATGTCCGACTGATTCATCGCCCGTCTTGCCCGCGCCCGTGAATGCTCCACCCCAAAAGCAGATAGCCACACCCGCCGCAAGCGCCAGAATGCTCGCGCCAACCAGAATCTTCCTGTTCATTTTCTTGCCTCGATGTAGAGCGTGTCGCCCACCTTGACGGTCAACGTTTTCGGACGCCCATTCAGCTCGCCCGTCAGTTTCTCGCTGAACCAGTACGTCCCCATCGCCCACGGGACATCACCGCACTCCGGGCAACCGTCGCCCCAGTCCGGCAACAGCACACCCCGGTAGTTCGCCGTGACCGTCTTGCCGTCCGCGTTTAGCGTCCTGAAGCTACCGCTGATGAGTCCCGTCGTTCGGTTGAGCGAGAGCTTCGCGCCTGTGGCCTTTGCCGACACCGGATCGAATTTCACGGACGTTGCGGCTATCGTGACCGGAATCGCCTCTATCGCACCTTCCGCGACAAGGTCGTGTCCCACCGCCGCCGGATCCATCGTATCCAGCAGGCTCTGTTTCGCGTCGATCCACGAGCCGACAGCCAAGCCGTAGCGGACGTCCGCACAAGCCTCCGTCAAGGCTTCCGTATGCGTCCATCCCGGAATGACGTTCGCGTCACAGGTCACGGCCTGAACCTCGCCGTTGGCCTTGATGCGCAGAACCGCCGTGAAGAAATCCTTCGCCGTGCGGTAGTAGATCGGCAGCAGCGCCGCGTCCACGCCGTCAGCCACAAGGACAGACGAGCCGCTGAACGCCTGCCCGTTCGGCAAGAAACCCGCATAGCGCATCGTGCCCGTGTGCACTGCGGATGCCGCCATCTGTAGCGTGACAACCGGCGAGCCGTTCGCCAACGTCTCGCCTTCGGCATCCCCAAACGCCGCCGTGTAGCAACCGACCCACGCCGTGGCCGGATTCTCCCGGCTCCACGCCTCGGGCGCCTCGGCCGTCAGGATGTCCGTGAAGTCCGGGTCGGACAGTGAGACCTCTACCGTGCCGTCAGGCCACGCCGTCACGACCAGTGCATAGGGCTTCTTCGCGACCGTCAGCTCGGCGGACAGCGCACCCGTCGTGGAATCGTAAGTGGCCCAGCCCTTGGACGCAAGCGAGACGGTGCCGACCGAACAGCGATACTTCGCCGTACAACGTCCCGTGGGCTGAATCGTCAGGTTCGAGAGGATGCCGACAAGTCGCCTCTCTGCCGCGTCGACCACCATCATGTCGGGAATCGTGCGCCGCGTTGCGACGGACGGATTCGCGCCCGGTGCGGACGGGGCAAGCGCCGCAACGTCCGTCACGGCGAACGTCAGATGGATCGTCAATCCCGGCACCGTCTGCCGTCCGACCGTCTGCGAGACCTGATAGACTGCCTCGTAGGCACCGCCTTTTGCCGTCGGCATGCCGCTCACGCACAACCGGTCGCCCGCGAGCTTCACCGAAACGCCGGTGGGGACTGCCCCCGAAAGTTTCGTGATCTTGGCCTTTGCGCCGTCCGCGAGATTAAGCACGGCGACCTCCTGCGAGACGGCGCAGTAGCGCGTTAGGCTCAAGGCGAGCGAATCGGCGGCAAAGCGCGGCGCGTCCACACCGACAAGCTGGATCGTGAGCGTACGGGCGGATGTGTCCGCCTTGATGCCAGTTAACGAATCGAACGAGACCGTCACCTTGCCGGATGGGCAATCCGCAAGCATCGGCAGGTCAAGTTCTGCCCACTGCACGCCCGACGTGCGCGAAGCCCAGGCGAACGTCGGCGGCGCGGCGAACGTGCCCGTCGACGCCTTGAGTGTACACGAGACGTCGCCCGACGCACCACCGAAGCGCGCCACGCCGAGACGGACGCGCGATCCCTCCGGTGCGATGACCGTTCCCTTCTTGGCGATCGAGGGCTCGGCCTCGGCCAGCGCAACCTTCCCGACGTTCATCTTGTCGTTGTCGATGAGCGTCAGCTCGAACGCCGACACGCCGAGCAGTAGGCGAAGCACTTGCGTGCCGTCCGCGTTAGCGCCGTCGAAGACGTCGATTTCGATATTCTTCGTTCCCGTCTCGCCGTCGGCCCAAGAGATGCTGTCCGTGACGAGGCGATAGCGGTCGACGAACGCCGTGGAGGCCGCATCAACGACGACAGAAACGTTCGTCGCGCCCGACGCACCGCCCGTGCGGACAATCGGTACGAGTACGCGTAGCGTGCCGCCCGCCTTCTTAGCATCCGCTTCGCTCGCGGTGTCTGATGTCTTCGCAAAGGAAATCGTGCCCGCATCATCCGTCGATTCCGTCGTCAGGTCGTAGACGACGACCGAGCCGCCATTCCGATCCAGCGCGAACGCCGCGCTTGTCTCGACGGCCTCGACCTGAACAAAGTAGTCGGTCTCCGCGTCGGACGCAATCTCCTGCGGCGGCAGGCTGACGCCCGCTGCAAGGTTGCCCGTCGCGGCCGTGACCTTCGTCGCCTTGCCGCCCGTCACCTGCCAGAGGTTGAGCCGCACGTTCTCCTCCGTCGTCTCGCCCGTCCGGCCCTTTACGGTGAACGTCGTCCGCGTCCAGCGGTCGCGGCCAGTGAGCCGCCAGTAGTCCGAAAGGTCGATGGCCGAGATCGTCGAGGTGCGTATGCCGCCCCGGATGTCCAGTGTGCAGTCATCCGTCGTGGCCGTCGACCAGTCGCGGTTCAGCTCTTCCGTCGGATCGTCCGCGAGCGACAAAATCTCGTCCAGTCGGCGCACGTAGGCGGCGGACGCGTGTGCGTCCGTCGGACTGACCGCCGCGAACTTGTCGAAACGACCGATGACACGTCCAGCCGCATTCTGGACGACAAACGTCGGTACGCCGAGACGCGCCTTCCCCGGTATGCACAGCCCGCCGTTAGCCACGAGATTCGTCACGAGGCCGATGTTGCGAGCAAGCGTTTCGGCGGCCAAGATCGAGTCGATTCCCTTGCGCGAAAGGTAGCCCGCACCGCTCTGCACGCGCACGTCCTCGGCGGCAATGTCCGTTCCGTTCGTCAGGACCTTTACGTAGCCGTCGCTGACGGTTCCAGGCTCGTAGGTCAACAGGCAGGTCTTGCCGTTCGAGGAAAGGCGCGGGATGTCGATCTGCGCACAGTACACCCCATTCGCAACGAGCCATTCTTCAAAGGTTGTGGTCTCGATAAAATTGCGATCCGTCCGCGCACAATCAGGACACCAAAGCGAGCCGCCGACAAGGTTCAGCGTGAACGTCCCTGATGCCTGTGCCTTGGCCAACACAAGATCCCGATCCATCGTCCACTCGCCCGGCTGAAGTGTATCCGCGTCACGCTCGCCCAGCCACAGCGGGTTCTTGGTGCTTGTGGGAACGTCCGTGAACACGATGGACGACTGGGCGACCGATTCGCCGTTGCACGTAAGCTCAAGGCCAATGACGTCTCCCACCTCAAACGATTCCGCATCCACGCGCACGACAGGATTGATTGTCGGCATCTCCGCACCTGCCTCAAATATGACGGGAATGGTGGCACTGCCCGCATTACGCGGCAAGGCAACCTTCAGGTCATACGCTTCCGCTTCTGTCGCATTCCGGCGGCGAATCGGCACAGTCACGGCGACCGTTTTCCCGACAGAAGCCTCCAATCGTGCGCTCGGCGAATTGGAAACAATAAAATAGGCCGACGGCCCTGGCTGATATTCGGCGAAAAATGCATCGACGCTCTTTGAA
>CAVJWR010000032.1:6145-6609 GCA_963653155.1 Limosilactobacillus gorillae
CTTTGAAAGCTGGGCGGACAGCGATCCGCCAGACGCCAGCATCTGGCCACTTCGTCCGACAAAGTTTGTCGCGACAACCTCATTTCCATGCGGCCAAATCAGGGACACATAGGGGAACGCCGTTATCTTCGTACAGATTCCGCCCGCCGTGGCCACATAGTCATACGCCTTGTTCACGTTCTTCTCGACATGGCAGAACAGAAACCTCTCCTGCGACATCCAGTCCTTGAAAGACGTAGACGCGCAATCTGCCGTCAGCGCGGCACAGTGGTCGCATCCCACCTTGGAGGCGACCAGCACAAGCGGCGTTCCCGTGGAAAACGCACTGTTCGTCGCCGCCGCAAAGTCATCGAGCCAAACGCCTCTGGGGTTCGCCGCCATCACACCATGGCAAAACGACGCGAAGAAAATCGCCGCGAACATGCGCACCACATTTCTACTTTTTGCCTTCATCGTTTTTGTTC
>CAVJWR010000032.1:6619-11481 GCA_963653155.1 Limosilactobacillus gorillae
TAGCAACACTTGATGCCCCCTCCCATTTCTACACTTCTCCACGGCCCAAACCTACCCACTACCATCTACCAACTAACCCCTAATTTCTCCGTTTCTCCGTGTGAGACGAATCTGTCGAAACAGCCTGAGACTTGGCCGATTTCCTGGCCTTGGCCGGCGCCGGCTCTTCCAATACCTTGTATGTGAAATTCGTGCCGAGCGGATATTCGAACTTCACGTTCTTCCGAATGTCCGCAAGCAAATCCAGCTGTGCCGCTTCACGATTCTCCTGTTCAAGCTGTTTCCTCAAGGCCGCACGTTCCGGAATCTCCATCTTGACCTTGAGGCGAATCAGGATTCGAACGCATTTGTACTGCTCGTCACTCTCTTTGCCAACGACTCGAACAATCATCAGCCCTTCGTCCGTCTCGATTGGCTTCGTAAATGCACCGACCTTCATTCCCGGCAGGACATTTGCCACTTCCTGAAGATAAAAATATTTTGGATTGATCGTTTCCCATTCGTGTGCGTAATTGCAATCGTCCCCATACAGAAGCTTATCCTCCGAATACGACTTGGCGACAGTTTCCCAGTCTTCGCCCGCCTGAAGACGCTTCCACGCCTCGTCTCCACGCGCTTTTGCCCGCATATTCTCGGCCTCGTTCCTTGCGATGACTTGCTTGAGTTGCGCTTCGGCGATCTCTACATCCTCGTCTGTCGGCACAACCGAATCGCAGTCCATCAGATACTGCTCAAGACGGCACTCGCGCATGAATTGCCGCCGGAAATAATTGCCGGATTCCCCAAATTCTTTCGCTACCTCGTCAATCGTTGCCTTGGGCTTGCGCACAGTCTGGCGGTAGCGGGCCAGAACCGCTTCCTTTGCCATATCCGAAACCTTGAGGCCGCGTTTCTTGAATTCCCGATCCAACAAGGCCGACGTAACGAGCGACGGCCCAACCTTCATCGCCATTCGGTTGATCCATTTTACCCGATCGCGTTCCTTGACCGGCTTGCCAGCACATGCCTGTGCGGCGGCAAGGAACTCGGCCGCATCTTTCGCGTCCTTCGCCGTGACAGTCAGGCCATCGGCCTTCACGAATACGACCTGCGACAGCGGATCAGCCGGGCGGCAACCGCAGACGATAAGCCCCAAGATAATGGCGATCAATGGCATTCTCATATTATTTGCGATTGTATTTAGTTGGTAGAGGATAGTTGGTAGTTTGTGGGCTTTAAACTGCCACGACAAATCACTAAATGGTCAAATGCAATCGTAAATCGCAAATCATAAATCGTAAATAAATGTCTATACTTCTCCACGGCTACCCACTACCCTCTACCAACTACCCTCTACCAACTACCCTCTACCAACTACCATCTACCAACTCACCACAAAACAGCGGACAGATGAACGAATTCACCTGCCCGCCGTTCAGACTTCATGCATCCCTAAGAATTAGAGAGCCTTGGTCTCCTTGGCGTTGTACTTGATGGAGAATGTGCCATAAGCCGCCGTCTCAAGCGCTGTATCAATGGTGGTCGTGCCGCACACGAAAGCACCCGCCGGCTGGTTCGCCGTGCAGCAGTACTCGCATTCAGGGGCTGCGATGACACCAACGATGTTGCCCGAAAGGGACGTGATGCCATCAACAGTCTGCAGAACGCCAGCGTTGTTGTCGATGACCTTGCCGACCGAACCCTGTCCGGCGAGATACGCCGTCGTGATGCCCGTCCCTGACACTTCAGCGAAGATCTCGGCCTTCTTGGCCGCCGCATACGTGAGACCGCCAAAACGCTGAACCGAGGCCAGCGCCACCGTCTCATCAATCGCGTAATCCGCGCCAGTGAGACCCGCGCAGCAAATGTCGCCGACGACGACATCCGAGAACTTCTTCGTACCGGCGATGCGATAGCAACCCTCTTCCGTCACCTTGAAGGTGTCGCAGAACTTGCCAGCCGACTTCTCCGTATAGGTCGCCGCGAGCGGGACGATGTTGGTGATGAGCCACGCATTGTCCTTCTTTGCCTTGGACGAAAGTGCCGGAACAGTCGTGCCGCCAACACGTTTGGTCGTGAAATAGCGGTCCTGGACTTTGGTAATTGCCGAATCAGCCGTGATCAGCGCCTGAACAGCCGCATTCTGATACCAGAACTCGTCACCAGCAGCATTCGCGCCGAGGTTGTAGGTCGTGGTCGTCTTGCCAGACTTTCCAACCGTCGTCTTCACCGATGCGCTGAACGTATAGGCCGTATCGGCAAATGCGCCGCCGACCATCGCCGCAAGAGCGGCCGCAATCATGAGTTTCTTCATGTTGTTTTTGTTTCCTGTTTTGCTGATTCTCCCGGCTCGGCGAACGCTCGCCTTGCCAAGACCGGAGCGACCCGGTTGATCCGTTCATTCCGGCGGTATCCTGCCGTCCCACATTGTTGAACCCGCGTGAACACGGTCGACACACATGTCATGCCATTCAGCCTCAGCCCGAAGGTTTGAGTTTCGCTTCAGGCTACAACCGACCTCGTCGCACCGAAGAGTCAACTTTCATTCTGCCCGGGATACCCTAGGCCCGGACACCATGTCCGAGGAATTCGCCGAATTTGAGAAGCTTCCATGGCATCATTCCAATCCGCTTCTAATCATCACATTGCGAACATGGCGTGAAATCCACTAATCAACCTGAAATCATGGCGTACGATTCGCCAGACCGTTTCTAAGCGGCTTCTAAGGAGTGCCTTCATAACGGTGGGATTGCCCGCGACACAGCCGCCTGAAGGGCGGAATCCGATGGTTGCGTATAGCGGGCATGCATTCCGCCACCTGAGTGCCCTGTGATTGCATCCGTGACATGAGGCGGAATCCCCGCCTCGTCCATCAGTGAAATGAAGGTTGCGCGTAGCGAATGGAAACTCGCCCTGCCATTGCCGCGCTTCCTCACGGCGCAGACCCGAAAAGCGCGGCATATCGCCTTGCTCGGATGGCGGCGTGACCGTTCCTGGAAAAGATATCCATCGTTATCGACATTGGATAGCCGACTCTCTACGCACTGGCGAGCAAGGCCTACCAATGGGATCCGTATTGGGCGATACCTCCTGTGGCTGGTCTTGTTTGGCCGAAGAACCAGGAATTTTCCGCCAAACACCACTTCGTCGCATCTGAGTTCGGCAACATCAGACAGGCGAAGTCCCGTGTAATATCCGATAGTGACCATATCCGCATACGCGCATGCGCACGGGTCATTCCCTTTCGCCTTAAGGCAATCGACGATCCTGCGCACTTCGGCAGTTTCAAGCCTGCGGTAGAATTCACTGCGGCATTCGTCTGATCGCATCTGCGTTGAAGAGACGCACAAAGACCATATTGACGCGTCAAACTTCATTGTACGCCACACGCGACGAAAGAACACGATCATTCGTCCGGCAGAGACATATCGTGAAACCAATTCCATGGCGATTCGCTTCGCATCTTCCGCAGAAAGCGATGCAGGATGCGAACTTGCCGGCGCAACATCAGCAAGGATATCCAGCCACCTGCGGTAGCTCGATGCGCTGGCGACAGGAATTGGCTGTGGCACATTCGTGCAGAATGTCCGCCAAAGCATGCGCCATGTGATTCGCGGAAACGGATGCTTCGCTGACAGCTGGCGCCTTGCCTCATCTCCAAGGCAGACCAGATGCCTGAGCCAATCCTTCTCGTTTTCGGCGGCATGCGGTGCCATCTGCGCAGCCCGCATCCGCGCAATGCGAAGACGGTCGGTCTTAAGCGATATCCATTTCTGCCGTCCCCGTGAAGTCAGCACGAGGTAATAGCGAGTCCCTTTTCGTTGCAGTGATCCTGTGAATGCATTCATGCGCAAATAGTATACGGCAGGGGATTGAATTGATTTACGATTTACGATTTTCGATTGCATTTATGCATTGAGCCATTTGATGATTTACCGTAGCGACATATCCCCCGAACGAAGTGAGCCGCGCATGCGGTCGCTAGAGGGGTGCGCCTCGCCGTCGTGCATGGTGCGGGAGGGTCGCAGTTTACTGCAACCGACGACAACCCACGGACGCAATGAATTGCGTCCCTCCCATGGCGGCGGTTGAGGTCAACCGCCCTCCCATTCTCTACATACTTCTCCACGTCCAAAGCCTACAAACTACCATCTACCCACTACCATCTACCAACTACCATCTTAAATCATAAATAATCCCGCCACCCCTCTTGATTTTGCCGCTCGGATGTTGTACAATACGCGCCATCTTTGAGCAAAGGAGGGGATTCGGACATGGTGTCCGTGGACAAAATCCTCTCTTTTTTGTTTCCCCCTTTTCCCAGTTGCCGCAAACCGGATTTGTCTTATGGGGTTTCTTCACTTCTACGCGACCATTTAACACCCCTCTGAGAGATGGTTAAAAAGCAATATATTGCCGATAAGTGCGTATGGATATTGATAAGAGCAATATATTATGGTAAAATGCAACCATGTTTATTTCAATGGATTCCATTTCTCTGACATCACCGAATGATGCGCTTGCGCTATTGCGCACTTGGCTACGCACCGAACGGCAACGCGTCAACTGGACGCAGCAGGAACTCGCACGGCGCAGTGGCGTACCGGCGGCATCCATATCGCGTCTGGAGCGGACGGGGCTTGCCTCCACGGATGCGCTCTTTCGAATCGCCTTCGCCTTGCGGCAACTGGAGGCCGTCGGCGATTTTCTGAAAGAACGGCAGCGTCTTGCGTCCGTGCCAGTCTCATTAAAAGCATTACCCCGACGAAAGGTTGTGCAACGTGTCCGCATGAAAAAGGAGCGCCCATGCGCCTGACGGTTTCCTTGCGCTTTTCGCCCACATCCCAAGTCAAGGTCGGCACACTTTTCGATCTGGGACGCGA
>CAVJWR010000032.1:11491-28872 GCA_963653155.1 Limosilactobacillus gorillae
GGCCTCAATCTGTCACCATTTCGTCTGCCGCCCCAACATGGTGTCCTTGTATACGACCGTTCAGGCAATATGAATACCTTCGGCTTGTTTGAAGACTCACTTCCAGATGGATGGGGACGGCGCCTTGTCGATGTCGCCTACAGGCAACGATATGGACGCCTTCCTACGGCATTGGAACGACTCGCCTGCGTAGGGACAAATGGCATGGGTGCCTTAGTCTACGAGCCGGAGGAACCACTTGAGGCAGAAACAGATCTTTCTGACCTTGCAGCGCTTGCTGAATCGGCGGAACGCTTTGCCGACGGAAAAGCCGAGGACGTTTTACCGGAGGTACGCCGGGCAGGCGGCAGTTCTGGTGGGGCACGTCCAAAGGTGTTCATAGGATTCAACCCACAAACGGGAGCGGTCTGCGCAGAACGGGAATCTTTGCCGCCAGGCTTTGAGCATTGGATCGTAAAGTTCAACACACGCCAAGATGGTGCGGATGCGGGCATTCGGGAATACCGCTATTATGAAAAGGCCATCGCAGCCGGCGTTTCGATGATGCCGAGCCGACTGATCGAGACGAAGACCGGTGCCTTCTTCGCCACGAAGCGGTTCGACCGCACGGATGTCGGCGGACGGATTCATGTCGCTTCGGCGGCAGGACTTCTCCATGCGGACTTCCGCACGCCGGGTGACGAGTATGCGTTACTGTTCAAGCTGACGGATGCGCTAACGCACGATTACTCGGCAAAGGAAGAGTTGTTTCGCCGCACAACGCTGAATGTCCTTGAACACAATCGTGATGACCACCTGAAGAACTTCGCGTTCCTAATGGACGAGAAAGGCCGTTGGTCACTGGCCCCCTTCTACGACTTCACATACAGCGAAGGTCCAAATGGATGGCAGACGCTATCGGTCGCGGGTGAAGGGGCCAACCCGACACAAGCAGACCTTGACCGTCTGGCGAGGGAGGTTGGGCTAAAGACCATCCGCCGCTAAAACCCACCCTACTACTATCTACCAACTAAAACCGCAGACGCATCGCCACGGCACGGTCATCCCGCCATTCGTCGCGCAGCGACCTGTCGGTCGCCGGCGAGGCGGCAAGGTTGAGCTGATAGAGGGATTCAAACGCCTTCTTGCCGGAAAGTCCCTGAAGCGTGAACACGAGTTTCTTCACCGATGCCGGGCAACGTCCGCGAAGTTCCACGCGACCGCCCCGGTAAAGGTTCTTGAGGAGCACCGGATACGTCTCAGCCTCGCTGCCGGAAGCAAACGCCACGCGAATATCTGTAAGCACCGGATCGCGAAACGCCTTTGCCAGGGATTCGAGCTCCTTTCCGGCATTGAACCTGAAGCCTGAATGTATGAACGACTCACCCCTGTTTCCCCTCGTAAGGATCTCGATCAGATCGCGGTTCGCCTTGTCCTTTACGCCATACATGTACACGGATACAAGCCCATCGTTGAGCTTCGTGAAGCGCGAAAGTATTTCGGCGGTATCGCTCACGCCCGCATTGGCGTCGCCATCGGTCACGACAAGCGCAATGAGCGGACGCGACGGGTCACGCGGCAACGTCAGCACCGACCGTATCACGGAAAACACATCCGTCCTTCCATGGGCAGTAAGGCGTGAAAGCCATTTGTCCGCCTCCGCAAACGAGGGAGCATCACACTCGCGCCATTCCTGGAATGCGTACGAGAAGCTGTTCCTGAACGCAACGAGGTTGAAGCGGTCTCCCGTGTTCAGGCAGGAGCGCAAGATCGATTTCGCCACCTCGCGGCAGTTCTTGAGGCGATCCTTGCCGATTGAACCCGATGCGTCCATCAGTATCACCGCGTCCTTCGGGACTATCGGCAACGCATCCGGCCCCCTCTTTGGCTCGAACGTTATCTTGAAATATCGCCAATTCGGGTCTGCCGGATCGACATACGTCACCATTCCACAACTGACTACGCTCTCCGCAGGCAAGGTTTTCTGTTCCGAAAGAAGTTGCCGAACGGCGGCCTTTTCCTGCTCCACGAAGGATTCGTTGACCTCTTCCAGCACCTTGTTCTCGAACTTGAACTCTACGGACGGCGCCTTCTTCTCCGCTTCGATGCCAGCCATAACGCCATCGCCTACCTTGATCTCCGGCAACGTAAATACTGGAGCCGGGGCGGACATTCCCGGAACGGGTATGACGGACTCCGCTCCATCCGATGCCACAGCCAGAGGCGCGACGGGGAGCGACGGCGCCATTGCCACCGCATCCATATCGGCAGCAGTCGGCATAGTGAAGCCTGTATCCTCGATCGCATTGGCACTCAGGATTGACGGCTTGGGGAGTTCCATCGGGGCATCCATCGGCCCGCTCAGCACCTGTGGAGTGAGCACTGGCGGAGCCGGGATCGGAGCATCGCTTACAGAAGACGCCGCAGTCGGAGCCGATGATGCCGACGTCTGCGACACCGTTGGCGCACTGCGTGGGGCCGGGATGTCGGATGCCGGGACGGACTTCACCCTTTCACGGAACGGATCACCCTCGAAGCGTTTTACCGCCATCGGCGGACGGTGCGTACGCCGGGCCTCAAGGTCTGACGAACCCGCCGTGTGACTCATCACGTGCGGAGCGGCGAAGAACATCAGTACGCCATGCAGAATGAGCGATGCCCCCACCGCGAAAAAGATGAGATCGCCATGTTCGGAACTACTCTTCATCGCCAAACAGCTCCTTCAGTACGGTTTCGTATCCCTTTGCCTTCAAGGCCTCTCCCTTTGCGCGGTACACGTCGGCAAGCGTGCGATATGCCTTGGCGCGTGCCTTAAGCCGACCTGGACCGGCATTGCGCAACACGGCATCCGTAAGCGTCCGCTCGGCGGCATCGTATTCGCCCTTGCGGTACTCAAGCTGGCCGAGAGCCAACGCCGCCACAGAACCTTCGTCCGTCTCGGCCTTTACGGCAAACGCCCGACGATATGCGGCTATCGCCTCGTCATACCGGGCAAGCCCCTCCAACGCCTGGCCTTCCCTTGCCGCCGCGATCTGCACAAACACCGGATCTCCCGATCTCGCCGTCAGTGCCTTGGCCCCTGTAAGTAAGGCTTCCCACTCGCCGCAATCTGCAAGCAGCCTGAGCACGGCGGCAAGATGCATCGCAGACATCCGCTCCGAAGCGCCCTTGGAAATCAACTCGACATACCTTGCTGCGGCATCCTTCGTCCTGCCCACGCGGGCATCGGAATCGGCGACAAGGAGATTTGCCTCCCTCGCCTGATCCATGGATATTCCGAGCTTCAAGGCCTCCTTGAGCCGCGCAACGCCCTCCTCCTCGTGTCCAAGGCGGATGGCGGCGATTCCTCTCCAGTAAATTGCTTCGTTGCGTCGCTGAAGGTTCGGAAACCGCTTCAGCGCCTCGTCGAGAGCCAATTCGCCCGCAGCCCAGTTCTCCGCACGAAGGTCTGATAGCGCATTGGCGAACAGGGCCTCCCCTGCAGCAGGATCATTCGGCCACTTCTCCGCTATGCGCCTGTACTCCGCACGGGCCTCTGCGGACGCGCCAGACCGCTCGTGCGCCCATGCGAGGCGCAATGCGTCGCCGGGGGAATCCGAAAGCGATGCGGCAAGCTTCGCGGCCTGCACGGCAGCCGGGATGTCTCCGCGCTTTACGGCGTCATCGAACTTCATGCGCTGTACCGGGAGCATGGCCGCCGCGCGATAGCGTCCCTGCGGATGCAGCTCCACATATCTTGAAAGTTCGGCAAGCCCCTGCTCACGCCTGTCGAGAGCCATCATCGCCGCGCCGCGCAGGTAGGCGAGATCGTCCTCGACCGAATCCCCGCATGCGGCAAGGCAATCCGTATAGCGTCCACAAAGGAACGCGCTCCATGCCCTTGGCGTACGTGCCGCAGCCGTGCGCGGGCTGTCTGGATAGGCCTTGGTGAGTCGTCCGAACAGGATTGCCGCCTCATTCCACCGCTTGTCGCCATAGGCAAGCGACGCGGCGGCATACATCGACTCCTCCGCCACGGACTTCTCGTTCGACATGGACAGCTCAAGGAATATCCCGGTGGCCTCGCGGCGATCCTCCGGCTTGTCGCTCTTTGCCAGGATGAGGGCACGCTTGAGCCGCGCAAAGAGGGCATAGCGTCCCTTGGGATCCGCCTTTTCGCTTTCAAGGAACATTGCGGGATCGTTCTTCGCGCTTGCCACGCGATAGAGAGCCACGGCCCGCATTTGGCTGGATATGTCCCGACGGAGCATCCTTTCATATGTCGGCATCGCCTCCGAATCCTTTCCGAGCGCATGGGCGCACTCGGCGATCCTGAATTCGATGTCCGTATCAGAGATCGACTTTTCGGATCTCAGCGCGGCATACTCCTTCGCGGCTTCCGCGTGAAGCCCCTTAGCGAACATCTTGTCCGCCATCAAGAGCCTGTCGGCAGGCGCGAGCGCAAGCGAGGCCGCGAAAATGGCCGTGGGGAACACCGCCGGGAGAAGCGTTGCGCACATGCAGCGCACCTTCGTCCTGTATCCATGATCGGTTGTAGTCATCATAGGCAAGCTCCGCCGATGGCATCTCACCGGCAGTGGATGTGTCTCATTTCCTTTTCTTCGCTATGCGGGCGATTATTCGCGAAGCTCCGAGGTTCTTGAATCCGAGGGCAAGCAGAAGCCTTCCTATCGGATGGCGCGACTCGGCCTTAAGCTCAAGTATCTCGATCCCCTCCTTCTCGCAAAGGTTGCGGAAGTCCTTGAGGGTGATGAGGTGGATGTTCGGGGTATCGTACCACTGGAACGGCAACTGCTTCGAGACGGGCAGATGCCCGCCAAGGCCGAGCGTAAGCCTTATCCTGTACGCCGCAAAGTTGGGGAAGGATACGATCGCCTCGTCCGCAAGCCTAAGGGCCTCATGCAGGAGGCCACGCGGATTCTTCACCACCTGAAGCGTCTCCGAGCATATGGCCATGTCGTAGTGTCCGTCCGGGACGAGGGAGATGCCCTCATCGGCATCCTCCCACAGCAGGGTGTTGCCATCCGCCACGGCCTCCTCGAATTCCGTGACGTCAATCTCAACTCCATCTCCCGTCACATGGCGATTCTTTTTGAGCACGTTGAGGAGCGTCCCGTCGCCGCATCCTATGTCGATCACGTGGGCACCGTCCCGAACCATGGACAGCACCGCCGCATGCTGGCGTTCCTGAGCCGGCGTGACATCAGGCTTGCGCGTACCGAGGAATCCGCCGACAAGGCGCGACAGGTCATCGATGTGTGTGAGGAACGCATCGTGCCCCGTGCCTATCTCAAGGTGGCAGTAGCTTACGTCCTTGCCTCCGCGTATCAGCGACTCCACGATGTCGCGCGACTGCCATTCCGCGAAAAGCACGTCCCCTGAGAGGGATACTACGAGCGTCTTGCATGTCACGCGGGCGCATGCCGCGTCAAGGGAACCATAAGGCGCACTGGCGTCGAAGAGATCCATCGACCTCGTTATGTGAAGGTAGCTGTTCGCGTCAAAGCGCTTCAGGAACTTGTCCGCCTGATATACGAGGTAGCTCTCGATCTGGAAGAACGTGCGGAAGTCCCGCACCCTGCGGTCCTTGAACTCCTTGGATTCCTCAAGCCAGTTGCTCTGGAGTTCGCGGTGGAATTTCTCCTGCAGCAGTTCCCGCGAGAGATACGTTATGTGGGCAAGCTGTCGTGCTGAGGCGAGTCCCCGCTTGGGGCCGTGCCCGTCGCCAACGTCGTAGTAGTCGCCGTTCCGCCAATCTGGATCGTCCGTGATTGCGCTGCGCCCCACCACATCATAGGCGAGCGCCTGCGTGTTGAGGGAGGCCGAGGACGCTATCACGCACGCCCGATCCGTCTCGCCTGGGCATCGGGTGATCCAGTCCATGACCTGCATCCCGCCGTAGCTGCCGCCTATCAGCGCGGCAAGGTGCTTCACGCCGAGCTGCGCAAGGAGCATGCGGTACACGTCCACCGCATCGGAGAAGTCGTAGCGCGGAAATGCGCTGCCGTACGGCTTGCCGGTATCGGGGTTTATGGAGGACGGGCCGGTGGTTCCGCTGCATCCGCCAAGTACGTTCGCGCATATCACGTGGTAGCGGTTGGTGTCGATGGCGCGTCCAGGGCCAACCATGCCCTCCCACCATCCGCTCGGCTTCGTCTCGCCCGGCCTTATCCCGGCCACATGGGCGTCGCCCGTGAGCGCATGGCATATGAACACCACATTGTCCATCTCTGGACGCATCGCGCCGCATTCCTCGTACGCAACGTCTATCTGCTTCAGAATGCCGCCCGTGCGAAGCTTGAAGCCCCCTTCCGGAAGCCTGAGCCGAAGGCTCTTGGCCTCCACAACACCCACACCTGTACCTTCAATTTCCATAGTTCGGTCTATAACCCGTCTCCGCTTGTTCACGTAAAGAATCGTAGAATAGCATATTTCATGGTTTTTTGCTATACTCCAAAGCCGTATGCAAATACCCGAATCAATTTCCTCCGCATTTCCGCACCGTCCTGTGGACGCAAACAAGTACTCTGTAGGCACCGTGACCGTAGTGGGCGGCTCAAGCCACTACATACACGCGCCGGTGATAAGCGGCCTTGGGGCTAGGGCGGCTGGCGCCGGGCTCATCAACCTTGTCGTGCCGGATGCCTCACGCATCGCCGCCGGTTCGCTTGTGCCGGAAGCCACGTTCATGAAGCAGACGGCTGTGTGCGTACCGCCGAGGGCCGACGTGACCGTAATCGGCATGGGGCTTGGCGTCACGCAGACGGCCGAAATGCTCGTGTCGAGGCTGCTCTCCGGCTCGAAGGGACGATTCGTCCTGGATGCCGATGCCCTCACGATACTCTCGAACTGGTACGCAAAGAAACAGAGCAACCTTCCCGTCATCGAGGGGCAGTCCGTGATACTCACCCCCCATGCCGGAGAGGCGGCACGGCTTCTGGCCTGCAAGACGGAAGATATCCTAAGCGACCGCAAGGCGGCGGCACGTCGCATAGTCGAGCGCTACCACGCAATCTGCGTGCTAAAGGGAGCCAACACGATTGTGTGCGAGCCTGATGGACGCGAGTTCGTGTGCGATGCCGGCAATCCGTTCATGGCCATGGGCGGGATGGGCGATCTCCTTTCGGGCGTCATCGCCGCAAGGTGGGCCTACACCAAGGATTCCTACATTGCCGCATGTTCGTCGGTATGGCTTCATGCGGCAGCCTCGGATGCGCTTGTAAATGCGGATGTGCCCACCGACCCGTCGATAGTCAATGTCGCCGCAAAGATAGGCTCGATGAGGGTCGTCGCCACGCCGTTTCCGGTCGCAGAGGACTGCGACCCTCCCGCTCCCGCAGACACAATGATAAATCATAAAATGCCCAAATGGCTAAATGCAATCGTAAATCGTAAATCGCAAATCGTAAATTCCCACTACCATCTACCAACTACCCACTACCATCTACCAACTACCAACTTAATAATCAAACTTCGATCCGCCTATGGACTCCCGGAGGATCGAATCGCATGGGATCATGGAGGTATCGGTCACGGCTGTGACCGTGTCAAGCACGGCAAGCAGACGATGTATCTCTGAGCTTTCCCTGCCGCCAAGATACGGCACCGCCCTCAACACCGGCTCCAGAACTGGTTTCATGACCGATATCTCGTAGTCGAGTGACGTATCTATCACGAAATCCGCGAATCCTCGATATGGGTTTATCCAACGCATCTCCCCGGCAGAGACCCCTTCCCACATGAGCAGCGTCTTTTCCGGGGACATGTTGCGGTATGTCTTGTCGCGCACGATGCGCCTCATGAGCCGCGAATCCTCGTAGTAGAGCCAGCCTCCAAGATCGGCCTCCAGCTGAGTAAGCGTATTCACATACACGCGATACTTGAGTTCGTCGCCAATCCCCTCCGTTAGTGCCGGATTGAGGGCATGGATGCCTTCAAGCACAACCACCACGTTCGGACGCGGAGTGAACACGTTCGGATCGTCGTACCCCTCGTGCCTTATGAAATCGAACTTGCGCCGATGGAACGGCTCGCCTGACATTATCCGCAGCAGGTCTTCGCGCAGACGCACCCGATCAACGGCATCGAAATGCTCGTAGTCGAGATTCCCGTTCCTGTCACGCGGATTCCGCCTGTCACCCACGAAATAGTCGTCGGTGGATATGCGCATTGCGGAAAGGCCGTTATCCTCAAGCGCCTTGCACAGCCGCATCGCCGTGGTCGTCTTTCCCGCCGCAGAAGGCCCGGCCTCAAGCACGAGCCTCACATAAGGGGCGCGGGAGGCCACCAGCTCCGCGACTCTCGCCATACGCATGGCGTGCAGACGCTCGCCTTTCTCGACAAGGCCGCCAAAGCCGCCGGATGCGATGATTCCGTTCAACTCCGAGACTGTGCGCAAATGCGAGGTGGCATCCATCATGCGCTGAACTCCGCTGACGTCTTCCTTCCGCCATCCAGAAGCGGATGGCGATGCGCCCATACCGCCTGACGAGCAACGCCAAGCAGAAGCGCGGCATCGTCCTTCGTCACCACGCCACGAGAGAATACGCGGTGTATACCCTGCATCATGTGGTCGGCCTTCTGCTCGTCCATGTAGCCGATATCCTCAAGCATCTCTCGCCACATCTTCATCAGCTGCATCTTCTGCCCCTGCGGAGCCGGCGGCGCCTTTTCGTGCGGCGGCTGGTAGCGTCCCGTGGCCGTGAACAGCTCGTAACAGGTTATCAGCACGGCCTGCGAAAGGTTTATGGACGTGTATTCCTCATCGACAGGTATGCGGATAAGGTGCGTACACTGCGCGATCTCCTCGTTGAGAAGCCCCTTGTCCTCACGCCCGAACACAACGGCCACCGGCCCGGTCTCGGCGAGGGCAAGCAGGTCTGCCGCGCAATCGCGTGGAGCCCGCACATGCTGCCGATAGAGGCCTCCGCGAGCCGTGGTGCCAACCACGGCAACGCAATCCGACACAGCCTCCTCGAAAGTCGCGAACTCCTCGCGCCCATCAATGAGGTCCGTCGCGTGTACCGCAAGACGGTTTCCCTCTTCCCAGTCATTCTGCAGGTTCGGCGCCGCCAGGCGCAAATGCCGGATGCCCATGTTTGCCATGGCCCTGCATGCGCTGCCGACATTGCCGGTATATAGTGTGCCCACAAGCACTATTCGTATGTTCTCAAGCGGATTCATCTTTTCGATTCAATTGTCAATTGGCCAAACGGATGGTCTGCGCACATCACAGCCTATAGAACTCTTCCCATCCGGAACGCGGATTGCCGCCCGAAAGCATCGCGTTGGCGCGGTCATTGGCGGTGAAGCGCTTTGTCTGGGGGTTGAAGTCGAGCACTGGCTCGCCAAGCTCAACGGCAAGTGCGCCGAGGGCGCATATCTGGGATAGCGGACCTCCAAGCCTGAACGGCGAACGCACCTCGTCCTCGCCGCGTATCGTCCGGATGAAACTCTCGTAGTGCTTGTACTTCGGCCTGTGGAACGAGTTCATGATCTTCTTGATTTGCGGATCGTTCGGATCGCCGCCGCCGATGAGCACATACGGGGCGGAATGGCTGGTACGGGCAAAGACTCGCCCTTCTCCGCCATAGACTTCCACACCGTTCATCTGACGCTTCCACTTCTTGTTCGTGATCTTGGTGGGCATATCCGGATAGTTGCCAAGCCCATCTCGCCACACGAGACGGCACTCCGGCAAACCCTCACCCCTTGCGGGGAACGTGAACGCAGTGGTGGAGGATAGCGGGAATACCACATCCGTGCGCTTTTCGTCGCGAAGCACCTCTATCTTGGACGGCAATCCAAGCTTCAGGTGTTCCCATACCGTCGAGAATATGTGTGCGCCCCAATCGCCGATCGGGCCAGTGCCATACTCGAAGAAGCAGCGCCATTCGCCATTCATGTAGGCCTTGTTGTATCCGCGATCAGCCCTCTGCGAAAGCCACGTATCCCAGTCGAGGTTGGCTGGCGGCACCTCTGCGGGCGGCATGGCCTTCAGTTCGCCATTGTACTTGTGCCAACGGCGAGCCGAACACATGAACGCCTCTATCCGCGTGACGTCGCGCATGAATCCGCTTTCGACAAGGTTCTTGCACTGGTAGTAGTTTCCGTCCGAATGCCCCTGGTTGCCCATCTGCGTGACCACGCCATACCGCTCGGCGGCATTGGTCATCAGCTCGATCTCGTTGAAGCGGTTTCCGATGGGCTTCTCTACGTAGATGTGCTTTCCGAGCGACATCGCAAGCATTGCGACAGGGAAATGGGAAAAGTCCGGCGTAGAGATGCACACGGCATCGATGGAATCGCCCATCTCATCGAACATCTTGCGGAAGTCACGGTAGCGAGGCACCCCTGGACACGCCTTGAGCGCAGGAACCGTCGCGGCCCCACCCATATCCGTATCGCAAAGCGCCACGACTTCGACAAGATCCTTGAAATAGCGGAACATGTTGAAGTTCGCGTTGCCTCGGTTTCCGATGCCGACGAACGCCATCCGCACCTTGCCGTTGACGAATGCGCGTGATTTCGCTATGCCGAACGACGAACAACCGCCAGCGCCAAGTAGGGTTGCGGCACCAGCTGTCCACAGGAAAGATCTACGATTTACCTTCATGAGGGAAGATTATATCATATTTAGGGTTAGGTTTTAGTTGGTAGTTGGTAGTTGGCAGTTGGTAGTTGGTAGGTTTCAGGTAGGGCGATTTCGATGAAATCGCCGCCAAGCGAAAGGCGCGGGAGGGTCGCAGTCCTCTGCGACCGAAAATCCCGCCGTGGGCGCATTTCCGCGAAATGCGCATTGCGCATCGGCGGCTGGGGCCAACCGCCCTACCATTCTATTCATGCTTACCCACAACGGCGATTTCATCGAAATCGCCCTACCAAAACCTGAAACCTACCAACTACCATCTATCATCTATCATCTATCAACTATCAACTACTAACTACACAAAACAACGGAAGGCTGCGGCAGGATTGCCGCAGCCTTCCGACTTGACGCGAACAAGCTTCGCGCCTGCGTTCGCATTGCTTACTTCGCGAGTGCCGCCGTGACGTCGGCGAGAACCTGGCGGAGCGCCTTCGGGACGCGATGCGCCGTCTTCGAGGCGACCTTCGAGTCCTTAGAAGGCTTCGCGTCGTATTCGTCATAGGACGCGCCGATCGTCTCGATCTCCTTCTTCCAGCCTTCGACGTCGACCTTGAGGATCTCTTCGAGGTCGGCCTTGACGACGTGGAACTTCGCGGTCTCGTCGTTGTTGGCGAGGTCGATATCTTCCGCGAACGGCAGGTTGCCGATCGCCGTCTCGTTCGCCTTGACCGTGCCCTCGATGCGCTGGCAGATCCACTTCAGGACGCGGCTGTTGTCGCCGAAGCCCGGCCACATGAAGCGGCCGTCATCGCCCTTGCGGAACCAGTTGACGAAGTAGATCTTCGGCAGCTTCGCCGCGTCGGCGGAGGTGCGCTCCATCTCCAGCCAGTGCTGGAAGTAGTCCGCGACGTTGTAGCCGAAGAACGGCAGCATCGCCATCGGATCGCGGCGGACCTGGCCAATCTGGTCGGAGATGACGGCGGCCGTCACTTCCGAGCCGGCGGCGGAGCCCATGAACACGCCATGCGTCCAGTCCTTCGCCTCGTTCACCAGCGGAATCGTGGACGGACGGCGACCGCCGAAGAGGATCGCGTCGATCGGCACGCCGGTCGGCTTCTTGTTGAACTTGCCGTTAAAGCCCTCCTTGTCGAGGACGGGGCAGTTGACCGCCGGAGCCGTGAAGCGGCTGTTCTTGTGCGCCGCGACGTACTTGGACTCCTTGATCTCCTTCTTCGTCATGCCCGGCTTCGGACCCATGCGGTACGGATCGTCGGCGCAGACGTAGCAGGGGTTGCCCTTCCAGTCAATGCCTTCCGCCGGGGCCTTGATGCCCATGTCCTCCCACCAGATGTCGCCGTCGGGCGTGAGGACGACGTTCGTGAAGATCGTGCCCTTCTTGCAGCTCTTGAGCGCGTTCGGGTTCGAGTCCATCGACGTGCCCGGCGCGACGCCGAAGAAGCCGTTCTCGGGGTTGATCGCGTAGAGGCGGCCGTCGTCGCCCGGCTTGAGCCACGCGATGTCGTCGCCGATCGTCTGGAGCTTCCAGCCCGGGAGCTTCGGCAGCATCATGGCGAGGTTCGTCTTGCCGCAGGCGGACGGGAACGCCGCCGTGACGTGGTACTGCTTCTTCTCAGGCGAGGTGAGCGTGAGGATGAGCATGTGCTCGGCCATCCAGCCCTCGTCCTTCGCGAGCTTCGACGCGATGCGGAGCGCGAAGCACTTCTTGCCGAGGAGCGCGTTCCCGCCGTAGCCCGAACCGAACGACCAGATCTGGCGCTCTTCGGGGAACTGGGTGATGAACTTGTCCTCGATCTTCTTCGCGCAGGGCCACGCGACATCCTTCTGGCCCTTCTTGAGCGGCGCGCCGACGGAGTGGATGCAGGGGATGAAGTCGCCGTCCTTGCCGAGGTGGTCGAGGACCGCCTTGCCCGTACGGGTCATGATGTTCATGTTCACGACGACGTACGGCGAGTCGGTGAGCTCGATGCCGTACTGGGTGATCGGGTTGCCGATCGGGCCCATCGCGAACGGGATCACGTACATCGTGCGGCCCTTCATGCAGCCCTTGTAGCTCTTGAGCATGAGCTTCTTCATCGCCTCGGGCTCCATCCAGTGGTTCGTCGGGCCCGCGTCGATTTCCTTCTTCGAACAGATGAACGTGCGGCCCTCGACGCGCGCGACGTCGCTCTCGTGCGAGCGGGCGAGGTAGCAGCCCGGACGCTTCTTCTCGTTGAGCTTGATGAACTGGCCGTTCTTGACCATCATCTCGCAGATCTTCGTGTGCTCTTCCTGCGTTCCCGTCACGACCACGATCTTGTCGGGCGTGCAGACCTTGTTCCACTTGTCAACCCAGTCGAACACCTTGGCGTTCGTGAATTTCGGCGTCTTGGCCATGTTCTTCTTTGCTCCTTGAGATGTACCGGGAACTGCCCGGCGGAAAGTTGGGGTATATTATAGAGGTTTGCGGCGCGTCCCGCAAGGGGGAAACGCCGCAAATCATGGATTATCGGCAGTTTGTCGATTGAAAAAGCAAGTGGGAAGGGGCGACGGAGAAAAAGGACGCCGCGATTCACAATTCGTATGCCCGTGCCTGGACTCGCTTCTGGTGGGCGAAATGGGCGTCGTTCGTAATGACCTCGCAGTCATTGACAAGCGCGGTTGCCGCGATGACGGCATCGGGAAGTTTCAAACCACCGTCAATCCGCATGGCAACAACCTCCTCAATCAACGCGGAATCCGATGCCGTCAGATCGAATACGGTCAAATCCTCAAGAAGTTCATGAAACGCGATTTTCTCGTCCTCTGTCAGGTCGGGATAGGACAGGAACTCAAGTTTGCTTATAACGCTTATCGAGAGGAAGTCGGCGTCCTCCACCATCTTGCGGAGGGACGGATTGCCGGCGAGAAGCTGGATGACGGCGTTGGTGTCGAGGAGATAGCGCCTACCATTCATCGCGGATGCGCCTCTGGAAAGCCACGGGATCCTCTCGCAGTTTCAGACGTCCCGCCACCCGCGAGAAGTCGTAGCGGCGCGGTCTTGCACAGACACCCCCGACAGGCGCGGCGGCTTTCTGCGACAACAGGAAACGAACGAACAGCACGACCGTCTTCTGCTGCGTTTCGTCAAGTCTTTCAATCTCTTTTTCGAGCACCGCGTATGGCATTTTCGTCCTCCGCCCCTGCCCTCTTGCTTTTTCAACCGACAATAACCGGCAGCTATGCGCCTCAACCGGCGGTCAGCGGCTTGACGATCGTCGTGCAGGCCTTCAGCACGCCCGCGACGTTCGCGAGGTCGCCCGGGATGATCATCGTGTTGTTCGTCTTCGCGAGGTTGCCGAACTGCGTGAGGTACTGCTGGGCGAGCTGCATGTTGACGGACTCCAGGCCGCCCTTCTCGCCGATCGCCTCGGCCACCTTCCGGATGCCCTCCGCCTGCGCCTCCGCCACGAGCAGGACCTCCTTCGCCCTGCCCTCCGCCTCGTTGATCCTGCGCATCCGCTCACCCTCCGAAAGGGCGATGGCCCCCTGGCGTTCGCCCTCGGCGCGGTTGATCTTCGACTGGCGCTCGCCCTCGGACTCCGCGATCATCGCGCGCTTCTCGCGCTCCGCGCGCATCTGCTTCTCCATCGCGTCCCGAATCGTCTGCGGCGGCGTGATGTTCTTGATCTCGTAGCGCGTGACCTTGATGCCCCACGGATCGCTCGCCTTGTCCACCGCCGAGACGATCGCCGCGTTGATGGACGTGCGCTCCTCGAAGCTGCGGTCGAGGTCGAGCTTGCCCATCTCGGAGCGCATCGTCGTCTGCGCGAGCTGCGTCGCCGCAAAGTAGTAGTTTGCAACACCATAAGAGGCCTTCGCGGGATCCATCACCTGCATGTAGATGACGCCGTCCACCGAGACCGCGATGTTGTCCTTCGTGATGCACTCCTGCGGCTGCACATCAAAAACCTGTTCCTTCAAGGTATGTTTGTAGGCAATCTTGTCGAAGAACGGCACGAGGATGTGGAAGCCGGCCTCCAGCGTGCAGCGGTACTTGCCCAGGCGCTCCACGACATAGGCCGTCTTCTGCGGCACGACGATGGCCGTTTTGAGAATCGACACAATCACGATGACCGCGATGATGACGAAGAGGATGAAGGGGGCATGAATCATGGCTGTCTCCTTTTTTGTGTTTTTTGTCTTCGGTCTACTGCCGTTAAATCCGCTCGACGGTGAGGGTGAGGTTCCTCTGGCCAACGACACGCACCTCCGTGCCGGGGTCAAGGCGCTCGTGGGCGGCAGCCGTCCATTCGGCGTCGCCTAGGAGGATGCGGCCCGGGACCTCCGGGCGGATCGCCTCGACGACCTTCCCGAGGCGCCCGACGTATTCGGACGAGATTGACCGCGATTCCGCCGTCTCGCCCATGAAGAGCGCCTTCATGAACCGCCGCAGCCCGACGATGTAGATGATGCTGAACGCCGTGAAGAGCGCAATCTGGGCGGTCGCCGAGAAGTCGAACGCGAAGAGAGTCAGCCCCACCGTCGCCGCCGCCAGGCCGAAGAAGAAGATCACGAAGCCCGGCGCCATGATCTCCAGCAGCATCAGGAGCGCCCCCGCGTAGAGCCACAGCCATTTGACACTCAGAAACTCCATGATTCCCTCCTTTTGCCTACGCTTCGATGACGGCGAGCGTCTGGCCCTTCTGGACCACCTCGCCATGCTTCGCGAGGAAGGTGATCTTTCCGGCGGCCGTCGCCTTGATCGGGTTGAAGAGCTTCATCGCCTCGACGATGCAGCACGGTTCGCCCGCCTTCACCGCCGCCCCGTCCGCCGCGAGTTCCGGCTTGCCCGGTCCCGCGCTGCGGTAGAACGTGCCGTTGAGCGGCGCGGGGACGGGCGTACCCGCCGGGACGGCGGGCTTCGCCGGCGTCTCCGCGGCCGGTGCCGTCGCCGGGGCGGAGGCCGCCGTCGGCGCGGAAGCTGCGAGCTTCGCCGCGTCGAACGAACCGCCGCATGTGGCGAGGAGCGCCGCGAAGGCCTTGCCGATCTGCGCGAACTTCGCCGTCTCGGCGTCGATCTCCGGGGCCGCCGCCGCCTCGTCCCGCTTCTGCATCTCGACGTCGGCGGGAATCGGGTCCTTCGCGTCGGCGGGCTGCGCGCGCCACTTGAAGTACCCCAGCGCGACCTCGGGGAAGAGGCAGTAGCTGAGGATGTCCTCCTCCGCCTGGATGTACTTCGCGGGAATCTCCTTCGCCGCCGCCGCGAGGCCGGGTTTGAGGAGGTCGGCCGGACGGCACGTGATCGGCTTCAGGTCGCCCATGAGCTTCTTCTGCAGCTTCTTCTCGATCGGCGCGGGCGTGCGGCCGTAGTAGCCGGCCGCGTAGTGCTTCGTCTCGTCCGTCACCATCGAGTAGCGCTTGCCGGACAGGACGTTGAGGACGGACTGCACGCCGACGATCTGCGACGTGGGCGTGACGAGCGGCGGGTAGCCCATGTCCGCGCGCGTCTTCGGCAGCTCCGCCAGCACCTCCGGGAGACGGTCGAGCGCGCCCTGCTGCGCGAGCTGGCTGCGGAGGTTCGAGATCATGCCGCCGGGGATCGCGTGGACGAGCACGCCCGCGTCCACCGGCTCCACCTTGCGCGAGCTTTCCGGCTGGCGCTTCGCCTTGACGGACTTGAAGTAGTCGTTGATCGCCGCGAGCTTCCCGAGGTCGAGCCCCGTGTCGAAGCCCTCGCTCTCCAGGATCGCGACCATCGACTCGCAGGGCGGCTGGCTGGAGAACGAGCTCATCGTGGAGATCGCCGTGTCCATGCAGCCCGCGCCCGCCTCGGCGGCCGCGAGGTACATCGCCGCCGCCATGCCGCTCGTCATGTGGCTGTGGATCTGGATCGGCAGGTCGGGGCACGCCTGCACGAGCGCCCCCACGAGCGCGCGCGCCGCGCCGGGCGTGAGGATGCCCGCCATGTCCTTGATGGCGAGGGAGTCGATGCCCATCGCGGCCTGCTCCTGCGCGAGCTTCACGTAGGCCTCCACCGTGTGGACGGGCGAGGTGGTGTAGCAGATCGTGCCCTGCGCGTGGCCGCCGTACTTCTTGACGCTCCTGATGGCCTGTTCGAGGTTGCGCGGGTCGTTCAGCGCGTCGAAGACGCGGAAGATGTCCATGCCGTTCTCGCACGCGAGCGCCACGAAGCGGTCCACCACGTCGTCCGGGTAGTGCCTGTAGCCGAGGATGTTCTGGCCGCGCAGGAGCATCTGGAGCGGCGTCTTCTTGCAGACGGCCTTGATCTGGCGCAGACGCTCCCAGGGGTTCTCGCGCAGGAAGCGCATGCACACGTCGAACGTGGCGCCGCCCCAGCATTCGAGCGAGTAGTAGCCGGCGCCGTCGATCGTCTCGGCGATCTGGAGAATGTCGTCCGTCCGCAGCCGCGTGGCCCACAGGGACTGGTGGGCGTCGCGCAGCGTCGTGTCCGTGATGCGGATCTTCTTCTTGGTCTCGGTATTCATGGCGTCTAGTTTACCATATTCCGTCCGTGTGGGGTGGAACTTCTCGACGCCCGCGAAAACCGCGTCAGGCGCGCTCGGAGAGTTCGAGCCAGCGCGTCTCGGCGGCGTCGAGCTCCGCGCGGGCAACGGGGAGGCGGGCCGTCAAGGCCACCGCCCGCGCGTTGTCCTTCGCGTAGATGGACGGGTCGGCGAGTGCGGACTCGATTTCCGCGATCTCCGCCTCCAGCGCCTCCATCTTCCCCGGCAGCGCCTCCAGTTCGCGCGTCTCCCTGTTGTTCAGCTTGCGGGGGGCCTGGGAGGATTGCGGAGGCGGGGTGGACGGCGGAGCC
>CAVJWR010000032.1:28882-30625 GCA_963653155.1 Limosilactobacillus gorillae
CTTTTCAAGCTTCTTCGCCTCGGCATAGCCGCCGGCGCACACGCGCACCGCACCGTCGCCGGTGAGCAGGTAGGTGGAGGTGACGACGTTGTCGAGGAAGGCGCGGTCGTGCGAGACGACGAGCAGGGTGCCCCGGTAGTTCAGCAGCTGCTCCTCCAGAAGCTCCAGCGTCTCCACGTCCAGGTCGTTCGTCGGTTCGTCCATCACGAGGAGGTTGGACGGCCTGAGGAAGAGGCGCGCAAGGAGGAGGCGCGCCTTCTCGCCGCCGGAAAGGGCCTTCACCGGCGACCGCGCACGTTCCGGCGTGAAGAGGAAGTCCGCCAGGTAGGAATAGACGTGCTTCTGCACGCCGCCCACCGACACGACGTCGCGGTCCTGCGCCACGACCTCCTTCACGGTGAGCGTGGGGTCGAGCTGGGCGTGCAGCTGGTCGAAGAACGCCATCTCGACGCGCGTCCCCAGCGTGACGGCGCCCGACGTGGGCGCGAGCGCGCCCGTCAGGAGCTTCAGGAGCGTCGTCTTGCCCGCGCCGTTCCCGCCGACGACGCCGATGCGCTCACCGCGCAGGATGTCCGCCGTGAAGTGGCGGATGACGGGCCGGTCGCCGTACGCGAAGGACATGTCCTCGATCTTGACGACCCGGTCGCCCGAGGCGGCCGCCGTGTCGATGCGGATGGAGGAGGTCCCCTGCGCGGTCCGGCGGTTCGCGAATTCGAGCCGCAGCTGGCGCAACGCCTCCACGCGCCCCTGGTTGCGCGTGCGGCGGGCCTTCACGCCCTGCCGGATCCACGCCTCCTCCTGCGCGAGCTTCTTCGCCTTCTTGAGCCACAGCGCCGCCTCGTCCGCCTGGAGGTCCGCCTTGCGCTGCAGGAACGTGCGGTAGTCGCAGTTCCAGCCCGCGAGCTGCCCCCGGTCGAGGTCGTAGACGAACGTGGCGACGGCCTTCAGGAACGCGCGGTCGTGCGTGACGAAGAGGAAGGTCGTCTCGGCCTGGCGGCGGATGAAGCTCTCCAGCCACTCGATGGACTCGATGTCCAGGTGGTTCGTCGGCTCGTCCAGCAGGACGAGATCCGGTTCGTCCGCCAGCACGCGCGCAAGCAGGACGCGCCGCCGCAAACCGCCCGAGAGCGTGTTGAACGGCACGTCCGCCTCAAGCCCCATCTGGGAGATCAGCTTCTCGGAGGGGACGATCTCGCGCACCGTGCCCGGACGGTCACTCGGCACCTCCTGTTCGAGGAACGCGGTCTTCAGCCCCGGCGCGCGGATGATCTCGCCCCGGTCCGGCTCCAGACGCCCCGCAATCACCTTCAGCAGCGTGGACTTCCCCTCGCCGTTGCGCCCCGTCACACAGGCGCGCATTCCGCTTTCAAGGTTGAGGGAAACCCCATCCAAAATAGAATCACCCCCGAAAGCGAGGGTGACGTCATGCAGGGATAGAAGATGCCGGGACACGGAACTCAGGTCTTGTGGCGGTACGTGATGCGCCCCTTGGTGAGGTCGTAGGGCGAAATCTCGACCGTCACCTTGTCGCCAATCGCGATCTTGATGAAGAACTTGCGCATTTTCCCGGAAATGTGGGCGAGCACTTCATGTCCGTTTTCCAACTGGACCTTGTACATGGTCGCCGGAAGCACCTTGATCACGGTGCCCACCACTTCAATCGCGCTATCGTCTTCTTTTGCCATAGAGGATTCGTTATCACCGTTCCATTCATACACCCGCGAACGAACGGATGCCTTGAAC
>CAVJWR010000033.1:0-7933 GCA_963653155.1 Limosilactobacillus gorillae
CTACATGAAGTTCAAGGGCGGGAAGGGTGTGGCTACCGGTTTCGGCATGCTTCTTGGACTGCTGCCTACGCTTGTGCTGATTGCGTTCGGAATATTCGTCGTCACGGTGTGGCTTTCCCACTACATATCGCTCGGCAGCTGTCTTGCGGCGGCGTTTCTCGCCGTGAGCGTATGGTTTCCGTGGCTTGGCGGACAGGGTTGGCGCAACCTGCCGCTATGCGTCACTGTGACGCTCGTGGCGGTCGCCGCCATCTACAAGCACAAGGCGAACATTCGCCGCCTAATCGACGGATGCGAGAACAGGATATATTGATTGAGTGATAGGTTTTAGTTGGTAGAGGGTAGTTGGATAGTTGGTAGATGATAGATGGTAGTTGGTAGAGGGTAGGAGATTGTGATTTGCGATTTAAGATTGCATTTGGTGATTTGGCATCGCAGGATGGCGCACGATGGCAAGGGCGCCATCGCTACGGTAATGGCAAGCATAGAATCCAATCCCTAAGATCTACATCTTCTACACTTCTACACGGCCATTTTACAAATCATCAAATGCAATCGTAAATCATAAATCGAAAAATCGTAAATTGAAATCATAGTGATGAGCGAACGATACTTGAGATTCAAGGGCTTTCGGGACATACACGTGCACTTCCGCGATCCCGGCATGCCACAGGCGGAAACTAGGGCGACAGGGGCCGCCGCCGCTGCGGCCGGCGGTTTCGTGTGCGTCACCACGATGCCGAACACTACGCCAGCCGGCGACAACGTGGCGTGGCTGCGCGAACAGATTGAAGACGATTCGCTCCCGGTGAGGATCGCGCCGGCGGCATGCATCACCCGTGGACGGCTCGGACGCGAGGTTGCGGATCTCGAACGTCTCGCCGAGGCAGGTGCGGTCGCTTTCACCGATGATGGTTCGTTTGTTTCCGATGGGAATGTGATGCGCGAGGCAATGCGCCGTGCGGCTGCGCTTGGCAAGCCCGTTATGCAGCATGCCGTCGTGCCGTCGTTGCTTCGTGATGGCGTGATCAGGGATTGCCGTGTGGCCCGTGCGTTTGGTTTGCCCGTCATGGTGCCCGATGCGGAGGTTGAGGCTGTACGTCGTGACATAGGCCTGTGCCGCGAAACGGGCTGTTCGCTCCACATCCAGCACATATCGTGCGCAAGAACCGTAGACCTCATACGTGAGGCCCAGAGGGAAGGGCTTCCCGTGACCGGCGAGGCAACGCCGCACCATCTCCTGTTTTCCTGCGATGACATACCGGATAACGACGCCAACTGGAAGATGGCACCGCCGCTTGGCAACCTGGAAGACCGTGCGGCAATCCGTGCGGCAGTGAAGGACGGCACGCTTGGGGTTCTGGCGACGGATCACGCGCCGCATCCTGCGGCGGCGAAGCGTGGCGGATTCATCGGATCGGCGAACGGAATCATAGGGTTGGAGACTGCCGTCGCCATAACCTACAAGGTGTTGGTCGAGGATGAGGGCATGGACGTGAACGAGTGGGCGAAGCGTTGGACTGAAGGCCCGGCCCGTCTGATCGGCGAGGAGCCTGATGGCGAGACGGTCATAGACCTTCAGTCCAACCGCACGGTTGATCCGTCGTCGTTCATGTCGCTTTCGCGGAATATGCCGTATGCCGGGCTTTCCTTCGCGGCATGGCCGTTGCCGAAGAAATAGGGAGAATGCCATGAAGAGGTGCCTTTCGATTCTGCTTGTCATGTCGGTTGCGTCATCCAGTGCCCTCGCGGCATTGCCCGTGGAAGTGCCGTCGGTCAGGGCGGATCATCCGAAGCTCTTCTTCAATAGGGATACGTGGCCCGCGATAAAGGCGAATGCGGAAGGCTCCGCGAAAGCATCCTTGACTGCGCTTCTTGCGAGGTGTGACCGGTTCCCCACGAATCCGGTATGTTCGCGCACGGAAGGGGTTCCACCCGGCTGGTCGGATGCCGTGCCACTGCCGTCTGTCGACGAGTGGGGTCCACAGGCGGCAATGTGCGCTCTCGCGTGGCGGTTCACCGGCGAAGGACGCTACCTCGAAAAGGCGAAGCGCATGCTCTCTGTCAGTATTGCCGCATATGGCGAAGCGTTCCGCAACCGCCGTGCCGTCAACTGGTACTCGACGTCGCGGATTCTCGCATTCTGCGCATACGACTGGATATTCGAAGCGCTCACCCAGGACGAACGGCGGGCGATGATAGTGCCGCTCGTGCAGTGCGTTGAGGATGTCCAGCCGCGCAAGGGCGGGCCGCAGATCGTGCGCCGCAACAATGGCGGAACGAAGACCGGCTTCTATGGCGTGTCATCGCTATTGTGGTATTCCGGCGTGGCCGCCAGTGGGGACGGCTTCTGCGATGACATGGCACGGCGGCACCTTGAGAGGGGCTACGGACTGTGTCGGGAGATGCTTGCGCACCGCGACAGCGTGGCGGGCGACGATGGCGCCCTCGCGAGCGGTGTGGTCGGATACTCCATGGGTGCATATCCATGGGCGCACTTCAACTTCTTCCATACGATGCGCTCCGCCGCTGGCATCGATGCCGCATCGCAGTACCCGAACCTTTCGCTGTTCCCGAACTGGGTATGGTGGAACTGGATCCCCTCCAGACATGGGGCTGGGCAATATGGATTCGGCGATGCCACTCACGGGGACAACATGCTGCCGTTGGGAAGCCTGTATGAACACATGACGCAATACGCATACTTCTATCGCCAGTCGAGTCCGGCGGCAGCGCGGCTGGCGATGTCATTACGGGAGCGTGCGCCGAACCGCAACCTCGGCGACACGTGGCCGATGTATCCGTTCCTTTTCGCCGCAGTGGATGGCGTAGCGCCGTTCACCGCCGAGGGGCTTGACGGATGCCGCCTCAAGGCAAGGCATTTCGAAAGTGTTGGACAGTTCGTGATGCGGAGTGGGTGGAACAGGGACGCGACCTTCTGCATGTTCACGTCCGGCGGGGACGTGGCCCAGCACCGCCATTTTGACGAGAACAACTTCGTGATATACCGTAACGGATACCAGGCGCTCGATTCCGGATGCCGCGCGAGGCAGACGGACTACAATCTCACGTACTACTACGCCCAGACTGTGGCGCACAACTGTGTGCTGATACATCAGCCGGATGAGCCTCTGACTCCATATTGGGGGTTGAAGTACAAAGGCCCGGAGGGTCGCCATTCGTATGGCGGGCAAGGTCGCCAGCACGGGGAGCCCATTGCTTTCGAGACGAATCCGATTTACACGTATGTCGCCGCAGATGCCACAAGAAGCTACGGAAAGAAATGCAGGGAGGCCGTACGCCAATTCGTGTATCTGATGCCGGACGTGTTTGTGGTCTACGACCGGGTAGGCGCGGCGGATGCGTCCTACGCGAAAGAATGGCTCCTGCACACCCAGAACGAACCGGAGGTGGATGGAAGCCTTGTGCGTTCACAGGCCGAGGATGGCGTGATGTATTCGCGCACACTGCTGCCGGAACGGGCGGCGATCGAAAAGGTCGGCGGCCCAGGCAAGGAGTTCTGGAGTGCCGGCAAAAACTGGGAGCTAGATGCGGACTATCTGCGCTGGGTTGAGGCCAAGTGCGCAAAGACGGGGAATGGGCCATGGTTCGGACAGTGGCGCATTGAGGTGAAGCCCACTGTTCCATCCGTGGATGACCGCTTTCTTCACGTAATGAACGTTGGCGACGCCAAGACGTGTAGGCCTGTCGTGTGCGAGTATGCGAAGAGGGCGGTGAGCGATGGTGTGCGGATAGTGATTCCGGGACAGAGTCTCAAGGGCTTCGCCGGTACGCTTGAGGCGACGATAGACTTCAACCGCACGGGCGATGTGGGTGGGGATATCCATTTGAGGATTTTGGATTCGGATGGCAAATGCCTTGCCGCCGAAAGCAGAAGGCTGACGAACAAGGTCGAGGCCCAGGCGGGCGTTGGCCTATAGGCAACAGGAGGAATACGCATGAACACATCGAGAAAAGGTTTCTTAAGTTCGCTCTCGCTCGCGGCGGCGTTTGCGGGATGCCGCACGGTGAAGGGTGTGCAGCCCACGAGGTTCAAGCCGTTTGAGGTGCCGGGACTTGAGCCTCGTCCCGATTTCTGGAAAGTTCGCCCCTCCGAGATCGTTGAGCTGTGCGAAAGTGCCACAAGGTGTTCTCGCAAGGAAGTGATCTGCCACACGCCGCTTGGATATCCGGTCCACGCGCTATTCTATGGCGATTTCAACGAGGCCCCTCCGCAGACAAACTGGTCTGCCGGACAGGGCTCCACGACGTACCGCAACTACTACGGGCGCAAGCAGGGCGGCACGCAGACGTTCCTTTTCATTGCCGGTGTGCATGGTGCCGAACCCGAGACGGTGGCCGGAGCAATGAACCTGATAAGGATGATGGAGACGGGCGTGGATTTTCGCGGACGTGTCGACGATCGACTTCTGGAGCTTGTACGCAGCTACAGGTTCATAGTCGTGCCGTGCGTGAACATGGATGGACGCGCAATCTCTCCTGATCATCTTCGCGGTGTGGACTGGGTGACATTCCGCAAGGTGTCGCAGGGCGTGTGGAAGGATGGCTCTCTCGTAGGATGGCGCGGAAGCAAGGCATGGTTCCCGCTGCCGCTTGACAAGGTTGGCTATCCTGGTGGCTATCCGAATGCGAATGGCTACAACATAATGCACGATGCCGCTCCTGGCGACATCCGCACCGAAGAGGCGAAGGCCTTGCTGAAGCTTGCCGCCCGCTGGCGCGTTGATGCGGTGTTGAACGGGCATTCGTATGAGAGCGAGCCATCTGTCCTGCTCCCAAGCTCCATCGAGTACCCGGAGAAACTTGAACGTGCGCGTGACATCCGCTACAGGTGCAACCTTGCGCTGCACAAGGCGGGAATCAGGAAGCACGCCCCGAAACCAGCAAAGGAGGATGCGCCGTCCCGTCCTGGAATAAACCTCAACAACGTGCTTGCCCTTGCGTCCGGAGCACTGCCGCTTACGCTTGAGTGTACGGTTTCGTATGATCGTCCGGACAAGCCGCAGGCGAACATAAGACCCACGAGAACCTATTCGTTCGACGAACTTCTTGAGGTCACGTACGTCACGCTCAAGGCTTTCCTTGAGGCTGGGCTTGAGAAGCCCTTTGTGGTGCGCGGCACGGAAACCGTCTATGTGGATTGATGCGCAAATGACACTGGCAGAGACTTTGGTCAGGGAACTTTCCGAAAGAAAAATGACGTGCGCGACCGCCGAGTCGTGCACTGGCGGCGGGGTGGGAAGTGCGATAACGGATGTCGCCGGCTCCAGTGCGGCGTTTTGGGGCGGAGTGATCAGCTACGACAATTCCGTGAAGCGCAACGTGCTTGGGGTTCCGCAGGAAGTGCTCGATACCAAGGGGGCTGTCTCTGCGGAATGCGCGGAGGCGATGGCTTGTGGGGTGAGGCGACTGCTCAAGACAGATCTTGCCGTGTCGGTCACGGGCATCGCCGGACCTGGTGGCGGAAGCGCAGATAAGCCTGTCGGACTCGTCTGGTTCGGCCTTGCGACGGCGAATGGCGTGAAAACCGAGAGGCAGGTGTTTCAGGGCGACCGCGCCGCAATTCGTGCAGCGGCCATCGACCATGCCCTCAAATTGCTCCTGGGTGGGGTTGGAAGTTGAAAAGGTGAGAAGTGGAGCGGTTGCCATCTGCCTACTACCATCTACCAAATAAATCATCAAATGCCTCAATTCCCAAATGCAATCGTAAATCGCAAATCGAAAATCGTAAATTCTCCAAGCGGTTTTGTTGAAAAAAAAATGATTTTGGTACAATTGCCGCATTCCCCACAAAGTGGAGTGACGAATGAGAATGCGAACATATGTATCATGCGTCTGCGCTATTGCCGTTGGAGGCATCCTGTCGGCGATGTCTTTCACGACGCCGATTGCGGAACGCCCCGATGAGCCGATCCCGTCTGGTGCGATGCCGTCGGATTGGAAAGAATACCCATTCGTGGATGCCGTCGCCGAACTTGCGCTCACGGCACGGGAGCAGGCGGATGGATTCCTTGTGTTCGCTCGTCCGATAACTGAGCCTGTATACCGGGAGACCCGTCCGCAGTCCGACGAGCGAGTGGATAGCCTGTATGCCTTTGCGGCCAGAGGCGAACGTGCGCAGTTCAACTTCGCGGTATATCCAGGACGCGACATCGCCGGCTTTTCAGCCGTTGCGGAAGCCCCGTTCGCCGCGAAGCTTGAGCAGGTAACCTACGCCCCTTTCGTGTACGACCACTATCAGGTGCGAGGCAAGTATCGGATCGGCCCTGCGTACCTCGTGCCGTCGGCAAAGACGCCACTGCGTCGTGGAGAGCCGCTTCGCTACGTGCTGACGATGCGTGTGCCGAAAGATGCGGCTCCGGGGCGGTATTACGGTGTCGTCCGGCTTGGAACTGCGGAGCGCCAGACGGTGCGCGAATTACCATTCTCGCTTGATGTGCTGCCGTTCGAGCTTAAGGCTGACCCGAACCGCTTCCACACGGCCTACGTCAGCAGTCGCTATGATATTGCCAAGACCGTCGAGTACGGCTTCGATATCCCCGGCACAATCTACATCAACCATGACGGATCGTCAGACAGGCTCTTCGTCGCCAACCTTGATGAGATAGAGGCGAAATGGCTGGCGGCTGGCGGCAAGCCACCTCGCCGCTACATTGCGCTTCTTGGATGCGTTGGGCAGCTTTATCGACATTACACGGGCAAGGCGTATACGAAAAACGCGACTCCAATGCCGCCGGATGCGTTCTTCGACCACATCGAGCGGCTTGGTCGAGCGTTTCTTGACGAATGGAAGGCCAAGGGCCGTCCTGAACTTTTTGTCATAGGCGCGGATGAGCCGAATCCGTCGAGCGTGCCGTATGTCACCCGCCTTTTCCGATCCCTCAAGGCCGCTGGCTTCAAGACGTTCGTGACATCATGGTCTACGCGTGATCCTAAACTGGGGGAGGCGCTGTCTCCGTATATTGACGTGTGGTGCGACCAGTATTTCGTGTCGCCAGATGAACTCAGGGCCAGCGGCAAGGCCGAACACTGGTGCTACCCGAACCACAACGCATACGAGATCAAGGACGCTCCCACGCAGGCGCGAGGCGGACGCATGACATGGGGATTCGGCGCATGGAAGATGGGCGACACTACCATTGTGCCGTGGGCGTGGAGCTGGACTTCGTCGCGTCAGCGCAAAGCCCAGCTCCCGCAACTCGCTGACGGTCTGGCGGTCCTGAAGCCCGATGGCACGGAGTGGGTATCTTGGTTCTGGGAGGCGATCTTCGCCGGTGTGGTTGATGGTGACTACCTCTATACGCTTCAGGATGCCGTGTTTCGGCGCGGTGGCCCAGCCGAAGCGAAGGCGTTGCTTCAGGAGCTGTATGATTCCGTACCCGCCGAACCGAAGTACTTGGCGGCAAACCACTGGGGAGACGCGATGTTCGACTCCGCCCGCGCAAGGATCGCCGCGATGATAATGCGTACGGTGAAATTGGCGGAGACGAATGCGGAGCCGGGGCCGTCCGTTCTGCCTGGGCTTGTATGGCATTCTGGCAAATCTGAGGTGTCGGATTTCTTTGTCCGAGAAGAGAAGGCGGGACGGCTTACGCGCCGCACCGTTCCAGCGACGGCGTTCTGGCCTGCCGAGGACGAGTGCAAGGTACGCACTAACCCTGACGGGAGCGTACATTGCACGATAGCCGTAGATTTCGAACGTGCGGGCAATTCCGCCGGGTACAAGCGTGGTTCACCTTCCCTGATGGCCAATCTGGCTTCGGATAAGGGCGGCGAACTGGACGTGACCCCATACGCATTCCTTTCATATGAGATGCGAGTGAAATCCAACCGCTGCGCGGACGATGCGGCGAAATGGCCGCACACCATCCTCTTCACGAGCCGCATGGCGGACGGCAAGACGGCTACGAAA
>CAVJWR010000033.1:7943-29854 GCA_963653155.1 Limosilactobacillus gorillae
GCTACGAAAGGACTCTCCGGCGTTCCGCGCAATCTTGCCGCCGACCAGTGGCACAACATCATGATCCCGCTTTCCGGGCTTGGCCTATCTGCCGATGAGAAGTCGCACGTTTGCTCCATGCGCTGGTACTTCCTTGAGCGGGACTATGCGCATGGCGACGTGCTGGATTTCGACATCCGAAACGTTGCGCTCATCGGCGTCGAAAAGCCCCTCATAACATCGCTAATGCCGTTCATGGCGTGGGTGGGTGCGATGGATGTCAGGTGGCGTGCGCAGATGGTCGGCACATTTCCGGCGTCAGGCGTCCCTGCGAAAGTGCGACTGAAAGATGAGGCTGGGCAGATCGTGGCGGAAACAACCTGTGCGCTTCGGTATGCGGACGCAAAGGGTTCGCTTCGGCTCGCTTCGCCGTTGGCGCAAGGCAAATATAGTGTTGAGATATCCCTTGTGGATAATGGCGGAACGGCATATCAATCGTCCAGTGCACCGCTTGTGTGCAGTCCGGTCGCAGATGCTTTGGCACAGGTACACGAAAGAATCGAATGAAGAACATGGAGGGTGACAAATGAAGCTATCGTTGATGACGGCTGCGGCAATCGGCGCGGAAATCGCGTTCGCCGCACCGATTGTGGATAACGTGAACGTCAGCCGTGTCGGCAACTTCCGCAAGGTCGCCATCACCTATGACCTTAGCGGCGAAGACGCGGTCGTGACGATGGACATCCAGACGAACACGCTTGCGGATGCCTCAGGCGTGTGGGTGTCTGTCGGTGGCAAGGCACAGCGGCTGCTCGTCGGGGCGGTGAACCGCAAGGTCGAAATGAGGACATCTCTTCGGGCCATATGGCGTCCAGACCCATCATTTTGTGCAGAGGGGTTCGCCACTCTCCCCCTGCGAGCTGAGGTGACCGCCTGGAGCGTTTCCGCGCCGCCGCCATACATGGTCATTGACCTCGACAAGTTCGCCGGCAAGACGCCGCAATACTATCCAGACGAAGATTCGCTTCCTGAAGGGATCGAGAGCGATGTCTATCGCACGGATAAGATGGTGCTGCGGAAAATCCCGGCACGAGGCGTGACGTGGCGCATGGGATCGCAAGAAGGCGAGATTGGCCGTAACGTGACGATGGAATCCAATCATCTTGTCCGCTTGACCCACGACTATTACCTTGGCGTATTCGAGGTCACGCAACTCCAGTTCAAGCGCGTTTACTTGCAGAATTATTCCTTCTATCAGGGAAGTGCGGAGGCATGGGCGACTCGACCCGCAGAGAATTTCGCATTCACCCATTTGCGCGACAGCACGGATCCGACATCTGACGATGTCGCGACGCGGCATGCGGCTGAATGGTGGAAGTTCTTCGGCGTGTTGCGTACCATGACGGGACTTGGGGTGCTCCTTGACCTTCCAACCGAGGCGCAGTGGGAGTACGCCTGTCGCGCAGGATGCGGCACTGCCTTCCATGATGGAACCTCATTGCCAGCGACAGGCATACGCTCGGAATCACTTGACGCCATTGCCCGCAACAAATACAACGGCGGATTGCTCAACGTCAACACAGGAGCCGTGCCGGCGGAAGATTGTTCTGTGGAGTGGGCCACGGCGCGAGTTGGCAGTTACGCGCCGAATGCGTGGGGGCTGTACGATATGCTCGGAAATGTCGAAGAGATGTGCCTTGATGCCTCTGCCGCCTATACGAATGCATTCGATTCGGTCGTGGTTGATCCGCTTGGACGCCCGTTTAGCGAAGGCCGTTCGGACTATAATTATCGGGCGGCCCGTGGCGGAGCTTTCAATTCCGCTCCGGTCTCTTGTCGTTCCGCGTCACGGACGAGCGGCAATTCGTGGAATGTATGGAACGTCTCTAAAAGCCGTGGCTTCCGTGTCGCATATGGCCTTGGCGATGGCGACGCGGGCGAGGGGGTGGAATCGGTGAACGAACTTGCTCCGTATGATTCGGCTTTGGAGACAGACTATTGGACTACGACTGGCTATGTGCCAACGGCTGTTGTGAAGGCTGAGGCTTCGGCCGTCATTTCATTTGGTGGAGGCGCATCTGATGTCGCTTCGTCCGAAATCGAAGTGGGCACACACGCACCGGCCATGGTGATAACCGTACGCTAATGTTTCCAAGACAGGAGAAGTAAGGATGAAGAGTTTGCAGTTGTTTTCGGTTTTCGCGATGCTGTCCGTTTCCGCCGGGGCCATTCCGACGGTGTCGGACGTTACCGTTCGTCAGGTTTGGAGCGAGCGCAAGGTCGTGATCACTTACACATTGTCGGGAGAGGACGCCATTGTCACTGCCGACATAACGACCAACGGCGTCTCGGTTGGGGTTGTGCCTCTGCGCACAATGGCGGGTGACGTGAATAGGCTTGTCTCGATTGGAAAGAAACGAACCATCGAGTGGCAGCCGCCGTCCGGATGGGTTGACCCTGCGGTCGTATCATTGAAGGTTGGCGCCAAGGTAAAGGCTTGGACGGAACAGGAGCCGCCGGATTACATGGTGCTTGCGCTGGACGGGACGAAGGATCGCCGATACTACGTTTCGGAGGATGCCCTTCCGCTCGGAATAGGGTCCGACGAGTATCGCACCAACAGTCTCGTGATGAGGCTTGTGCACGCCTCCGGACAGACGTTTCGCATGGGCGCTCCACGCGACGAACCTGGCGCGAACGTGGAACCGAAATCGCATGATGGCATGCGGATCACCCAGTTGAGCGACGATTACTACCTTGGCGTATTCGAGGTTACGCAGGCGCAGTTCGCCAAGGTATACGGCAATGTCAATGATGCCTCCTTTTCGAACAAGACCGTTTCCGCGACCCGTCCCATGGAGGGAGTCCGCTGGGCCGATGTGCTTCTTGACAACAAATGGCCGAACGACGATGAAGAGATAGCCTATCAATCCAGCGCTTACAAGTTTTTTGGAAAGCTGCGCAACATCACGGGGCTTAACCACAGGCTCGCGCTCCCGACCGAGGCGCAATGGGAGTATGCCTGCCGGGCTGGAACTGTCTCCGCGCTCTACGATGGATCGGCGATGTCAACCAATGAACTGGGTGTTTGCGAAGCGCTTGACGCGCTTGGGCGGTATGCGCACAATGGCGGGCTTGTTGATGGAACGACTATGCCGGATTTCGCCACATGCAGTACGGATGTGGGCACGGCGCGTGTAGGTAGCTACAAGCCAAACGCATGGGGATTCTATGACATGCTCGGCAATGTCGCCGAGTTGTGCATGGACATGTTCAACCACTACGAAGAGGGCATTGCGCTGGATCCCGTCGGTTCAGAAAATGATTGGAGCGAAAAGAACACCACACGTGCGTTGCGCGGCGGTTCGTGGAAGTCGGTGGCCACGGACTGCCGATGCGCGTCCCGCACAACCAGCCAGATGTGGATAAAGAATGACGGTACCGGCTTCCGCGTCTGCTATACCATTCGTTGACCATGAACACCATTGCGACTTGCTGCCTTGCGGCCATCATTCTGCCGAATGCACCGACTGCCGTCGAGAGGACTGCGGCGAATGAATTGAGGGATGCGGCCCTTCGTCTGACAGGCGAAGCTATGCATATCGTTTCCGAACGTGATGCGCCTTCAGGCGAACACAACTTCTATGTTGGAGCGACGGCAGTTGCCGCGCCGCTTGCTCCTGATGCGTGGCGGCCAGACGAGATACTTGTATCGCCTGTGCCGGACGGCTCGGTTGTGCTGACTGGCGATCCGGTGCGCGGGCCGATATATGCGGTGGATGCGTATCTTGAGGATGTCTGCGGAGTAAGGTGGTGGACTTCCACGGAGTCGGACTATCCCTCCATTAAATCAATGCCGCCAGTCGTTCGTGCCATTCGCCATGCGCCAGTCTTTCGCTATCGTGAGACGTATTACCGCGATGGCTTCAACGCCGACTTCAAGGTGCGGATGAAAGGCAACTTCTCGTCCCGTACACGCTTCATGTACTCTCCGATGGAGTTCATCCCGAAGGAGAAGGGCGGCGACCACAGGCTCTACTATTTCGAGTCGCGCGGCTCGGCATACCATTCCCATTTCGAGACGTTGCCGCCCGCGAAGCATTTTGGGACGCATCCGGAATGGTATTCGGAAATCGGCGGCAAGCGTGTGGCCAAACAGCTGTGTCTCACGAACGACGAGATGGCTGAGGCGTACATTGCGGAGACGCTTCACCGTTTGCGCGTGGATCATGCCGTGGATTTCATCTCGGTTAGCCAGAACGACTGGGCAGGGCCGTGTGACTGTGTGCGCTGTCGTGCGGTGATCGCAGATGAGGGGGCGGTTTCCGGGCTGTATCTCAGATTCGCCAATCGTGTGGCAGAGGCCGTGGAACGCGAGTTTCCGTCCGTGACGGTAGACACGTTCGCCTATCGCTTTACGCGGAAGCCGCCACGTCTGACACGTCCGCGCAAAAACGTGACGGTGCGGCTTTGCGACATCGAGTGCGCGTTCAATGCGCCGATCGCCACATCGGGTCTGGATGACGACTTTCTCGCAGACCTGAGGGAATGGGGGAAGATTGCGCCGGGACGGCTTTACATCTGGGACTACACTACGGACTTCGTCTCGTACATGATGCCCCATCCGAACCTCGATGTGCTCGGGCCGAACTTGAGGCTGTTCGCCGAATCGGGTGTGACGGGCGTATTCGAACAGGGCGATGCGCTCTGCTCTGCGGGTTCGTTCGCCGCGCTAGAACACTGGGTGATTGCCCATCTGCTGTGGGATCCATCTCGCGATGCCCGCGAACTTCGGGACACGTTCATTCGAGGCTACTACGGCGAGGCGGCCGCACCGCACGTGCGGCGGTGCCGCGACATCGTGGATGGCGCCGGAGCACAGGCGGCAGCGAAGGGCATCAAGGTTGGATGCTATCACCTTGCGGTTACGAACTTCATGGATCGCGCGACGGCCCTGTCGGCGGCGGATGCGCTGGATCAGGCGATTTGTGTGGCGGAACGGGCGGGTGGACCCTACGCCGAACGTCTGCGCCGCGAGAAGCTTTCGTTCGACCACATGAAGCTCGTGAGCTGGAAAGACTGGGAACTCCCAGGTTCGCGAGACGAGGCGTTTCGCGCATGGGCGGCAGAATGCCGCAGGTTCGGAGTGGAGGCCTGGCGGGAGACGACGGATCGTGGCGACTTCGAGAAGTATCTCAAGGCGAACGGCTGCAGGTAGGCCGCCATCATGTGTTTGTGGAGGCTATTGCGCATGAATCCAGTTATGATATACTATGCGGCAAAGGGGACAAACATGATGGAGAACGAAGAGGCCGAAAAAGTTGTGGACGCTGTCGATTCAGATGCCGGTGATGCGCAGATCAACGACACGGATATCGTGTTTGACTGTCCGCATTGCGGGCATAACCTCTGCATAGACTATCGGGGGGCAGGCCTTCAGATCAACTGCTCGGAGTGTGGCGAGGCCGTGCTTGTGCCCATCCCGGACGGGATGAAGATCGACGATCTCGATCTTGACCCTGGCGAGATCCTGAAGCAGCTGTTCGCGACAAGGCGCAATCTCCAGCGGGCGGAAGCCCGGGCGGAGGCCCTTGAGGCGCGGTTGGCTGATGTGGCCGGGATGATTGCGAACGTTCAGGACGCCTTGCGCGCGGATGCATGAGTAGGCTGTCGGCAAAATCCATTTTCGTAAATGCGCTGACGATGTCGCGCGTTCCGTTCATCTTCGTCTATCTCGCATTCGCCATAGCCGGAAACTTCAGCGATTCCATGCTGTATCCCATAATCGCGTGCGTGGCGAGCGCGGCGGCGGGTCTTACGGACTTCTTTGACGGGATGCTTGCCAGGAGGTGGGGCGTGGTGTCCGATTTCGGCAAGATGGCGGATCCGCTCATGGACAAGGTCTATTTCATAGTGGCATTCCCGTCCCTCGTGTGGCTTGCGGCGATTCAGGGCGAATCTGTGTCGCATGCGGTTTCGCTATTGCTGTTCACGGTGCTGTGGATACTTCGCGACCAGTGGGTGACATTCCTTCGCGCGGTGGCGTCGCTGTACCATGCGAACGTGGCCGCGATGTGGCTGGGCAAGGTACGCACTGCGCTTTCCTTCCCATGCGCTGGGTTCATCTACGTGTATTTGGCATTCCATCACCTCTGGCCTGAGGGCGTCTCGCGTGGCGGGCTGTATGCATGCTTTGCGATTGAGGCGTTCCTGATGCTCCTCAACATATATTCGTTCGTGGTCTACACGAGGTCGTACCTGCCGTATGTGCGGCGGGCAATGGGGCGTGGATGAATTTTTCGCTTGAAGTTGAGTCCATTTTAATGTATCTTACACAGACGTTGGAGAAAACAGATGAATAAACTACTGCATGCCATAGTGTATTTGATTCTTATCGTGGCCGTTGCCGCGTTGGTTTTCGAGAAGAGCCTGTTCGACAAGCGCTCGCTTCTTGGTGACAGGAACAGGGCGATGGAGGACTATATTGTGCGCCTTGCCCGCACGATAGAGAAGTCAGATGCTCCGCGTCCGATGTCCGTGCCTGAGGCCAAGAAGGATGTCTCCCCGATTGAGGCACGTCAGATAGATACTCCGGAGATGGAGAACGTCCTTGATGAGTATCCAGCACAGCTTGAGGCGCAAAACCTTGAGACGTTCAACTGGGATAACTCCGCCACCCGCCTTCAGCTTCGCCAGCTCTACTATCTTGGGCCTGATGGGCAGCCGGTGCCGGATGCGGCCAACTACAACAAGCCGATGACGAAGGGCAAGGGCACGATGGCCGAGCTGATGGATCAGCTCTTCGAGCGGGCAAAGGCACAGCAGGCTACGCTCAACAACACGCGTGCTGCCCTTGCCGAGGTGCGTGGCAAGCTTGAGACGATGGTTGCGGAATACAACAAGCTGAAGCCCGATGCCCGAATACTGAGGATGACCGAGGATGAGCTTAAGCAGAAGATCAACCAGCTTGGACAGGAGAAGCAGACTCTGGAGGAACAGGTCGCGAAGCTCAAGTCGCGTGTAGAGGAGCAGACAGGCGAGATAACGAGCGTGAAGGACGAGCTCTCCACCGCCAAGGACGATGCGGACGTGCTGAAGGAGGAGAATGCGGCTCTTGACAAGAAGGTCAAGCAGCTCCAGAAGCTGATGCAGCAGATGGCACAGCAGCAGAACCAGTCCTCAAGCACGGCTGGTGGCCTTGGCGCCTCTGCGGTCACGTCTCTGCCGGCTGGCGAGAAGGGCAATGTGATTGCAGTGGACAACAAGCTGATGTTCTGCGTGATCGGATTTACTGACGAGGCAATGAAGGAAATGCTCGGTGCCGACCGTCAGGGCATGTTGCCGGCGCTCACGCTCTGCATTCGCCGCAAGGGATTCAACGGCCCTGCCGGCGAGTTTGTGGGCAAGGTTTCCTTGCGCCAGTCGGTATCCGGCAAGAATTATGTGATAGCCGACATACTGGGCGACTGGAGTCAGTCTGCTGTTGAAAAAGGCGATGTCATCTTCTCTGAATAAGATTGCCTTGTTGGCTGCGCTTCTGCTGCTTGCCGGATGCATTGCGGATACTGCGGCAGATTCCGATTTGCCGTGGTCTCGCGATCAGGGATGGGAAGGGCAGATTCCGATTCCCGGAAACGCGGCGGGAGCGTATGATTAGCGGAGTAGCCTTTGTGGCGAAAGCTGGCGGCATCCGGTTGGATGCCGCTTTGCTTATGGAATATCCCGCAGTGCCTCGTTCGTTTGTGCGGGAGGCTTGCGATGCGGGGCACATCAAGGTTAACGGGCGTGTCGCGGCCAAGGGCATGAAGCTTAGGCCGGGCGACCTGGTGGAGGTGATCTCCCTTGATGAGGATGTTGACAACCGCCCGCTTAACGATGATTCCGTTGTTCCATGCTGCGTCTACGAGGATCCTTCGCTGTTGGCATTCGACAAGCCCGTAGGCATGCCGGTGCAACCTCTAACACGACACGAGACCGGCACCCTCATGAATGGCGTTGTGGCAAGATGGCCTGAATGCATTGGCGTGGGCGACAGCCCCCTCATGGCGGGAGCGCTTCACAGGATAGACGCAGGCACTTCCGGGCTTGTCCTCGTTGCCCGCGACAAGGAAACGTATGGGAAGATGCGGAGCCAATTCTCGGATCATGCCGTGAAGAAAGTCTATCTGGCCCTCGTCGAGGGGCATGTGGATGCGGGTGGGACACTTGAGAACGACCTTGTGCATATGCCTGGCCTTGGCTATTGCAAGATGGTGGATGTGGCGCGTGCGAGACTTTCTGATTCGGAGCGCAAGGTATTGAGCCCCAAGGCGATGCATTCGGTGACGGCATATCGTCCGATCGCGCATTCAAGAAGGGAATGTGAATACCTCACTTTGCTTGAGGTGACCATATACACTGGAGTTACGCACCAGATACGTGCTCAACTTGCCTTGGCCGGAATGCACATAGTGAATGATAGGCTGTACGGGGCATTCGCCGTGGAGGAAATGACAGGACATTGCCTCCATGCGCTGTCGGCTTCGTTTGTGCATCCTGCATCGAATGTGAAATGTGAGATTTCGACGCAACTCCCGCCGTGGGCGAGGCAGATGGCGAAATGACTGGGATCAAACGTGTGGACAGGACGAAAGAGAAGATATTGAGGGCGGCATCGCGCCTATTTTCGGAAAATGGACTTGATGGCGTTACGGTAAGGGAGATTTGCCGTGCGGCCAAGGTTAATGTCGCACTCGTCAACTACCATTTCGGCAACAAGGACGGACTGTATCGCGAATGCGTCGAACGCATATATCTGGAGGCGCATGGTGCGGAGATGTCTGCGGTCGTCGCCGGCATCTGTGACACGCATACATGGGAGGCGGCCGTTCGCAAGTGGATAGGGCTTTTTGTGGCCGCTTTCCACACCAAAGCCGGAGTCGGGGCATTTGCGTCGGGAATCTTTCGCCAAGAGGCGATGCATCCCTCGAAAATGCAGCCGTATCTTGACGAGCATTTCGCGAAGCCGGCGCGCAACCGCCTATTCAGCCTGATGCGCATGGCCACGGATAACGACCAGGAGGCCTACCTTTGGGCGGCATCGGTTTGGGTTCAGCTTGGTGCATATGCGCTGTACAATCCCGTATGGCGTAAATACCATCGACCGCCAGGCTTCACGGAAAGCGAATGGCGCCGGGATTTCGTGGCGTTTGTGTGTGAACGAATCTTCAGGGAACTGAAGTTCCGTGGAACTGCCGTATGATGCTTTCTTGTTTCGGTTCGATACGGATAGGTTGTGGCAGACTATGTCCGCAGAAGATGCCTCTTCATCGCTATTGAGGTCGCTTCGGTGCGTGATGTCGCGCCAAGTTTCTCAAGGAGAATCTTGATGTGTGACTTCACGCTTTCGAGGCTGATGTTGAGCTTCGCGGCTATTTCGCGATTCGTGAGCCCTTGGGCAATGCACCCCATTATCTCAAGTTGACGTGGCGATAGCGTCGGGTTCGGCGGATTCTCCGATAGCATGCGCTCTATCTCTGGAGTGACTGCGTTCTGTCCCATGGCAACAGCATGGATGGTTCGAAGCAGCTCATCGTTGTCCGTGTTCTTGAGCGTTGCGCCGACAGCTCCCGCCTTGAGGCCCTGTGCTATGCTTTCGGACGAAGTGAATGTAGTAAGCAGAAGGACTTTTATGTTTGGGGCCTTTTCATGCAGTTCAGCCGTGGCGGCGATTCCATCCTTGCGCGGCATTGCAATGTCCATCACGACAACGTCCGGACGAAGCGCAAGTGCCTTCTGCACCGCATCTTGGCCATCAAAGGCCTCTCCGACCACGTCGAATTGCGGAGAGGTGCCGAGAAGCGACACGAGTCCCATCCTGACGATTGCGTGGTCATCGGCCACAAGCACACGAACTTTTCCATCAGATTTTTTCATTGTCTTCGCTTTCATTCGCCTTGATGCGGATTGTCACTTTAGTGCCGCACCCGGTTTCGCTTTCTATCGTCATCGAACCCTCGAAACTTGCCACCCGTTCGCGGATGCCTTGAAGTCCGAAGTGCCCTTGCAGTACTCCTGGCGCATCGTGGTGATCGAATCCGATTCCATTGTCGCGCACGGAAAACATCATTGTGTCGCCTTCGATGCAGCCGGCAATCCATATCGCGGTGGCTTGGCCATGCCGTATGGCGTTCGTCGCAAGTTCGCGGATGATTCGGAGGATTGCGTGAGCAGTGTTGTCCGTCAGACGCGAGCGTGGTACGTTGAATCGGATATGCAGGTCTGTCTTGCCGATTGCGGGACTGAGCGTTAGGCGTACGGCATTGTCCATGTCGTTCTCCTCAAGAGCCCGGTTCCGCAGATCCCAAAGGCAATTCCTTAGTTCCGTGCGGCATGATCCGAGTGTGCGCACGGCCCTCGTGAAGTGGCTTGCTGCTTCGGACGGCAAATCGCCGCTGCATCGCAATCCGGAGTCGATTTCCATCGATACCCCCGTAAGGTTCTGGGCGACCGAATCGTGTAGTTCAACGGCAAGCCTTGTCCGCTCAAGGACCTTGAGGTCTGACTCAAGACGTTCGAGTTCTTCGTTCGCGAGTGCCTTGCCGCGCTTGCGGGCGAGCGTCTGGAGTGAGCGGTTCCAGATGAGGATCGCGACGAGAGTGACGAAAAGGGATCCGATGACGATCAGGAGTTTCGCGGGAGTCCACCACGATGGGCGGCTCAACACGACGATATCGTCGGCAGAGCGCACCACGAGAATCGTTTCCTTTATGTGCGGAAAGAAATTGCTGGGACTCCAGTTCTCAATGTCCATTACGCATATGGCGGTAACCTCCACAAGGCAGTCGAGCGAAATCCCGTTGAGCGCTTCTGGACAGGCACCTGCATCCACCGGCAACAGGCAACCGTCATCTTCAATGTAGAGACGTTCATTGCCGTCCCCTATTCCGGGAAGTGCGCGAACGATTCCGCGCAGCCTAACCGTTGCTCCGTAGAAGTGGGCCTGAAACGTTGCCCGTTCGTGCGAATGCGCAATGAGCGCTTTGGCGGTTATGTTTGTGGCTGGCTGGGAATATTCGCGCCTATCGCCGGTTGTGCGCCAGATTGCCTTTGTCAAGTTGATGCGGTACAGGTCTGTCGCCGGGAATCCGACGGCTTCAACCATGTCGCCGCAAAGTGGCGGCTCGGGCTTGAAGAGGTCAACGCGAGATATGTTCCCATCTGCGGTCTTTAGCAGAATGGACTCGCCGTGCCATACGGCGATCACCTGCCCAGAAATGCGGCGGCGTCCAAGATGTGCGATTTCAGATGGCTGTATGCGGTTCTGGTTGCCGATGGATGGGACGTCGAAAGGGTCCATTGGCTTTTCGTCGCAGGGGACGAGTGAACTTTCGTCATGAATGCGTACGATGCGGCCGATCTTCCGGCGAGAGCCGGAGGGGCGTGGATCGCAGATGCCCGTGACGGTGACCTTGCGCCACAGCAGGCTTTCTAATCTGAGGGTCGGGGATTCGGGGTCGAATGGCATGGCGAGGTACAGGGATTCGCCATCCTGATTGAGGATCATGTAGATTATGTTCTGGTCGATCTCGTCGCGGAAGCAATCCCGCAGTTCACCCGTCACCTGCACGACACGCGCGTCGTAGTTTCCGGAAAGCACCTCATGGACACTGCATTTTGCGGGCGATGGAACCGGTGCCTTGCCTAGCCTTTCGATCTGAGTGCACCATGCGTGGATGTGCCCGTCACGGACTGTTCGGCGGATTATCCCGCGCATATGGACTACATCTCCAATCCCCAGCCTGTAATCCGTGCCATTCGAGATTATCGCCGCGCCAGACCGGTCATCGATGGCGAAGTCGCATTCTTTCGCGGAATGGTCGCTGACGACGGCGGTCAATTCGAAGTCCTCGCCAAGCGCATCGCGTTCGATGGCGTCAACGATATCCGCAGCGGAGGCAAGCACGGCTAAAAGGATTGGCAAACTCGTCATGGGCAGATTATACCAAAATCGTGTCCGCCCCACATATCCCTCATATGAGGGAATTGCATACAAAAAAAAACAGATATAATTGCCGCCGTTACTAACAATAATAACCATGTGGAGGGAAGGCGTGGCGGTGGAAAAGCATAATGGATATGGAATGAAGACAGGCTTTCTGATGTGCCTCGTGTGTGCACTGGCGCAGATTGGCCAGGCGGTCGATGTCGAAGCGGCACAACGGCGGGTGGGGTGCAAGACGAAATTCTTCTCCGAGATTCCCCTGGCGACGACTTATGCGAACGGCAACATGTGGACCGGATGGGCGGGGCGTTGGACGGATGCGCTGCTTCTCGTTGACCGCGAGGCGGGTTTCCCGCCAAACATCTACTATCGCGTAACGACGAAGAGCATGATGACGACGCTCTCCGAAATGAAGAGCTACAAGCTTGATGGCGCAATCTTCAATGCGGATCGTCCTGCGCTCGTTGATCGCATCGACGAGGCCAAGGCATTTGGAGGATTGCCGGCCATGTACGTCCCGAGCCTTCAGCTCCGGAAGCTGAATCCTGCGGACGGTGACTACCATCGTGCCATGGCGACCGTGCCGAAGGTTCTCAAGAATCCGCACGGCTGGTACATTGATGGGAAACCTGTGTTCGTCTCCTGGTGGGAGGATCGCTTTTTCGAGCCGGAGGCCATGGCGAAGCGGCTGAAGGAACTTCGCGCCGAGATCGGCGACTTTCTATACGTGACCGACCTTTCCCGCCTGTGCGGGTGGGCGAACCAGTCCAAGTGGCATCGCGGTGAGTATACCGAAGCCGATGCGGAGAAAATGCGCACGATCATCCGCAACTACCTGCGTGCGGCCGATGGCGTATACTTCGGCGACTACCATGGCCTCGTTTGGCCGGTCGATGGCGAGAAAGTACTTGATGTCGCCTATCTGCGTGAAGTCATTTACGCGCGGCTCCACGAGGTCATGTCCGAACCGGAGTTCGCAAACTCTGGCAAGATCCTTGGGTGTTCGGCTGGACTCGGACATGGCAATCCTTATTCGTTCGGGCTAAATTGCGGACAGGATGGCACCCGGACGCTACGCGATTCGACGCTTGCCGCGCTTGAGCTGAATCCGGACTTCATCAACTATTTTGAGTGGGACGAGTACAACGAGAATACGCTCCTGAAGCCGACGATACTGAACTCCTTCGCCGTAAAGCGCATCCTGCGCTCACTCATATCCGAGGCTCGTGGCGAACCGAACCTTCCTTTGGCGGGTGATGACACTGCTATACCCAATCTGATTCTCTCCTACCGCAAGACGTTGACGCCAGGCGAGTTGGCTGTCTTCGAGATACTGTCCGTACCAGAGGATGGGGCAACTGGAACGGTATCTGTGCGACTGGATCTGAAGGGAGTAGACGGAACGGTCGTTCGCTCCTACGTGGCGGACGGTCTCGACCTCTCGAAGATGGACGAACGGCGATTCCGTGCCGCCAGTGAAGACTGGTGTGCTTATGCGACGCTCGTGCCGGAGTTGACGGTCGTGAAAGACGGCATCGCCCGGACATACCGAGGCTTCACGCCGTTCGATCTCCGTCCGATCGCCTCGTGGGATCATAAGTGGATGACGATGCCTATCCGGGATTTGGCGCCCGGGGCGACGTGTACGCTTGCCATCCGTGAGACGGCTGACCAAGGCGTTTATTCTGCGCACATCTCTGCCGCGAGTGCCGAAGAGATTGATCGCGTGGAGCTGGATGTCAATGGACAGCACGTCTATTCGAAGGGTGCCGAATTTGACGATTTCCGCTCGACGGAGACGGAGGACGTTTTCTCCATTACAACCTTCCTTCGTGGGTGGACAAGGGAGCTGCATGCGCGCGGGATATTTCCTCGCCTGACGGTAAATGGGGTGACGAATGCGGCGTGGCGCATCGCCGACAAGACTGTACGCGGATTGTCGGCCACGGTTCATGATGAAGCCCACTATACGCCGGATACGTATCTGCGCCTGTCTCGCGAGGAAACGCCCAATGCCGTCCTTTCGCTTGAATGGCCGACGATCACCAATCTGACGGTGCGCCTCGGTGATGTCGTTCAGAACGATGGATGGGCGGCGGCGGGGCCGAGCAACTTTACCTTTGCCGTCGCGCGGTTCTACGGATTCAACGAATACGGTCCTGCGGCGGGAACGAATGCGGTCTCGGCGGATGCGCTTGTTCGCACTGACCTGCCTGTGTCGGTTGTCTCGGCGTATCTCGTCACCAAGTCCGGCAAGATGTTCCGCTCAGAGCCTGTCGTCTTGGGGGAGCGCGGTGCGGAACGGCTATGTCGTGTCTATTCCGCAATGAAGAAATCGGCGGTAGAGATTTCGCTGGGGGCGCATCAACTGCCAGACCTCTCATGGGATTTCTCTGGGCGCAACGGCGTTATCGCCAAGGCGGGGGGCTCCTTGCTCTATGATGGTGTGATGGGGGTGATCCCGTTCGTTGCCGTTCGTCGCAATCGTGGCGGATCATCGTTCTATCACGGACATCCTGAGTTCTATCGTCAGCCGTGGTCGCTCGCGCCGGAGCATCGTACGGAATCCGGCACGGACATCCTGCACTTCAGTCGCGACGGCCAGTATTTCGCCATGCCGTGGGGAGTGATTCCGCGCTATGCCGCCTACCGCCTGACGTTCGAGTTTAGGCCCGAAGATGCGAACGCATCTCAGGTCATTTTTGCGACAGGCACGTCCAATATCTATGGTCCCGTTGGTTTCCTGAAGATGGAGAAGGGGATCCTGAAGGGGTCTTTGTGCGGCACCTACAATGACGATACGCCTATTGTCGCTAAAGGGCGTGTGCGTGGCGGAGAATGGAATCGCGTTGAACTCATTTGGCGTGTTGATACCGTGGAACTCGTACTCAACGGCGAAAGCGACGGATGCCGTCCGTGTGTATGTCCAGGCCGCGTAGGTACGGCGGCATGGTTCGGTGGTCGCAAGTCGGGTGGCCTTTTCCGTGGGGACTTGCGAAACGTGCGTGTTTCATACGAATGATCTACGAAGCGAAAATAAATGAAGGGAGATAGGAAATGAGCAGAATTGTGGGCATTTTGGCGGCAGCTGGCGTGGCCTTATCGATTCTTCCTGCGTTTTCCGCAGGGATGGCGAGCGAAGAGACCTTTGTCTTCATGCGTCCGGACGAAAGTTCATTCTGGCGAACGATGTTTGGGCCGTCGATGACGTTGCCCATCGTCTACCCGGATGGCGCAAAATCGGCCGAGTTGACGATTGTCGGTGCCGGTTACGAGCGTCGTGTTCAGACAGAATCCGAACAGATTACGCTTGACGATCTGCCCACGCCGTCTGCCGAACGAGAAGAGAACGTCTATCGGCTGACGCTTACGTTTGATGATGGAACGGTTCAGACTGCGACTGTCGGGTGCGTTGTCGGTGCCGCTTATGGGAATGCTGCGGATGCGAGATGTCTTCTGCCAGGCGGTGGACGTCGGTGGGGACGTGTCGAAGGAAAGGCCGTGTTGCCGGTTCCGTTTGGCAGCAAGAGCCTACGGATCGGAGACACTGATGTCGAGACTGGGCTTGATGGCGTACAAGGGTGGTACGGGTTGTCCCTGAAGTCGGATCAGACAGTCGAGGCCCAGTTACGTCTTGATGAGGAAATCTACACGGCAACCCTGTTCGGCGGATTCATGGGTTTCGTTATCGTGGCTCGGTAAGAAGGAGGAATGAAATGAATATCATGAAAATGTGCTTGTCGCTGAGTCTGGCGATCAGTCCGATTGGTTTGGCGATTGCCGTAGATGTAACGAGCGTCATGGTGCGTCAGTTGTGGCCTTGGTCGCGGAATGTTCAGGTATCCTACACGCTCTCAGGCGCATCTGTCGCCGAGCCAATAGATTTGCGTGTCCGTTGCTACAACGGCGAGACGGAACTGGCCCAGCCTGCGCTTGGCAGTTCGCTCAGAGGCGATATCTATGGTGTGACAAAGACGACAGGCAGCTTCATCATTGATCCCGTTCTCGCATTCGGATCCGACCGCGACTCACTGGCTCGGTTCAAGGTTGAGCTGGAGGCGGTGCCGTCAGCCGCGAGCACAATGGAAGTCATCTACAAGATATTCGATCTAGAGACGGGAACGTGCCGTGACGTGACGCGGGCTGACTTCTACAACGGGAAGATGGGCGAGTACCTGATGGATTATGGTGCGTTCCACGACCGTAACGGCAAGTCCTATGAGACTCCGCTTTCGGATGTTCTGATTTGGACGGCGATGACGAACGATGCCGCATACAAGACGACGAAGCTAGTGATGCGCAAGGTGCCGGCGAAAAATGTCGAGTGGACGATAGGTTCGCCAGAAGGGGAGCCTGGTCGTGCGACATCGGGCATGCTTGAGAACCAGTATCGGGTGAAGCTGACCGAAGACTACTTCATCGGCGTCTATCCAGTCACGCAGGCGCAGTATGAACTGATCTACGGATCCAATCCGAGCAAGTTCAAGGAAATCGAAGATGCTGCGCAGTGTCCAGTCGAGCAGGTCGCTTACACAACGGTACGTGGTAAGCGTACAGAGCAGGGGACAGATGGCGAATACGTGAACTGGCCGATGAATTCCTACAAGCACCTTGTCTCGCCGAACAGCTTCTGCGGCAAGATGCGCACTCGCTTTGGCATCGACTTCGATATACCGACCGAGGCGCAGTGGGAATTTGCCTGTCGCGCAAACGGCACGTCGGTTCTCTACAGTGGCCGTTCGCCGACGAGCGAGAACGACGTAGCTTACTATGCGCTTGAACTTGGTTGGTCGAAGGATAACAGTGCTGTCGACGGAGTGAACCAGCCGCACCCTGTCGGGCTTAAGAACCCGAACGCTTGGGGTCTGTACGACATGTACGGCAACGTCTACGAGCACTGCCTTGACTGGGCTGTGGCAGATATCAACGTCAACGGAGCCGCCGAACCGCTCATTGATCCGGACGGCGGTTCGGATGGATCCATTGGAGCGAATGCGGCGGCTGGCACGGATGCACGCGCCACTCGCGGCATGGCGAGTTTTCTCGGTAATGCGAAACTGTCGCGTTCGGCCAAGCGTGGGGATACTTACTGGAAGGACACTGACTCGACTTACCTGATCGGTTTGCGTCTGACGTGTCCGGCGGATGACGCACAATGGAAGTAAACGTGAAAGGGAGGAAAGCGTCAATGAAAATCAATGTGTGCGGAATGTTCGCGCTTCTGACTGGTTTCGTTTCGGCGGCACAGGTCGATCGAATCATCGTGCGGCAGCAGTGGCCGTGGGAGACCGCCGTGAAAATCGAGTATCGGATAGTGGATGTCACGGAGAACGTAGATTTGAAGGTGCGGCTGTCACGTGACGGACAGGAAGTTGACGCAACTCAGGTGGCGGCGGCGCTGACAGGCGACATCTATGGCATTGCCGAAAGCGGACTTGGGGAAATCAGAGTCGATGTTGAGAAGTTGTTTGGGCCGGATCCTGTTCGCATCAAGAAGCTACACGTCGAGCTGGAGGCGGTGCCGTCAGTCGCGAGCACGGCGGAGGTCATCTACAAGGTGTTCGATCTTGAGGCTGGAACGTGCCGCGACGTGACGCGGGCCGACTTCTATAACGGGAAGATGGGCGAATACCTGACGGACTACGGCGCGTTCCGCGACCGCAACGGCAAGTCCTACGAGACTCCGCTTTCGGATGTCTTGATCTGGACGGCGATGACGAACGATGTCGCATACAAGACGACAAAGCTCGTGATGCGCAAGGTGCCGGCGAAAGGCATCGAGTGGACGATTGGCTCACCAGAAGGGGAGCCAGGCCGCGCGACATCGGGCATGCTTGAGAACCAGTATCGCGTGAAGCTGACCGAAGACTACTTCATCGGCGTCTATCCCGTCACGCAGGCGCAGTATGAGCTGATCTGCGGAACCAATCCGAGCAAGTACACGTCAGTCGAGAATGCCGCGCAGTGTCCTGTCGAAAGGGTCTCATATGCGATGGTGCGCGGCGGACGTACGGAGCAGGGGACGGACGGTGAATGCGTTAACTGGCCGACAAACTCCTACAGACACCTCGTCTCGCCGAACAGCTTCTGCGGCAGGATGCGCACTCGCTTCGGCATTGATTTCGATATACCGACCGAGGCGCAGTGGGAATTTGCCTGTCGCGCAAACGGCACATCGGTTTTGTACAGCGGACGTTCACCGGCGACCGAAAGTGACGTCAAATACTATGCCCTTGAACTCGGATGGTCTAGTGACAACAGTATCGTCGACGGAGTTAAACAGCCGCACCCGGTAGGGATGAAGAATCCGAATGCCTATGGCCTCTATGACCTGTACGGCAATGTCTACGAGCATTGCCTCGATTGGGCGGTGGCAGACATCAACGTCAATGGAGCCGCCGAACCGCTCATCGATCCGGACGGTGGCTCGTCTGGAGCCATAGGCGCATCGGCTACGGATGCGCGCGCCACTCGCGGCATGGCGAGCTTTCTCGACAATCCGAATACGTCGCGCTCAGCCAAACGCGGTCCCACTTACTGGAAAGATACCGATGCTTCGTATCTGCTTGGCTTGCGCCTGACGTGTCCGGCGGATGGCGCACAGTGGAAGTAAATGGAAGAGAGGTGGCAAAATGGAAATGAATCTGACGAAACGTGCCTTTCTCCGTCGTCTTGGCCTCGGTGGGCTTGCGGCGGCCTCTGGACAGGTTTTCGGAGACGAGTTTGTCGCCGACAGCCGCAAACTTCCGCCTGGCAGTTGCGGCGATCCGCGCAAGACATACTATGGCAAGTACATTTTCCCGCTGGAGCCGACGATGACCGATGGCCCAAGCTGCCAGGTGGTCAATGGCGAGGTAGTGGCACCGGCACGTAAGGTCCCGATCTTGCATGAGACGGATGTTCTGGTCATCGGTGGAGGCCCCGCTGGTTTCGCCGCCGCGCTCGCGGCTGCGCGGACAGGGGCGAAGACGACGCTCGTCGAGCGCTACGGTTCACTGGGCGGACTTTTCACGAACGGAATGGTGCTTCTCATGATGGCGACGTCCGTGCGAAAGGACGGCAAGTATCGGCTCGTCACTCGTGGCATTTGCGAAGAATTCATGCGACGAGCCGTTGCCATGGGAGACCATGTTGCGCGGGCGAATGCGCGACCGGAAAGTGAAGCCCATTGGCAGCCAACGGTTGATCCGGAGGGTGCCAAGTACCTGATGGACCGCATGATTGAAGAAGCCGGCGTGAAGATGTTCTTCCACTCGTGGTGCGTTGATACGATACAGGATGGGAATTCCCTTCGCGGTGCGGTATTTGCCTCCAAGCAGGGGTTTCAGGCGATTCTCGCCAAGCAGGTTGTCGATTGCTCCGGCGATGCCGACGTGCTCTTTCAGGCTGGCGGCAACTATCGGCAGATCACGCATGCGATTGGCTATGTGCTTCGGCTTGGGAATGTGGATCGCATTTCCGCCAAAGCATTGCCGAAAGATGCGGACGGCAAGCCTCTTCCCGGCAAGTGGATATTGCGCGGGAATGAGGCGAACGAGGCGATGTGGTGGGGCAACTATTCGCTCGGACCCAAGGGGAATGGGCTTGATGTCGGCGATCTGACGCAGGCGGAGATCGTTTCCCGCAAGGAATCTTGGGAACAGGTCGAGCGGATGCGCAAGACGCCGGGATGGGAGAAAGTGTTCGTTGCGTCAACCTGTTCGCAGATCGGTCCGCGCGCTACGCGGCTCATCGAGGCGGAGAAGATCGTTGACCGAGCGGCGTTCCGATTAGGGAAGCGGCCAGATGACGTCGTAGGAATATGCGGCGCGGATCTGCCGTATTACGAGCCGTTGTACGTGCCGTATGGCCAGCTGTTGCCGAAAGGGATCGACAACCTGCTTTGCGCCGGGCGTTGCGTAGGCGCACCAGATACGATCGATACGTTCCGCCTCATCTGTCCATGCTTCGTGACGGGCGAGGCGGCTGGCACGGCGGCGGCACTTTCGGCCTTGGGCAATGTTCGTCCGCGCGATCTTGGCATCGCCAAGCTTCAGGCGACCCTGAAATCGCATGGCGCATGTCTCGCATGACCGTTGAGGCACTTGCAACCCCTCGGACACGACAAGCGTGCCCCTCCCGTATTTTCGTGAAACCGCAAATATTTGCCGTTTTCGGGAGGTGCGGGCTTGTTCCGTCCGCAATCGCTGTGATTCCACCCTATCCCGTTTCGGTCATTTGATGAGGTACACGAGACATTGTTCACATTCGGTGGCCGAATGAGATGCTAATGAATTTCAACTGCGATTTTTAGGTTTTAAGGGAAACGCTCGTGGTTTTGTATTGGGGTGTCTTGCGCCAAATTACCTAATGATTCCGCGCCAAATTACCTAATGATTTTGCGCCAAATTACCTAATGCAGGTGTTGGATGCATTAGGATCTGATATAATATCCGCCGTTATGAAGAAATATCGTAAAAGAATTGCAGATTCACTGTTGCTTGAAAAGCTTTCTTACATGGGGGCTGTACTGGTGCGGGGTGCCAAGTGGTGCGGGAAGACAACGACTGCGCGGCAGATCGCCAGAACAACGGTTTTGTTGGCTGATTCCAAACGAGGTGCGGCTAATCGTCAGTTGGCGCAGCAACGCCCTGACAGGTTGCTTGCTGGCACGTATCCGCTGTTGATTGATGAGTGGCAGGAAGTACCTTCGCTTTGGGATGCCGTTCGGTCGCTTGTAGATGAGATTGGAGAGCGCGGAATGTTCATCCTGACAGGGAGTGCCGTGCCTCCACAAGTGGATGAGGAAGACGCAAGGAGAACCATCCGTCATACGGGGACGGGGCGCATTGCGCGATTGACGATGCGCCCGATGACGCTTTGGGAAAGTGGCGATGCGAATGGTTCTGTGTCGTTCTCGGACTTGTTCAAAGGGATTGACGTTTCCGGGGCTTCGAGCAAACTTGAACTTGAAGATATCTCGGACCTGATCTGTCGCGGTGGTTGGCCCGGAGCGATTGGATTGCGGGGGCAAATGGCCAGAGGACCTGCCAGAGAGTATTTCGAGGCGATTTGCGAGACGGATATCTCACGTGTAGATGACACTCTTAGGGATCCCCTGCGCGTTCGCGGCGTCATTAAAAGCCTTGCGCGACTTCAGGGTACCCAGTCTTCTGCGTCGGTCATCTGTAAGGATGTCATGGCGAATGACGTTGCGTCATTGACGGAAGACACTGTCTATTCATACCTCAAGGCATTGACGAAAATCTTCGTGACGGAGGATCTTGAGGCGTGGTGCCCGAACCTGAGGTGCAAGACTCCGATCAGGACAACCGCGACGCGGTATTTTACCGATCCGTCAATTGCGGCTGCCGCGCTTGGAATTGGTTCGGACGAGCTTTTGGGCGATCTTCCGACATTTGGACTGTTTTTCGAGACGTTGGCGATTCGCGATTTGCGTACGTATGCTGAGCAACTGGGTGGACGGCTTTACCATTATCATGACAAAAGCGGCCTTGAATGTGATGCGGTGATGCGCCTTGAAAACGGGAAATACGGATTGATTGAGGTGAAGACTGGCGGAGATGCCTTGATTGCAAAAGGCTGCAAATCGCTGAAGACATTGTCAGACAAGATCGATGCGACGAAAATGCCGCAACCGAGCTTCAAGATGGTTCTGACGGCTGACGGAGATTTTGCCTATAGAAATGATGATGGAATTCTTGTTTGTCCAATAGGGTGTCTACGGGGATAGGGCGAGGTATTCATCTTAGCCTAAACTTCCTATAAGCAGTCACTCATGTGAGGGAATTGTCATCTGATTTGCGATGTGGTATATATTTACGCATGTCGATAAACGATCTTCAAGATCAGACAATGAAAGGGCAAACAATGAAAGCACTGTTTCTTCAGAACAAGTCGTATCGGGCAACCCAAGCGTCCATTTTTAATGGGGGGGGGGGGGGGGGGG